>CAYMJW010000081.1:0-12256 GCA_964390455.1 uncultured Methyloceanibacter sp. | reverse complement strand
CGGAAGTCGGCGATGCCCGAGGCCGCGAGCGTCTTGATCGGCCCGGCCGAGATGGCGTTGACGCGGATCGCGCCCTTGCCGAGATCGGCCGCCAGATACCGGACGCTTGCCTCGAGCGCGGCCTTGGCCACGCCCATGACGTTGTAATGCGGCATCACCTTTTCGGCGCCGTAATAGGTGAGGGTGAGCAGCGAGCCGCCCTGCCGCATCAGAGGCTCGGCGCGCTTGGCGAGCGCGGTGAAGGAGTAGCAGGAGATGAGAAGCGTCTGGACGAAATTGTCCTTGGTGGTGTCGACATAGCGCCCGTCGAGCTGCTCCTTGTCGGAAAAGGCGACGGCATGCACGAGAAAGTCGAGCGCGCCCCATTCCTTGGCGAGCGTATCGAACACGGCCTCGACGCTCGCTTCGTCGGTCACATCGCAAGGGAGCACGAGTTTCGAGCCGACCTCTTCTGCCAAAGGCTCGACCCGCTTCTTGATGGCGTCGCCCTGATAGGTGAGCGCGACCTCGGCGCCCTGGTCGGTCACGGTCTTGGTGATGCCCCAGGCGATCGAGCGGTTATTGGCGACGCCGAACACGACGCCGCGCTTGCCCGCCATCAATTTTCCGCCGTCAGCCATCGCCTCTCACGCCCTCCGAAAGAAGGCGCTTTATAGGACCGGGATGGCAGAGGCGGGAAGGCTTTTTGCCGGATCGGGATGAGGCGGATCGGCGCGGGGGAAGGGCCCTAGCCTCTAGAGGCTGGCATCGAGACTAGCCACGATCCCAGCCGGGAAAGCAGATGGCCGAGAAGGTCCTCTCCTCACCCTTTCGCTTCAGGGCGAGCCAGGTGTCGCGGCGCGAGAGAAGCGGCGTAAATCGAGAACCTGAACGCCGCTCTTCTCTCATTTCTGATCTTGACCCGAAACCGGAAGAGGGAGCGAAGGCGATGACCGTTCCGCTGACTTTGAACATGAGAAGGACTCCTGACTATCCCGCGAGCGACCAGGAGCCGTCTTGCTCCCGGCAGGCAACGCCCTGGATTTCTCGCTGATAAGTGCCGAGTGTGAGGGAATAGGCGACGTTGCGGCAGACGCGGCCCTTGTCGTCGCGGAAGGCCGAGACCGGCCTGATCCGGCCGACCAGCCCGCGCTCCGGGCGTTGCCACACCAGCGTCACCCCATCGCCGAGCTCCGAAAGCGCAAGCTGAAGCGCTTTTTGCGCCGTGATGCGATCGCTCCGGTTTTCGGAAACGGCTTGGCGTTCCTCAGCTTTGAGAAGGGTAGGGGCGGGCGCGTACAACAAGAATACAAGAGCACCCGCCCCAATGATGATAGGAGCGTTCCATCGGAACGTACGCATAACCAACTCGTCCCCCAAAGCCGACGCGGGAATCACTCATACGCGCCCGCGCCCCCTACCAGCTGAGAGCATCGTGCCTGATCAGAGTGAGCAAAACGTAAATGCCCGTACCGCGCCAGGATTCGACTGGAAGCTTGGCGCGCTCCGCGAACCCGATCAGATCAAGTCGCCAAGATGTGGTGCGGGTGGAACGCAGCGCCGGTATTGAGCTTGGCAGCGCGGAAGGCATCTGCGACTCTCGGCGCAGCGGGATAGGCAGACATTGTAGCGCTGCTTGCAAAAGGCAGAGCCCGCCTCAGCGTCAGTCGCGCCAATGCCAAACTGCAGAAGGGTCAGCGTCAGGGCCGCTACCAGTATCGCCATCAGCGTTCGCATGGGCGCCTCTTGCCGGGATCATCGCCGCGATCGCAGGTTGTTCCCTTGAGAGAGACCTGCGTTGTCACCAACCCGGATATACGCGAATTCTAAATCCAACGGGAGGCCCGACATAACGGTAGTACCGTTTCCAGCCATATCGGCGCGGCTCGTAGCGCCGATCGTAAGACTTGGGTTTGGCGGGTGCGATGAGGTTGGGGTCGTTGGGCAGATTCGATCCCTTTTGCGCGGATTTTTGTGATGGCTCGGTCCGCGACGGGGACGCCGCCGGCGCACTCTTCGGTTTCTGAGGCTGATCGATTGAGCCTGTTCGATCGACATCCTTCGGCAGCGCGGCTGGTCCTGTGAGCGCCGCCTTTGCCGTCTGTTCGGGCTTCGCCAGAGCCGGGCTTACGACTTTTTTTGGGGCTTTGGCTGGTTCCTTGGCTTCAGGCTTTGCAGCCAGTGCCGGGTTGCCCTGGGTCGCCTTCGAGATCGAAGGTGGCGTCGCCTTGTCCGCGGCAATCAACGCGGTCTCCGCGGAGGGGCATGTCGGACGCTGCATGATGAGGATGTTGGCGGTGGAAAGTCCCGCCCCGAGAAGGCACAGTGACAGAGCCGCTCTGTTCATCGGGGATTCCCTCGATAACCCCGCCGGCGATGCCGCGTTAAAGGGCGACAGGCCTCGCTTCGGATGGTAGAGCGGCGATGGTTAACCGAAGCTGAAGGCTGCTTTCTCGCCGGTTTCGGTTGATGCCATCTTTCGGTTCGCGGCAAAATCGGCCGCCGAGCGGTGGTGCTGCGCGATACCGATCAGAACTTGCGTGAAGCCATGAGCGATCAATTGACCAAGGACTTTACCGAGGCCGCCGAGCCCTTCGCCTTGTTCCAGGCTTGGCTGGCGGAGGCGGCTTCGGCCGAGCACGTCGATCCCGAGGCCATGGCCCTAGCCACGGTCGATGAATCAGGGCTGCCGAATGTGCGGATGATTCTCTTGAAGGGCGCCGACGAGCGGGGCTTCGTCTTCTATACCAATAGCGAGAGCGCCAAGGGCGGGGAGCTCGCCGCCAATTCGAAGGCCGCGCTTCTCTTCTATTGGAAGAGCATCGGGCGGCAGATCCGCGTGCGCGGGCCGGTCGAGCCCGCGAGCGAAGCGGAGGCCGATGCCTATTTCGCCACCCGCCATCGCGACAGCCAGATCGGCGCCTGCGCCTCGCGCCAGTCGCGCCCGCTTGCGAGCCGCGCGGCGCTCGAGGCTGAGGTCGCGCGGCTCACAGATGCTTTTCAAGGAAGCGAGGTTCGGCGCCCCGACTATTGGCGCGGCTACCGGCTCGTGCCGCTCGAGATCGAGTTCTGGAATGCGGGTGCGTTCCGCCTGCATGACCGGATCGTGTTTCGGCGCGCCTCTCCGCACGGGTCCTGGACCAAGACCCGGCTCTATCCGTAGGCAGAAGCCAAGGATCGACCACAAACCTGCCATCCGCTGGCGATAGTTTGTATAAGGGCAGGGCATATTCCGGCGGGTGAGGCCGGGCTTGAGGGCAGTGACGTGAGCTTATCGACGGCGCGTTATGCGACGGCGCGGTTTTCGGTCAAGGAGGCGCACGAGGCCACCTGGGCGCGGCGCATCGCGCTTTTCTTCGTGCAGCTCCTGATCCTGACGGTACTGCTGCACCGCTTCTCCCTGCTGACAACGCCCGTGGCGTTGAACCTGATCGGGGTGTCGCTCGCCGGGATGCTGCTGGCCATCGCGATCGCCATCTTTTCTCTCGTTCGCATCTGGTTCGGCGGGCAAACCGGCGCGGGCCAGGCCTTTGCCGCGATCATCATCGCCTGCATCGGCCTTGCCGCGCCCGCGTTCTTTCTCGGCAAGGCGGCTCTCCTGCCGCGCCTGAACGACATCGCGACGAGCCCCGACGAGCCGCTCGCCTTCAAGACGCTTCTCGCCCAGCGTCCTGCCGATGCCAACCCGATCAAAGATCCGGACGCCACCCAAGTCGACGCTCAGGTCGAGGCCTATCCCGATCTCGGACCGATGGTGCTGGAGCGCGCCGCCCCCGAAGTGTTCAGCCTCGTCAACGAGGCGGTGGAGCGTCGAGGCTGGACCATCGTCTCGAGCGAAACGCCCGGCGAGACCGGCATCGGCCGCATCGAGGCGACCGACCAGAGCTTGGTCATGGGCTTTACCGACGATGTGATCGTGCAAGTGAAAGGCGACGACACGCACGCCGTGATCGACGTCCGCTCGGTATCGCGCTACGGCCTGCACGATCTCGGCGCCAATGCCGCCCGTATCCGCGCCCTCTTCGAAGAAGTGACGACGGCGCTCGAGAAGGGCGAAAAGACGGTGCTCGAACAGGCCGCGCCCAAGGAAGAGGCCGCACCCGACAAGAAGCAAGCGACGAAGAAACGGGTCAAGAAGCGCGTGAAGAAAAAACGCCCGACAACCCGCTAGGCCCATCCGAGGCGACCAGCTCGCGCGCGGCAAGATGTTCGAGATGCGCGAGCACTGAGAGCGCGGCCGCTTCCTTCAGCCCGGCATCGAGCGTTCCGTAGAGCCGCTCGACGATTAGCGGCACGGTGCGGACGCCATCATCCAGACAGGCGAGGATGGTTTGCTCGCGCCACTTGCGATGCATCATGTAGGCTTTCACCACCCGTTGCGGCGTCTGGATGCGGCCGCCATGTCCCGGCAAGAACACCTTGTCATGGCGTTGCATCAGGCGCTCGAGCGAGGCGAGGAATTGCGCCATATTTCCTTCCGGCGGCGCGATGACGGTGGTGTTCCAGCCCATCACGTGATCGCCGGTGAACATGGTGCGCTTGCCGACGAGCGCGAAGCAAAGGTGATCGGGGGCGTGGCCCGGCGTATGCAGAACGTCGAGCGCGAAGCCCTTGCCCCTGACCGTGTCGCCGTCAGCAAGCTTTTGGTCCGGGTTGAAGCATCGATCCACGAAGGCATCGCCGAGGCCCGGCGTGCCTGCGCCGCGCGGCGTGCTGGTCGGCCCGAACGCGGCAATCTGTCCGCCTGCGAGCTTCTGCAAGCCGCGCGCGCCGTCGCAATGGTCGCGATGGCTGTGGGTGATGAGAATATAGGCGAGGCGCTCGCCCTCGATGGCGGCGGCGATCGCCTTCAGATGCCGCTCGTCGGCCGGGCCCGGATCGATGACGGCGACCTCGCCGCTCCCCACGACATAGCTGTTCGTGCCGAGAAACGTATAGGGCCCCGGATTGTTGGCCACGATGCGGCGAATGCCGGGCCCGATCTCCTGGGCCACGCCATAATCGACATCCTGGCTGCGATTGAAGGCAAGCTCCGCCGACATGATCTTCTTGAGGTAGTGGCCTTCTCGTCGAACGCGCGCCCATTTTAGCGGAGCGCATCAGCGGCGGCAGCGCCGCCCTGATCGCAGCGTTAACTTCCCATCGCTTTGCGCGCAAAATATGGCCCCGGGAAGGGCTTGAGCCTCAACACTTGGCGCCCTCCGCAAAGCCCGTGCCGGCCTGTCAGGCTCGGCCGCGCCCCTTGGGAGCGCGGCTCGGCCGTCATGTCGCGTGATGGAGGCTAATAGCGCGAATATTGGGCGCAGCGGTAGTAACGGTCCCACCAATAGTCGCTGCCGGTCGAGACGGCTTTTTTGTACATCCAACCGCAACCGGCATAGGAGGTGTAGAGCGGGAGCCCGGCCCAGGCGTAGTTGTACCGGCGGTGGTGATAGGGGTCGTACCTCCCGTGCCACTTATTATCGTTGTCATAATGGTGCTTGTTGTCGTTGTCATAATGGTGCTTGGCGTGCTTGGAGGCTTTGTACTTGCCCTCGCCATAGCGGACCATCTCGAAGCCGGAGCGGGGCTTCTTGCTGTAACTGAGCTTGGGGCCGTTGTTGAGTTTGGCGCTCTTGTTGACGTGGCTGCTGACCTTGAAGCCGCCCCCGCCGCCGCCTTTGTTGCCCTTGCCCTTTCCCGCCTCCGCCGTCGAGATGGCGCCGAGTAACGCGATCGAAGCGGCGGCGGCGATCGCGATCAAGCCTCTAGCTGTTAGCCGTGTCATGATGGTGGTCTCCAAAGTGTCCGTTGCCATGGGAGATGGTGTCTGAGGGTTGGGATTTGAACCCCCACAACGGACGCTTGTTCGCGCTTCGCGTGGAAATCAGCGGAGCTCGTAGCAAATCGAATAGACGCTCGGATTGCGCGTCACGTCATAACCGACGCGGCATTGCACGAGATAAGTCTGTTCCGGATGCCGAAACAGAATGAAGGTCGAGCGGTTGTCGAACGCCTGGCTGTATCCGGCAATCTGCCAGCCGCTTTTCAAGAGATCGGCGATCGCCGGACCGGCGGTGGTGGCGGCCAACGCTGTCGCTGCAGAGATCAAGGTTACGGTTCCGGCAAGAAGGACTTGCCGGAACTCAAGCGCGTTATGCCGTCGAGACTGTGCAGACATGCCGGACGCCATTCTCAAGCGAAGGCCGAGCGCGGGGCCGCAACCCTTGGGGGTAGCCCGTTAGGGCACCGTATCCGCCCAAATCATGGGCCTTGGCGCGCGAAAAAGCCGGTTAGGCTTTGAGCCAAATCTCGCCTCTCGAGGCGGATTAATCGCCCGCGCGTTACAGGGGAGTAAGCACATGAAAGCTCAAGAACACACATGGCGGACCGGGAGGCTGCGGCACGTGCTGCCCCCCGCGGGCCGCTTGTCCGCATTGTTTCTAGCGGCGGCCACCGCCGCGATCCTCACCGCGGAGCTTGGCGCGAGGGCGGATGAGACAGATGTCCAATCCGCGCCGGCAGGGAACGCCGCCGTCATGGATCCCGCCGCGCCGGGCGACTATCGGCTTGCTCCGGGCGATCGCCTTACGCTTGTCGTGTACGACCAGCCGCAGCTTTCGGGAGAATTCATCGTCGATGGCGGGGGCAGCCTCCTTCTGCCGCTTGCAGGCAGCGTTAGCCTGAGCGGGCTCACGCTCGCCGAGGCGCAAAAACTGATCGAAGACCGATTTGGCGACGGTGTGTTGCTACAGCCAGCCGTGAGCGTGCGCATCAAGGAGCATCGGCCGATCTTCGTGACCGGTCACGTTAAGAAGCCGGGAAGCTATCCCTTTATCTTCGGCGCTTCGGTCAAGGCGGCAATCGCGACGGCGGGCGGTGAGGGGCAGTCCTTGGAGCAACCCTTCAACGCCGTCGTGTCGGACGTCATCAGCGCCGAGCATCGCGTTCGCCAGCTTGAGGCCGATCAAACCACCTTGCTCATGCGCAAGGCGCGGCTCGAAGCTCAGCGTGACAGACGCGAGAATTTCGTCATTCCGATTCTTGTTGGCTTCACTCGCCGCAATGTCGACTTCGATCGGGCCTACGCGGCCGAGAGCGATACCTTCTCGCGCTTGGCGGAGACCCATCGCCGTCAGGTCGAGGCCCTCCAGGAGCAGCGCCCGCGCATCCAAGAGGAGATCGATGCCGTCAACGCTCAGATCGCCAAGCAGCAGGAGCGGCTCGACATCGTCACCGATCGTCTCAGCGATCTCGATATCCTGTTCGGGAAGGGCTTGTTGCGGAAAGAGGTGCTCATCAATCAGCAGATCGAGAAGTCTCTGGTCGAGGCGCAGCTTTCCAATCTCGAAGCCCAAGTCGCCCATCTCCGGCAGAACATGGGTGAGCTCGAATTCAAGCTCGGAGATTTGAAGGCATCGCATGAGCGGGAGACCTTGAAGGAGCTGCAGGACGCCTCGCAGCGGCTCGCGGAGATCGAGAACGGCCTCGCGCCCGCGCGCAAATTGCTGCAAGTGAAGGCGCAAGCAGCCGAGAGCGACGCCGAGGAGTCCGACTATAGGATCTATATCAGCCGGGTCCGGGACGGGCGCCTCGTCACCTTCGATGCGGCCGAGGATACCATGCTGTCACCGGGCGACGTCGTCGAGGTGAAGCTGAAGCGGCGCAATCCCGGCGAGCTGCCGTCGCTGCTCAATCAGGCGGCACAGAGCGCCGAGCCTGACCCGTTCGTGACGGGTGCCACCGCCGCGAAGTAGCGGAGCAGGCGCGCAAAGCGGCCGGACGCAGGTCCCTCGAGACAAATCTCAGGACCTGCTCCGGCCGTAATGTTTTTGGCAGACAAGAGCGGGACGGTTTCGCCCGCAGCGCCGGTCCTCAGCAGAGATGCTTGGGATCGAGGATGACCGTCTCCGGGATGGGGACGATGAACTTGCCGCCCCAATCGCCGATATGGCGCATCTGCCCGACGATTTCCTGCTTGAGGTTCCAGGGCAGGATCAGAATGTAATCGGGCTTGGCGGCATCGATCGCCTCGACCGGCTTGATCGGAATGTGCTGGCCTGGCGTGTAGAGCCCGTGCTTGTAGGGGTTCCGGTCGACGGTGAAGTCGAGGAAGTCCGGGCCAATTCCGCAATAGTTCAGAAGCGTGTTGCCCTTGCCCGGCGCGCCGTAGCCGCAGATGCGTTTGCCGTCTTCCTTGGCGGCGATCAGTGCGGCGAGCAGGCTGCGCTTCGTGCGCCGGACGCGATCGGCAAAGTCCGCGTAGCCCGACAAGGACTCGAGACCCTCCCGGCGCTCCTCGGCGATCAACGCGCCGACGCGCGTGGAGACCGGGCGCTCCGTGCCTCTGCGGGCAAGATAGACCCGCATCGAGCCGCCATGCGTCGGCAGCATCTCGACATCGATCGGCACAAGACCGTTGGCGGCCGCGATGCGCCTCACCGTAACGAGCGAGAAGTACGAGAAATGCTCGTGGTAGATGGTGTCGAACTGGTTCTCGGCGATCAGGCGGCCAAGATGCGGAACCTCGATGGTAATGACCCCGTCCGGCGCCAAGAGACAGGCCATGCCGGCGACGAAGTCATTGAGGTCCGGGACTTGCGCCAAGACGTTGTTGGCGACGATCAGATCGGCGTGGCCGTGCTCGGCGACCACCTGGTTCGCCACTCCGCTGCCGAAGAAGGCGACGCGCGTGGGCACGCCCTTGGCGGCCGCAGCCTCGGCCACGTTTGCCGCGGGCTCGATGCCGAGCACGCGCTGACCGAGCGCCAGAAAATGTTGCAGGAGGTAGCCGTCATTGCTGCCGAGCTCGACCACGAGACTGTTGGGGCGCAAGTCGAGCCGCGACCGGATCATCTCGCAATAGCTCTTGGCGTGCGCGACCCAGCTTGTCGAATAGGACGAGAAGTATGCGTACTCGGTGAAGATATGCGCGGGGCTCACGAATTCGGGGAGCTGCACCAGCCAGCAGGCGTCGCAGACGCGAACGTGAAGCGGGTAATAGGCTTCGGGGCTGCCGAGCTGCCGCTCGGGGAGGAAGCTTTCGCAGAGCGGCGACATGCCGAGATCGACAACCGTATGTTGCAGCGTCCTGCCGCAATGGCGGCAAGGAAGCGTCTGTTGGGCGGAGGTCAGGGAAGCTTCCGGGCCGGTACCGTCCATTGCGCATCTCCGATGTTCGTTAAGGCGTGCGATCGACCGGACTTCACCGGCAGGCACCGCGCACTTTGCCGGGATCGCTCACCCGATCACAATGACCGGGAAGGGGTACTCATTTTTGGCCGTTTCTAGCCATTTGAACCGTATCCCTCGCGTTTCCTTTCCTGCGAAGTTCGAGCGCTTTCGCGACCTTGGCTGACGGACTCGCGGGCTCTTGTCGCCTGCGACGCAATCGGGACTGGGAGACATATGCTATCTGTCTTGGACATGACTCGCGTGAAGCGCCTGCTCTGCCTCGGCGCGCATTGCGACGACATTGAAATCGGGGCCGGCGGCACGATCATGCGGCTCGCCAAAGCCCACCCCGAGATCGAAATAAAATGGGTGATCTTGGCCGGCGAAGACCCGGTGAGAGTTGAGGAGGCGCGCCGCTCGGCCAAGGTTTTCCTGTCAGGCGCTCGTGCCAGCGAGATTTCGATTTATGGGTTTCGCGACGGCTTCCTTCCTTTTCAGGGCGAGCTCGTCAAGGAAGCCTTCGAGGACCTCAAGGCGAACTTCGCGCCGGACCTCATCCTCACCCATCACGACGACGATCGGCACCAGGACCACAGGCTCGTCTCGCAGCTGACATGGAACACCTGGCGCGACCACATGATCCTCGAATACGAAATCATGAAATATGACGGCGATCTCGGGCGTCCCAATTTCTACGTGCCTCTGCCGGAGGACATTTGCCGAGACAAGATTGCCGGCCTGCTCAAGGCGTTCCCGTCGCAGACCAAGCGGCCGTGGTTCGACGAGGAGACATTCTGGTCTCTGATGCGGCTGCGCGGTGTGGAGTGCAACGCGCCCTCGCGGCTCGCTGAAGCCTTCTTCGTGAGGAAGGTGGTTGCCTGACCGCGAGCGAAGCGGACATCGGCGTCGCCGGACGGTTTCGGCCTAGCGCAATACGACCCGCCCTCTACCCCCAAAGTGGTAGATCTTGGCGGCCTTGAGTTACCTCGCTCAGCACCCTGATCGTCCCAATGCATGCGCCTGTAATGGCAGCCGTTTATGGCACTCTTGCCGGGCCGGGCGCGCCGGCCGCTTATGCCGCAACCGACGACGTCACAGGGCGTCCCGCAACAGCAGGATAGGGTAATGAACAACACGATCTACTACGATTCCCAGGTCTCGGACGACGACAGGCGCGCGCAGCTCTATGACGGGCAACTCTTCGTGTTTTCTCCGCGCAAGAGCATCTTGGACTATGTCGCGTTTGCTCGCGCGATGATCGAGGACGCGTTCGGCGATCTCGACCCGAGAACCGCGCAGGATCGCATGGAAGTCGAACGCTACGCCGACTTGCTCGGCTCGCTGAAGCCCGCCTTCATCCATCACCCGGAGTCAAAACGCCACTTGCAGACGATCCTCGAGGATCTCGGCTGCGACCTGGAGAAGACCTTTTTCGACGTTCCGAGAATGCGGAGTTCGACCAGCAGCGGCTACCTGACCACCGGCATTGCCTATGCCTGGCACGCTCACCGCGACACGTGGTACTCGGCGCCGCCCTGTCAGCTCAATTGGTGGCTGCCGATCTACGAGCTCGACTCGCAGAATGCCATGGCCTTTCATCCGCGCTACTGGAGCGAACCCGTCGCCAACAGCTCGGCGGGCTACAACTACTACACCTGGAACAAGCTGCATCGCGGCGCGAACGTCGCCAAGCTGACCAAGGAAGACCCGCGGCCTCTGCCGCGCGCGACCGAACCGATCGAGCTCGATCCGCAGATCCGCCTGATCTGTCCCGTCGGCGGGCTGATCCTGTTCTCCGCCGCTCAGATGCATTCGAGCGTGCCCAACACCTCCGGCGTGACGCGCTTCAGCATCGACTATCGCACCGTCCACCGCGACGACGTGGTTGCAAGAAAGGGCGCGCCGAATATCGATGCGGCCTGCTCCGGGACCGTGTTGCGCGACTTCCTGCGCGGCACCGATTTGACGCGGCTGCCGGAACAGGTTGTCGCCCTTTACGATGACGGCGTGCCTGTCGACGGCGAGCTGATCTACATGCCGAAGAGCGCGTGAGCGGCGGATCAGTTTTTACGAGGGTAGAGTGAGTAGAGCGTTGAAGGTCCTCGTTACCGGTGGCAGCGGCTTTATTGGGCGGCACCTCTGCCGGCGCCTGCTGCGCGACGGACATGACGTCCATGCCACGTCCCGCAAGGTCATTCCCGCCAATGGCTCCAGACTGACCTGGCATCAGGCCGACTTCGCCGATATCGCCGCCGCGCAGCGGGTGATGCAAACGGTCAAGCCGGAGATCGTCTTTCATCTGGCGGGGGCGGTCGGCGCAAGTCCAGAGCTCGCGCTCGTTCTGCCAACTTTTCAAAGTCTGCTCGCAAGCACCGTGAACCTGCTGGTCGCGGCGCGGGAGTATGACTGCCGGCGCATCGTCCTGTGTGGCTCACTGACCGAACCCGGCATCGATGGTGAGATTGCGCCGCCTCAAGCGCCTTACGCCGCGGCGAAATGGGCGGCTGCCGGCTATGCGCGCATGTTCCATAACCTCTACGGCACGCCGGTTGTCCTTTTGCGTCCATTCATGACCTATGGACCGGGCCAGGCGCACACCAAGCTCATTCCCTCGGTCACGCTGTCCCTGTTGCGGCGCGAGGCCCCGAGGCTTTCGAGCGGAAGGCATGCTTCCGATTGGGTCTATGTGACCGACGTCATCGATGGCTTTATCGCCGCGGCGACGACGCCGGGCATCGAGGGCAAGACGATCGATCTTGGGACCGGAAGCCTCGTTCCCGTGGTCGATATCGTCGATCGTCTGATCACGATCGTGGGCCATGACGTCAGGCCCGAGTTCGGCGCGCTACCCGACCGGCCGGGAGAAAACGTGGTCAGCGCCGATGTTTCGGCCGCCGCCGAGAAACTCGGCTGGCGGGCGAAGACGCCGCTCGATGCCGGTCTGCGCAAGACCGTAGCCTGGTACCGGGTAGCGAAGGGCGTCGTCCTGCCGAATTTCATCGGCAACATCTTCGCCTATCAGGGTCTTGAGAGTTTCCTCACTCTCTAGTCCGTCACTCCGGCACGGGCCGTCATTCCGGCGATTCTGGCGCACTCTGGCTCATTACCCTCTCCCCTTGTGGGA
>CAYMJW010000080.1:4989-12420 GCA_964390455.1 uncultured Methyloceanibacter sp. | reverse complement strand
GGCGCATCCACACGAAGCGCGCGTCCATGGTGAGGTTGTAGCCGGTGGTGCCGGCACAGAAGACCACCATGCCGCCGCGCTTCACGATGAAGCACGACACCGGGAAGGTCTGCTCGCCGGGATGCTCGAACACGAAGTCGACGTCGTTGCCCTTGCCGGTGTGCTCCCAGATGGCGGCGCCGAACTTGCGGCACTTCTTCATGTACTCGGCGTAGCCCTTCTGGTCGTCGACGTCGGGCAGCTGGCCCCAGCAGTCGAAGTCGTTGCGGTTGACGACGCCCTTGGCGCCGAGGCTCATCACGAAGTCCTTCTTCGACGGATCGGAGATCACGCCGATCGCGTTGGCGCCCGCCGTGGCGATCAGCTGCACCGCCATCGAGCCGAGGCCGCCAGAGGCGCCCCACACCAGCACGTTGTGACCGGGCTTCAGCGTATGCGGCCGATGCCCGAACAGCATGCGGTAGGACGTCGCGAGGCAAAGCGTGTAACAGGCGGCTTCTTCCCAAGTGAGGTGCTTCGGCCGCTCGAGCAGCTGGCGATCCTGCACGCGGCAGAACTGCGCGAAGGAGCCATCGGGGGTCTCGTAACCCCAGATGCGCTGCGAGGTCGAGAACATCGGATCGCCGCCATTGCATTCCTCGTCGTCGCCATCGTCCTGATTGCAGTGGATGACGACCTCGTCGCCGACCTTCCAGCGCCTGACCTTGGAGCCCACCGCCCAGACGATGCCGGACGCATCGGAGCCGGCGATATGATAGGGCTGCTTGTGGACGTCGAACATGGAAACCGGCGTGCCGAGCGAGGCCCAGACGCCGTTGTAATTGACGCCCGCGGCCATCACCAAAACGAGCACTTCGTGCGAATCGAGTTCCCAGGTCGGAACCACCTCGACCTGCATGGCTGTCTCGGGCGGGCCTTCCCGGTCGCGCCGGATGGCCCAGGCATACATGTTCTTCGGCACATGCCCGAGGGGCGGGATCTCGCCGATCTCGTAGAGATCTTTGACCGCGCTCGCGGCCGCTGACTCAGTCACCGCGGCAAGAGACATCTCATTCATCCGGTTGTCCCCCCAGACCTCACGCATTCAGCCTGTTGTTGCACTGCGGCAATTCTCGTCTATTCATCTCGCGTCCGCAACAAATTTGCGCGCGGTACCCCAAACGCGCGAAAGCGCCCCAAAGGCGCCCTCACGTCTCCCGAAAAACCTCACCTTCCGGCCTCGAACCGGCCCCGGCTCGCGGGAGCGTTAGCAAAAACCCCTCACTCTGCCCAGGGCCAAAATGCCGAACCCCGGGGGCCTGTCCTCTTAAGGCGATTCGCCGTCAGCCCGTGGCGCCGCCCGACGGCCAAGGCCCGAGGTTGCCGCTCCCGTTGACCAACTGCCCGGGCGCTTCATTGTTTCTTGGGCGCTTGGGCCCATGTTGCCCTTGTGCGGCGGGCATGCTTCGATGCAGGCCATTCACGCCATCGAGCAGGACTATGAGCGGAAAATCATCGAAGCGCGACAAGCCTTGGCTGATTCGCACCTATGCCGGCCATTCCACGGCCAAGGCCTCGAACGCGCTCTACCGGAAGAACCTCGCCAAGGGGCAGACCGGGCTTTCGGTCGCCTTCGATCTGCCGACCCAGACGGGCTACGACCCCGATCATCCGCTGGCCCGCGGCGAGGTCGGCAAGGTCGGCGTTCCGATCTCCCATCTCGGCGACATGCGCGCGCTGTTCGAGGGTATCCCGCTCGACGAGATGAACACCTCGATGACCATCAATGCGACGGCCGCCTGGCTGCTCGCGCTCTACGTCGCGCTCGCCGAGGAGCAGGGCGCGCCGAAGGCCAAGCTCACCGGCACCGTGCAGAACGACATTCTGAAAGAGTACCTGTCGCGCGGCACCTATGTGTTCCCGCCGGCGCCGTCGCTCAGGCTCATCAAGGACGTGATCGTCTATACCGCGCGCGAGATGCCGAAATGGAATCCGACCAATGTCTGCTCCTACCATTTGCAGGAGGCGGGAGCGACGCCGGTCCAGGAGCTTGCCTTCGCGCTCGCGACCGCCGAGGCCGTGCTCGACGCGGTGAAGAACTCGGGCGAGGTGCCGGAGGCCGAGTTTCCGCAAGTCGTCGGCCGCATGAGTTTCTTCGTCAATGCGGGCGTGCGCTTCATCACTGAAGTTTCGAAGATGCGCGCCTTCGTCGATCTGTGGGACGAGATCGCCGAGAAGCGCTATGGGGTCGAGGATCCCGCGCTTCGCCGGTTCCGCTACGGCGTGCAGGTGAACTCGCTCGGGCTCACCGAGCAGCAGCCCGAGAACAACGTCTATCGCATCCTGTTGTCGATGCTCGCGGTGACGCTGTCGAAGAAGGCGCGCGCGCGCGCGGTGCAGCTTCCCGCCTGGAACGAGGCGCTCGGGCTGCCGCGGCCCTGGGACCAGCAATGGTCGCTCAGGCTCCAGCAGATCGTCGCCTTCGAGACCGATTTGCTCGAGTACGGCGACATCTTCGACGGCTCTGCCGAGATCGACCGCAAGGTCGAAGAGCTGAAAGAGCAGGCGCGCGCCGAGCTCGCCAAGATCCAGGCGATGGGCGGGACGGTTGCGGCCATAGACTATATGAAAGAAGCGCTGATCGCCTCGAACGCCGCGCGAGTTTCTGCCATCGAGAAGGGCGAGCAGGTGCTGGTCGGGGTCAACGCCTATACCGAGACCGAGCCGTCGCCGCTTGCGGCAACCGGCAGCGAAGGCATCCTCACCGTGCCGGAATCGGTCGAGATCGAGGAGGTCGCGGCCTTGCAGGCCTGGCGGCAGCTTCGCGACAACAAGGCCGTGCGGCAGGCGCTGGTCGATCTCAAGGCGGCCGCGGTCGAGGGCCGCAACATCATGCCGCCTTCGATCGCGGCGGCAAAGGCCGGCGTTACCACCGGCGAATGGGGCCAGGTGTTGCGCGAGGCGTTCGGCGAATATCGCGCGCCGACCGGCATCCACGCCAAGCACGCGATCGACACGGCACGGCTCGAAGACGTGCGGCGCAAGGTCGCGGAGGTGTCGGGGCGCCTTGGCCGGACGCTGACCTTCGTCGTCGGCAAGCCGGGGCTCGACGGCCACTCCAACGGCGCCGAGCAGATCGCGGTCCGCGCCTCCGATGTCGGCATGGAGGTCGTCTATGACGGCATCAGGCTGACCCCTGCCGAGATCGTGGCGCAGGCGAAAGAGGCGCGCGCCCATGTCGTCGGGCTCTCGATCCTGTCGGGCTCGCATGTGTCGCTCGTACGCGAGGTGGCGCAGCGTCTGCGCGAGGCGGGGCTTGGCGACGTCCCCGTCGTGGTCGGCGGCATCATCCCCGCCGACGACGTGAACGTACTGAAACAGTGCGGCGCCGCGGCCGTCTATACGCCCAAGGATTTCCAGCTCAACGACATCATGGCCGGCATCGTTGAGCTGGTCGAGGCCAAGGCGGCGGCGCTTGTCGAGCAGGGCGTTCCCGTGCCGCCCTTGCGCGCCCGCGAGAAGGTGCGGCTCAAGAGGTGAACGCCGGTCCGGCGTCACGGCTTGGAATGCCAGGTCCGTAGCGGCGGCGCGGTTTTGCCGCTAGATTTCGCCTTACGTCGCGTCTCGTTTGCGGCGGGGCTTCGTCAAAGGGGGGGACCAATGAATATTCGCTTGAGCACGCCGCGGCGTGAGACCTTTCTCGTTTCTGTCGTCATCGCCGCTTTGGTTATCCTCGGCATGCTCGTGCCGCTGCCGTTCTTCACCGGCTACGGCATGGGCCTGTTGCTGATCGCCTATCTGATCCTGCTCGCGGGCGTTTTGATGGAGAATCTGTAGGTTAAACCAGCCGAGGCTGGCGGCGGCTTGCGGGCATTTCCCCTTGGCCAAGAGGGAACGGCCCGCGGCCCTGTCTTCCTCAACCTTGGTCGCGCGGAAAGGGCGACAACAAAGCCTCTCATGGCTTAGAGAGAGGCATGATCGTCTGTTCCTGCAATCTGATCACGTCCCAGGACGTCGCCGACGCGGTCTCGGCACTCCGTACCGAAGACCCTTTGGTGGTCCTGACCCCCGGCCTCATCTATCGCCAGCTCGGCAAGCGGCCCTCCTGCGGGAGCTGCCTGCCGCTCATCGCCAAACTGATGGTCGCCTATGATGAGGCGGGGGCGCGTTCGGGCGCGACCTTTGCCCACCGCCGAAGGGCGGGGGACACCTAGCTTCGGCGCAAAGAACAGGCCACAATCCACCCGAGAGGTTGAGAGGAGAGCAAAGAAATGAAGGGCAACAAGCGGGTCATCGAATATCTCAACAAGGCGCTGACCCACGAACTCACCGCCGTCAATCAATACTGGCTGCATTACCGGCTGCTCGATGACTGGGGCTACACCAAGCTCGCCAAGAAGGAGCGGGCGGAATCGATCGAGGAAATGCAGCACGCCGACAAGCTCGTGGACCGCATCATCTTCCTCGAAGGTTTTCCCAATATGCAGCATCTCGATCCCTTGATGATCGGGCAGGACGTCAAGGAAGTCCTCGAATGCGACCTCAAGGCCGAATACTCGGCCCGCGCCCTCTACATGGAAGCGCGCGCCGCCTGCCGCGAGGAAGAGGACTATGTGTCGATGGACCTGTTCGAGGACCTGCTCGCCGACGAGGAAGGACACATCAACTTCATCGAGACGCAACTCAGTCTGCTCAAGGATATCGGCAAGGAGAATTACGGGCAGCTCAACGCCCATTCCGCCGATGAGGCCCCCGAGGAGGGACATTAGGCTTGGCGTTGCTCGACGGACCGCGCCTCCCGCCGGCCGCGGGCGGCGCGGCGCGCCAGCTGATCGTGTTCCTGCACGGCTATGGCGCCGACGGAAACGATCTCATCGGCTTGGGACGCGAATGGGCGAACGCGCTTCCGCATGCCGCCTTCGCCTCGCCGCACGCGCCGGAGCCTTGCGGGATGGCGCCGATGGGGCGACAGTGGTTCAACCTCACCTTTCGCGACGCGGGCGAGATGGTCCGCGGCGTCACCCAAGCCATCCCAGCGCTCAATGCGTTTCTTGACGCCGAGCTCAAGCGCCACAATCTGCCGGCGCGCGCGCTCGCGCTGGTCGGTTTCAGCCAGGGCACCATGGTGGCGCTCGGCGTGGGCCTGAAGCGCAGCCCCGCGCCGGCGGCGATTGTCGGCTATTCCGGCGCACTGGCGACGGTCGAGGCGCTGCCGAAGGACCCCGCCTCGGCGCCGGCGATTCTGCTGGTGCATGGTGACCTGGACGAGGTCATACCCGTGGACGCCATGTTCATGGCCCGTGAGCAGCTGGCGCAAGCCGGCCTCGCCGTGGAGTGGCACGTGGCCGAAGGGATCGGTCACGGGATCGATCCGTACGGGCTTCAGCTCGGCGGCGCCTTTCTCCGCCAGGCCTTTGCCGCGGCTCAAGTCATCCCGTAGCCGGGCTCGGCCCCCCTTCACATTCGTGACATGCCTGGATAGTATCCCGGCCAGCAAGGAGGATGGTCCCGGGTGCGACGGGAAAGCGTAAGGAATTGCTCGCCTTGAACGTCGCCACCGCATCGGCCGCCCCCGGCACATTTCCCGCTCTGGTGCTGAACGCCGATTTCCGCCCCCTCTCCTATTACCCGCTGTCGCTGTGGGGCTGGCAGGACGCGGTGAAGGCCGTCTTCCTCGACCGCGTCAACATCGTCTCCGAATACGAGCGCGCCGTCCGCTCGCCCTCTTTCGAGATGAAGCTGCCGAGCGTGGTCTCGCTCAAGACCTATATCCGCCCAGCGCTCTATCCGGCCTTCACCCGGTTCAACGTGTTCCTGCGTGACAAATTCACCTGCCAGTACTGCCGCGACGACCGGGACCTGACCTTCGACCATCTCGTGCCGCGCTCGCGCGGCGGCCTGACGCGGTGGGAGAACGTCACCACGGCTTGCGCGCCGTGCAATCTCATGAAAGGCGGCAAGCTGCCGGGCGAAGCGAAGATGTTCCCGTCGCAGAGGCCCTACCGGCCGACGGTGTTCGAGCTTCACCGCAACGGGCGGCTGTTCCCGCCGAACTATCTGCATGAGAGCTGGCTCGACTATCTCTACTGGGATACCGAGCTCGAGCCGTAATCCCCCTCGCTGTCAGAACCGCGTGGTCAGTTGCGTCAGCCAGTCGGGCGAGGCATCAACCAGAATCGCTTCGAGGCGCTTGTCGAGATTGGTCGCGACCAGCAGCCCGACGGCGACCAGCACGAGACCAAGCAGCGTCTTTCCCGCCTTGCCGCCTTCCATCATGCGCCCGCGCCAGCGCATCATCGCCTCGCGCGAGAGAAGGCCGAGCAGGAGCAGCGGAAGTGCCGCACCGACGCCGAACGCGAGCATCGTGAGCGCGACTTGCGCTAAATCTTCGCCCTTGGCGGCCAGCACCGAGGCGGCACCGAGCGTCGGCCCGACGCATGGGCTCCATACCGCTCCGAGCAGAAGCCCGAGCCCGAATTGGCCGGCCAATCCGCCCGGCGTGAAGCTGTCGGCATAGCTGCCGGCCCAATTGCCGACCGGGCTTGCGGCGAGCGCGAACTGCTCTTGCAGTCGCGGCACGAGCAGCACGAGGCCGACGCCGATCAGAAGGATGGCCGAGACGGTGCGAAAGAATCCCGTATCGAGGCCCGCGGCGAAGCCGATGGTTGCGACGAAAAGGCCGATGATTGTGAAGGAGAGCGCAAGCCCCACGGCAAGGGCTAGGGGTGCGAGTCGGTGCTGGCTCGCTGCCGTGCCGAGTACGATCGGCAGCAGCGGCAAGACGCAGGGCGAAAGCACGGAGAGCACGCCGGCAAGAAACGCGAGCCCGAGCGTTGCGGCCGACATCGCTCTCGCCTTCTTACAGCGCCTTATCGAGCAGGGCGGCGATTGAGTCTTGGTCGGTATCGCCCACCGAACGCCCCGTCTCGGTCTCGCCCTTGAACACGATCAGCGTGCTCTGGTTTTGCGCGTTCAAGGCCCGAAGCGCGTCCTTCTGCGTATCGAAATCGAGCTTGAACGCGACGAGGTCCTTGTATTTCGGCTCGCGGGTGAGCTTGACCAGGATCGGGTTCTGCGCCCGGCAGACGGGACACCACACCGCAAAGACATCGATCAGGATCGACTTGCCGTCCTTCTGCGCCTGCGCGAAGGAATCGGCATCGAAGGGCTTCCAATCTTCCGCGGAGGCCGGGAGCGTGGCGCCGAGCGCGAAGAACGCGACGACGACAATCAAGAGAGAGCGCAAGCGAGCCATGTTCGATCCTTCCCTGATCCCCGTTGGGACTTGGCCGCTATAGCAGCGGCGGAACCCGACCCGCCAATCACGCTCGCTTGAAGTCGGCGTCAGTCAGCGCCGCTTCGCCGCGCCATAGGCGGCGACCGCGGCCAGCGCGGCGGAGATCACGGCGTTCCACCCCGCGAAGGAGAGCCCGAAAAAGCGCCATGAGGCCT
>CAYMJW010000080.1:0-4889 GCA_964390455.1 uncultured Methyloceanibacter sp. | reverse complement strand
GAGATCACGGCGTTCCACCCCGCGAAGGAGAGCCCGAAAAAGCGCCATGAGGCCTCGTCGCAGCGAATGACGGGCGTCTCGGCGACACCCCCCTCACGCCATACGAGATCGAAGCCGCCGGCGCAGGTGTCGGGACCCTGCCACCATTTCCATTCGACGCCCGCGTGGTAGATGCCGGCGATGGCATTGGCGATGAACGCAGCCGCAACGAGGGCGAGAAGGATTCGCGCGATGCCTGTTGCCTCCCCGCGCGCGAAGTAGAGAGCAAGCGCGCTCGCGGGCACGGCGAAATAATAGGCGTAGCGCTCCTGGAGGCAGAGCGGGCAGGCCGCATAGCCGCCGAGATGCTCGAAGGCGAGCGCCGCAAGAATCGTCGCCGTGGCGATCGCGAACACAACAGTGCTCGCGGTCACGGCCAATCTTGGCGCTTTCGCCAAGCTCGGGCTCGCGCTCGCGTCCATCCTAGAAAGCATATCTAGCGATCAAAAAGCCGCCGACAATGGCCGCGAGGAAGCCGGTGGTGACGAGGGTCAGCCGCTTCTCGATGAAGCCGCGGATCGGCTCGCCATAGATGCGCAACAGCTCGGCCTCGAGGAAGAAGCGCGCGCCCCGGGTGATGAGAGACAGGACCACGAACATAAAGAAGTCGTAGCCGGCGAAGCCCGAGGCGATGGTCACGATCTTGTAGGGGATCGGCGTCATCCCCTTGATGAGAATGATCCACGCGCCCCATTCGGCGTAGGCCGCGCGGAACGCCTCGACGCCCTCGCCATAGCCGTAGATCGAGATCAGCCACTTTCCGAGCGTGTCGTAGAGAAAGGCGCCGATGAAATAACCGAGAATGCCGCCGGCAACCGAGGAAATGGTGCAGACGAGCGCGTAAAGCCGGGCCTTTTCCGGCCTCGCCAGCGCCATGGGCACCAAGACCACGTCGGGCGGGATCGGAAAAAACGAGCTCTCGGCGAAGGAGACCGCGGCGAGCGTGGGCAGCGCATGCCGGCTCTCGGAGAGCGCGATGACCTTGTCGTAGAGATTGCGCAGCATCGCCGCTTGCTTAACCGGGCGGCGCGGACTTGTCCATCGGCTCCGGGGGGCCGCCTCGCCGTCATCCTGAGGTGGCCGCGAAGCGGCCCTCGAAGGATGGCTATCAACAGGGCCGTCGCCCTTCGAGGCTCGGCTCACGCCCTGCCTTCGCCGGAGCGAAGCCCCGGCTTCGCGCAGGCGGGTCGCTCCTCAGGGTGACGGACACGAAGCCCCGGTTGACCGCGCCGCGCACTTCCCCCATGTTCCGCCGCTGGCCCCAGTGGCGGAAGTGGTAGACGCGGCAGACTCAAAATCTGTTGCCCGCAAGGGCGTGCTGGTTCGAGTCCGGCCTGGGGCACCAATCTTCATCCTCGCGATGTAGGCTTCGAGCGAAGAGGACGGCTAAGGCCTGGACGAAGCGGCTTGAAGCTCGATCGCGAAACAGAGGCGCTGCTCTATTGGGCGTCGGCGGCGACCGCGACGCCGCTCTACACCCTTTCACCGCAAGCCGCGCGCGCGGAATATCGCCGCACGCTCGCCAAGACCGAGATCGCCCCGCCTCCGATCGGGGAGGCGAGCGATCTTGCCGTCCCGGGCCCGGCCGGGCCGATGCGGCTGCGCCGATACGTTCCCGCAAATCCCGCGCGCGAGGCCGAGGCCGCCATCCTCTTCATTCATGGCGGCGGCTGCGTCCTCGGCGACATCGGCACCCACGACATCTTCTGCCGCACGCTCTGCCACGACACGGGCGCGACCGTGTTCTCGCTCGATTACCGGCTCGCACCCGAACATCCGTTCCCGGCGGCCGTGGAAGACACGGTCGCGGCGCTCGAATGGCTTGTGCGCGAGGCGCAAGCGCTGGGGCTCGATTGCGAACGTATCGCCGTTTGCGGCGACAGCGCCGGCGGCGGGCTCGCGGCCATCGCGCTGCATGAGACGAAGGGCAGGCTTGCCGCTTCCGTCTGCGCGCAAGCGTTGATCTACCCGGCGCTCGACCTCCGCGGGCGGTCGCCGTCGCGGAAAGTTCTTGCCAAGCAATTCCCCATTCCGCGCGACATGATCGATTGGTTCTTCAACCACTATCTCGGGAACGCCTGGCCCATCACCGATCCGCGCGCGAGCCCCGCGCTCTACGAGGACGATACCGGGCTGCCGCCGGCGCTCATCATCACAGCGGGGCACGACCCCTTGCGCGACGAGGCCGCGGAGTATGCGATGAGGCTGTCGGCGGCGGGCGTGCCGGTGGACTATGTCTGCTACGAGGGCACGATCCACGGCTTCATGACCATGGGCCGGGTGCTGCGCGGCGCGCATGGCAGGGCGCGAAAGCACCTTTCCTCCTGGCTCGCCGCGCGCCTGCGCGGCGTGTAGAACAGGAAGCCGGCGCTTTCGGCGATCCCGCCCGGCGACGGCGATCAATCGCGACACGATCTACCGCTTCAAGGCAGGGCCGTTAACCACGACGGCCTACAAACGCTCGGGGACCGATTGAAATTGCCCGCAGGCTGGCGCTACACGTCGTTTGCCCCGGAGACGGATCTCGTCCTTGGCGCCAAGGGAACGGCGACGGTGGTGCAGGACGAGATTGACAACACCGACCAGAAACTCGACTGAACATATGCTGCCTCTCCCCCGGTCCCGTTCGACATTCCGCTCGGGCTTGAGCCTCGTTGCTGCGTCTTGCCTAATCGCGCTTGCCTCTCTGCCCGCTTGCAGCGAAGAGGCGCCACAGGCTCCGCCCTCCGCCGTGACGGAGGCGGTCGCGGCGGCACCGGCCCCGGGCCTCGCCGACGTCATCGTCGGCGCCTACATCAACGACATTCAGGAGCTCGACTTCAAGGCGAACAGCTATGTCGTCGATCTCTATATCTGGTTTCGCTGGCGCGCGCCGGAGCTCAATCCGGCGAAGACGGTGGAGTTCATGAACCGCGTCACCTCGGGGGGCAATGTGCATGAGGTCACCTACGATACGCCGCAGACGATGCCGGATGGCAGCCTCTATTCCTTCATCCGCCACCAGGGCGGCTTCTCGACCAAGTTCGCGCTTCAGAAATATCCTTTCGACACTCAGCTCCTTACCGTGGTGATGGAGGACGGGGTCTCCAGCGACCAAGAACAGGTGTTCGTGCCCGACGGCGCGCGCCCGGTGACCCTCGATCCGATCATCACGCTGCCGGGTTTCACCATCGGCCAGCCCACGATGACCATCGCTCCCAACACCTATCTGACGAATTTCGGCGATCTCAGGTCGCGCGCGGCGGACACCTATTCGCGGATCGTGATAACCGTCCCGGTCACGCGTCCCGTCGTCGCCATGTCGCTCAAGACGTTCGTGCCGATCGCGCTGATCGTGGTCTGCGCGACGCTCGTGTTCTTCGTGCGGCCGCGCTATGTCGAGGGACGGATCGGGCTGTGCATTACCGCGCTGCTCACGCTGGTCGCGCTCCAGCTCACCACTGGCGCATCGCTTCCCGATGTTGACTATCTCATGATGCTCGACAAGATTTATCTCCTCGCCTACCTGTTCATCATCGTTGCGCTCGCCCGCGTGGTTCTCACCTCATGGCGCGACGACGATCCCGAGGCCGAAACGAGGACCGCGCGGGCCGACAGGGTTTGGGCCGGCATGCTGCTCGCAAGCTTCGTTGTGGCGAATGTCTTTGTGGCTTGGTCGGCGCTTGCGTCTCCAGGCTGAGCCCATGCGCCTTGTCATGGCACTCATCCTCGCCGTTGCGCTCGGCGCCGCCGCGCCGCCGAAGGAGGTCGACGACGACCCCGCATCGTTGATCGCGGCCATCTACAAGACCTACGCGGATATCGCTCCCGGCGAGGAAGGCATGCCCGGGCTCCCCGGCATCTACAGCAAGCGCCTTCAGGCCCTTCTCGACAAGGACGCGCGGGAGACGCAAGACGGCATGGTCGGGCGGATCGATTGGGACGTGTTCGTCGACGGGCAGGATTGGCAGTTGAGCGAGCTCAAGATCGAGCCAGTCTCGCTTGATGCGGCCAAGGCGCAAATCCGCGCGAACTTCAAGAATTTCGGCGAGCCGAAGAATATGCTGTTCGATCTCGTGCGCGAAGAAGGTGGTTGGCGCATCGACGAGATCGCGGCAACGCTTCCGCCGCGCTGGATCATGTCGAAGATCCTTGCGGACGATCCCGGCGCGTTTCCGGACGCCGCGCCAGAAGCCACGCCGGAAAAGTAGCGGTCGGACGCCCCGCATTGGTACCACCGAAGGTTGCTCCACCGGGAAAATGGCCGTGGCGTGGGGCCCAAAGCTCGGATAACGTCGCCGCACTCTCCTTGCGTTTTCATCCCGCTAGCTTCCGGCGCTCGAAAAGGACTTGAACATGCCGACATCGTACAAGGCCAAGCTGTTCCTGTGCCTGATGGCCAGCGCGTGGCTCCTTCTGCCGCTCGCGACGCGCGCCACGGCCGCCGATGACGCCATGACGTGGCAATTCTCCGAGATGAGCGATCCGGCAAGCGCCGGCGGTGTGACCGCGCGGTTGATCTACGGCGTGCCGGAGACCGACAACATCCAGGTCAGCGGCATTTGCGAGGCGAAGGGCGGCGTTCCCTCTTCGCGCATCACGTTTGGCGCCGACATCGGCGACCTGCAAGACGGCAAGGAGGCCGAGCTCCGCGTGAGCGGCGGCGGCTTCGACCACGCGCTCAAGGGCACGATTCACCGCAGCGCCGCCGAGGAGGGCTTGAACGGGGTTGCGGTGGATGTGGCGGCCGACGACCCGCTCTGGGGTGCCATGGCGGACAAGTCTTCGCTCGATTATCTGGTTCCCGGCTACAAGGCCGCCTCGCTCGATTTCGAACGCGGACGGGACAAGATCCAGCAATTCGTTCTGGC
>CAYMJW010000079.1:4657-12509 GCA_964390455.1 uncultured Methyloceanibacter sp. | reverse complement strand
GGAGAGGCCGGAAGGCGCATCACCCGCCCTACCCTTTGTCGCGCATCAGGCGGCCCTTCTGCCGGTCCCAATCCCGCTTCTTCTCGGTCTCGCGCTTGTCGTGCAGCTTCTTGCCCTTGGCGAGACCGAGCTCGACCTTGGCGATCCCCCGCGCGTTGAAATAGAGCCTGAGCGGCACGAGCGTCATGCCCTGGCGCTGGATGGCGCCAAGCAGCCGCGCGATCTCGCGCGAATGCAACAGAAGCTTGCGCGGCCGTGTCGGCGCATGGCCGTCGCGGGCGGCGCCGGCATACTCGGCGATATGCGCGTTGATGAGATAGATCTCGCCGCCTTCATCGGAAGCGTAAGACTCGGCGATATTGGCCTTGCCGCTGCGGAGCGATTTCACCTCCGAGCCTTTGAGCGCGATGCCGGCTTCGAACTTCTCCTCGATTTCGTAATTGAAGCGCGCCTTCCGGTTCTCGGCGACGAGCTTGCCGCTCTCGCGCTTCGGCGCCATGACCTCACCTTGCTCTTATTCGACGGCGACGAGGCCAACCGCTGACAGCGCGTCGTCGACTCTCTTGCGCGAGGCGGAGGCGAGCGGCGCAAGCGGAAGCCGCGTCTCGCCGGTGCACAGCCCGAGGCGGCTTGCCGCATATTTCACGGGACCCGGATTCGACTCCACGAACAGCGCGTCGTGCAGCGGCATCAGCCGGTCCTGCAACTGGAGCGCCAGCCGGAAATTGCCGGCAAGGCAGGCGAGCTGGAACTCGGCGCAGAGCGCCGGCGCAACGTTGGCGGTCACGGAAATGCACCCCTGCCCGCCATGGGCCATGAAGCCGAGCGCGGTCGCATCTTCACCCGAGAGCTGGATGAACTCGCTGCCGAGGGCCGCGCGCTGTTGGCTGGCGCGCGCCATGTTGGCGGTCGCGTCCTTGACCCCGACGATGTTCTTGAGCTTGAACAGCCGCGCCATGGTCTCGACCGACATGTCGATTACGGAGCGGCCGGGGATGTTGTACATGACGACCGGCACGTCGGCGCAATCGTTGATGGCCTTGAAGTGCAGATAAAGCCCTTCCTGCGTCGGCTTGTTGTAATAGGGCGTCACGACGAGCACGCCATCGGCGCCCGCGCTCTTGGCGTGCCGGGTGAGCTCGACGGCTTCCGCTGTCGAGTTCGATCCGGTCCCGGCGATGACCGGGACCCGCCCCGCCGCCGCCTCGATGCACAGTTCGACGACCCGCCGGTGCTCGTCATGGGTGAGCGTGGGCGACTCCCCCGTCGTCCCGCACGGCACGAGGCCGTGAGTACCCTGGTCGATCTGCCACTCGACCAGCTTTTGAAAGGCACGGTCATCGACCTTGCCGTTCTTGAACGGCGTGATGAGGGCGGTGATCGAGCCTTTGAACGGCGGCATGGGCACGCGTGTCACTCCTTAAGAGATTCGCGCTTGATCAATAGGGGACGGAAGGGACGGCGGACAATAGGGTGCGGGGCCCTGTGGCGGCAAGGCAACAGAAACCCCGCGGAATGCGCCCTTGACATGCGCCGATACCGGCACAGCGCGCCGCGTTCGTCTCCAGGAAAAACCAATGCATTCCAATGTCTTCAATCACTTTACTCAGACTATCCCCGGTCGCTTGCGGGGGCGCTGGAGACATTTTTCCGCCGAATTCTTTCAGACATTGTTCAATTCAGGCACAGTACAGTGCTGTCTTCGTCGCGGCTCCCCGGCTCGGGGGACGTCCTGACCGCGTAACCAGGATCGTAACCGGAAACCGATCGACGAGATGAAACGCATTCGCGCGCACGTCTTGCCATTGCTTGTTTCGGTCTTGCTTCTCGCTCCGGCGCTCGCCGCGGCGGAGACGCAGCGTTCGCCCACGGCCAAGCCCGTGCGCGTGGCGGCCGTCAAGAAGCCCGTCAAAGCCAAGGCGCCGGTCAAGGCCAAGGCTCCGGCCAAGGCCAAGGCACCGGTCAAGACGCAAGCGATCGCGCCCGGACTGCCCGAGCGCAATCCGCTCAGGATGACCGCTGCGCCCGCGCCTGAGACCCAGGAAACGGCCGAGGCTTCGCCCGCGCCCTCGCTTGCGCCCGAGGCCGCGCCGGAGCCCGCATCGGCTCAGGAAGCCACTCAGATACAAGAGACGCCTTCGGCCTCGAGCGACGCTCCCAAGACAAGCATGCCAGAGGCCGTGTCCGAGGTCGCCCTTCCCGACCGCAATCCGAAGCCGCCGTCCCTGCTCGCGCCGCCATCCTTGCCGCTCCCGGGGACGCAATCGCCCGCGCCGCAAGTCGTGACCGACATGCCGCTGCCGGACGCCAATCCCAATCGGACGGGGAACCTCGAAGCCCTGAAAGGCACGCTCGCGCCGGCCATCGCATCGCCCGCGCCCGCCCTCAATTATGCGGCCATCTTGAAGCCGATCCTCTCCTACGAGCTCAGCGCCTCCGACGAGGCCAATGTCCGGGAAGTGCTACGCTCGGGCCCAGGCGCCGCCGCGCGGATCAAGGACGAGGCCGCCCGCGACTTTGCCCTCTGGTACAAATACCGCAACAGCCCCGCGACCGGGAACGCCGAGGCGATCGAGCAATTCCGGCTCTCGCATCCGGAGTGGCCCGGACAGGAGGAATTGCGCGAGAAGGCCGAGACGGCCCTCCTCATCGCCGGTGCGGATACCGATGACATCAAGGCGTTCTTCAGCGCCACGCCGCCGCAGACCGGCGCGGGCAAGGCCGCGCTGGCAGCGGTCTATGTCAAGGAGAACAACGAAGCGGGCGCGCGCGATCTCATCGTTTCGGCCTGGCGCGACCACCAACTCAACGCGGCGGTGGAGAAGAAAATCCTCGACCGCTATGGCAACTGGCTAACGTCCGAGCACCATCGGGCGCGCATCGACCGGCTGCTTTATCCCGATGAAAAGGGCGCCGTCGAGGCGGCGCTCCGCGTGTCCAAGCTGCTGTCCGCCGCCGAACAGAAGAAGGTCGCGGCCCGCATCGCCGTAATCAAGCGCGGCGGCAACGCCGGAAAGCTTCTCGACGCCTTGCCGTCGAACGCCATCGAGGCCGATGTCGGCTTGCGCTTCAACCGCATCCAGTGGCTGCGCCGCACCAAGGACAAGGAGCGGCGGGAGCAGGCGTGGAAGATGCTCCTCGATGCGCCGAGCGAGCCGAACATTCTGCTCGATCTCAACAATTGGTGGACCGAGCGGCGCGTCAACTGCCGCGGCGCGCTGAATGACGGGCATCCAAAGGTCGCCTACGATATCGCCGCCAAGCATGGGCTCGTCTCCGGCGACAACTTTATCGAAGCGGAATTCCTTGCGGGCTGGATCGCGCTCCGTTTCTTGAACGACCCCAATGCCGCGCTGAAGCACTTCTTGTCGTTGCGCCAGGCGGCGACGAGTTCCAAGAGCATCGCGCTCGGCGAATATTGGCTTGGCCGCACCGCGCTCGACCTCGGCGACCGGGGCTCGGCGATGGTCCGTTTCTACAACGCCGCGAAGTACCCGCAATATTTCTACGGCCAGCTCGGGCGGCAATCGCTCGATGCGAAGCCCGCGCATCTGGAGATCACCCGCACGCCCGTGCCGACCGAGGCCGACATCCAGAGCTTCCTGTCGAACGGTGCGGTGCGCGCGATCGGCGTGGCGCGCGCCACGGGGCTTGAAGGTTCGCTGCCGCAATTCTTCCTGGCGCTCGCACGCAAGCTGACCAACCCCGCGGAGGTCGTGCTCGTTGCCGAACTCGCCAAGGCCTCAGGCGACCCGCAGATCGCGCTCAGGCTTGCCAAGATCGCCTTCAACCGCGATCTCCCGCTCGGCGATTATGCTCTGCCGATCGGGGTCATGCCCGAGTTCCGGAGCCTTTTGACCGACCGCGTCGATCCGGCGCTGGTCCATGCCCTGTCGCGGCAAGAGAGCGAGTTCAACGCCGCCGCCAAGAGCCCGGTCGGCGCGAGCGGCCTGATGCAGCTCATGCCGGGCACGGCCAGGGCCGTGGCCAAGGCGTACAAGGTGCAGTTCGATTCGGCGCGGCTGACCAACCCCGCCTACAACACGCAGCTCGGCGAGGCGCATTTGCGCGATCTCATCGACAGCTATCGCGGCTCCTATTTCCTGTCGCTCGCGGCTTACAACGCCGGCGGCGGGCGCGTCGCCGAGTGGATCAAGCTCTTCGGCGATCCGCGTGACCCCAACGTCGATCCCATCGATTGGATCGAGCGCATCCCCTTCACCGAGACGCGGCAATACGTGATTAAGATCATGGAGACCCTGCAACTCTACCGCTCGCGGCTCGCCGGACCGAAGCAGGCCTTGCAGCTCGTTCAGGATCTCAATCGCGGCCGGAAGCTTCCGCAAGCCGAGGCGCTCGCCGGCGTGCAGGCCAAATCGGAGTAAGTCGAGAGGGCCCGCGTCCACCTCGCTCGTAAGGCTTGCCCCTGTGACAACTTTGCTGAACACTGAAACGATGGCGCGGGCGATGCCCGGCCGTTCGGTCGAGACGCTCCCAGGGTTCACTCCCGACATGCCCGAGCTTGACGGCGAGCTGTGGCGAGACATCTACTATCCGTCGTTCGACGACCTTAAACTCTATGTCCGCCACTACCCGGCGGCGGACCAGGTGCGGCGCCCGGTGATCTGCTTGCCCGGACTGACCCGGAACGGCAGAGATTTCCAGGCGCTTGCGGCATATCTGTCCAAGCACCCGGAGCGGCCGCGCGACGTCTATTGTTTCGATTATCGCGGGCGCGGCCGTTCGCAGTACGATCGAAGCTGGCGCAATTACACGCCCTTCATCGAGCTGCACGACATCCTCGATTTCTTGACCGTGCGCGGCTTGCACAAGGTCGGCATCGTCGGCACCTCGCGCGGCGGCATCATCGCCATGCTGATGGCCGCGGTGAGACCGACGGCGATGGGGCCGGTCGTGCTCAACGATATCGGGCCCGTGATCGAGACGCGCGGGCTCGCGCGCATCATCGGCTATGTGGGTCGGATGCCGGTGCCGAAGACCTGGCCCGACGCCGTCATGCTGCTGCGCGAGATGAACGAGCGGGCTTTTCCCGAGTTCAGCGACGCGCAATGGGAGGAGATCGCGCGCGACGTATTCGACGAGCGCAAGGGGCGCCCGGCGCGCGCCTACGACCGCAGGCTTGCGCGCGCTCTCGGCAGGATCGATCTCAGCCGCCCGGTCCCGGATCTGTGGCCGCAATTCATCGCGCTCGGGCAGGTTCCGGTGTTCGCCCTGCGCGGGGCCAATTCCGACGTGCTCAGCGCCGAGACGCTCGAGGCCATGACCGAGCGGCATCCCAATCTCCGCGCCATGACGGTGCCGGACCAGGGGCATGCGCCCGTGCTCAAAGAGCCGGAAACGGTCGAGGCGATCGGCGCCTTCTTCGCCGCCAACGATTGAGGCTTTGACGTGCGCGTGGCCCGTTGTCCCGCTGCGAGGCGGGCGGTCTCGGCGCTATCTCTAGTCGAGGGGTGGAATGAGGTCCGGCAGCTTCCCGCCCGGCCAGGGGCCGGCGGTCTCGGCGAGAGCCTTGATCCGCGCGCGGGCTGCAAGATTATGGGCGGCCGAGGCCTCTTTCCAGCTGATGCTTTCGGAGGTGGAGAAGAGATCCGGCAGGTCGCGTCTGAGCTGGTAGGAAATCGCGACCGCCGTCCCCTTGTCCGGCGCAACGCCTTCAATCGTGACCGCGAGACCCGACAGCGCGACCTTCCCGGATTCGAGTTTGCTTAGCGCGCGGAGCGCCGCGGCGACGGCCTCGTCCCAATTCTTGGGCGCACCCGAGGCGAGTTCGAGCCGGTCGTCCAGCCCGGGCCGGCGGAACAACTGCCGTGACAGTTCGCGCACCTGGTTGCGCGCGTCCTCGTTGGGCACGCTGCCCGACAAGCTCAAAGCGTTGGTGCCGAGATCGGCGACAAAGATGAAGGGGTCGGCCACCGGAGGCTTGATGCTCCCCTTGCCGATCGTGAGCCCGGTCGGCAGCGGTCCGGACAGCGCCTTCTTGACCTCGGCATAGTCGGCGGCGCTGCGCGCCTCGCCGTCCACCCGCAGCCCGACATCGAGCAGCCGCACCGAGCCGCGCTTCAAATGCGACAGCTGCTGAAGCCCGAAGCTGACCGCGCCGAGCCATTGATCTTGCGGCGGCGCGCCCTGGGTCACCGTGAGCCGGTCCTCGACCTCGAGTTCTGGGAAATGCGCCTTGACCATGCCGAGCAGGATGCTGCGAACGTCGTCGGAGGGGACCGAGCCACGGAGACGGATCCGCGATTCGATGCGCGTTGCCGACCAGACATAGCCGCGGGGCTTTTCCGCGACGAGGATGGGTCGCGGCGCGGACAGGCCGCCGCCCACTCCAGGTGCAGCGCTCACATCGGCGCGCGCGGCCAAGGCCACGGCGATGATGGCGCTGACACAGATCAGACCTATGCCCGGTCGAAATCGCGCCATTGAAGTCTCACCTTTCGCGGCGCTGCCATGCCGGCATCATCGCCTCGCCGATCTGAAGCGCAAAACCCGTTGGCGGCCCGCAAACCGCCCATGCATTCGAAAGCCTCGAAGGAATCGGTTGCAGCATCGTGCAGACGATGACCCGTTTCGCGTTGAGCGTGAATCGGAAAACTATAGGCCATCACCGGAACGGGTTCCAGGCGACACTTTGCCGTTTCGCACGATGTTCACCATGTTCACCGCGCGATTCCTAAGGCTTGAGCGTCGCTTTTGCGCCCGGACCCGCTACTGAAAGTGGTGGGCAAGGCCGAGAATGCCGATCACGATGAGATAGATCGCCACCACGAAGTTCAAGAGGCGCGGCACGAGCAGGATGAGAATTCCGGCGATCAAGGCGATCAGCGGATTGAGCAGGACAGGATCGAGTGTCATCGCTTTTTCCCCCGTGATGTGGGCCGCAACGCCCGATTCGAATGAACGATCGAAGCATAAGGTATCGGCGATGCCTTGTCGTGGCGGGAAACGGTCCGTGAACACCGGCCAGCTTCCCCGCGCAATATCGGGTCTTTCCCTTCTTCCCTATCGCTCGAAATGGCATATATCCCGTCTTGTCCTTGCCGTTTTTCGCGGCAAGGGATAGTTGACCTGCCCGTTGTTGGGGGGGGCGACGCGCTCCGCGCGGGGGATGGGGGGCTGACCGAGGCATGATTGTAGAGCAACCAGCCTTTTGGCTCGCCGTCCTACAGATCATCTGGATCGACATTCTTCTATCCGGCGACAACGCCGTCGTCATCGCGCTGGCTTGCCGCAAGCTGCCGCCCCGGCAGCGCGTTTGGGGCGTGGTTCTCGGAACCGTCGTCGCCATCACCTTGCGCGTGGTGTTCGCAGGGATCGTGACGACGTTGATGCAGGTTCCCTACCTGAAGCTCGTCGGCGGCGCTCTGCTGTTGTGGATCGCGATCAAGCTGCTCGGTCCCGAAGAAAACGGCAAGAGCAACGAAGTCGAGGCCGTCGACAAGTTATGGCGGGCGGTCAGAATCGTCGCCATCGCCGATGTGGTGATGAGCCTCGACAATGTCATCGCCATCGCCGCCGTTGCCGAGCGGTTCGAGGCCCCGCACAACTACGCGCTGCTAATGTTCGGGCTGGCCGTGAGCATTCCACTGATTATGGCCGGCGCCGCCCTCGTCATGGCGCTGCTCGAGCGCTTCCCCATCGTGGTGTGGGCCGGCGCCGCGCTGCTTGGCTGGATCGCCGGCGAGATCATCGCCAAGGACCCGCTGTTCACGGCGAACCTCAGTGCCGACGCGGCGCATACTTTGGCGATCGCCGGCGCGACGTTGGGCGCGCTGTTCGTTATCGCTTTCGGTCTCGTGCGACGGCGATGGCTCAGGCGAAGCGCGCCCGA
>CAYMJW010000079.1:0-4557 GCA_964390455.1 uncultured Methyloceanibacter sp. | reverse complement strand
TGAATCCTGTGCTCAACGCGCAATACGCGATCGTTTCGCTGGACACATGGGATAAGCTAGGGCGCGATTATTGCTATGGCGGGGGCGTACGCCCCGCCAAACGGGGGGAACGATCAGATGACCTTCATTATCGCGATTCTGTCCGTGCCGTTCTTGTATGCCACGGGCATCTACAGTCCGAAGGTCGTGCATCATGGCCGCTGCATTGCCCAGCCGGGCAGCTTCGACGCGCTGTTCTGCCCGGCGCCGAAGACACCGGCCTATCACGTGCGCCGCAAGAAGAGTTAGGACCGGCGCCCAGGCGCGCTTTCCGAATTGCCCTCACCAGTTTGCCGTGCGTCGAGACGCGCGCCAAGCTTCTCATGCTTCGAGGCGCCCTTGCGGGCACACTCAGCATGACGGACAAATATGACAGCGCGTGCGTGATCGGGCGCCCGGATCTCCGGGACGCGCCGATCAAAGCACCGCACGACGGGAAACCGCCGCGCGCGCGCGCCAACAGGCCTTCCGCTATTTCAGTGGCGGAAGCGGCTGCGCGACGGTGGATTGATGGTGATGGAAGCAGCCCCCGAGCGGTATCGACGCCATGAGGACCGCCAAGACGGCGATCAAACGCATACGCATACTAGCCCCCTATAGAACGCGGTACGCATTACACAACCAATGGAACAGCCTCTATTGGAAGCACAGTTTCGCGCGAAATTGGTGGCTAATCTGCCACAGTGGAGCGACGAAGATTAACCAAAGATTCCAGATCGTTGTGCCGCCCGGTCAAGGCTTTTGCCCCGGAACGGCTCGCGTATAAACCCTTCGTTAACGATATCGCGCTGCTAATGGGCTTCCGCGGAGAGCCCCATGAACACCGTCAGCGAAAGCCGATTCCTTCCATCCTTCCTTGCGACCGGAGCGAGCGTCGTCCTCGTCTGCGGCGGTCTCCTCTTGTTGACCTCGACGGCGCCCTGGACCTCTCGCGAAGAAGCCGCCAGCGAAGCGCGCGCCCCCCTCGCGGCGGACGATGCGGTCGAAGCCGCAGCGCCAAGAGAGATCACCTTCGCGCCACCGGCGAGCGCCGAGGGGCAGGTTGCGACCGAGGAGACGGACGCGACCGATCGCGACGACACGTCCCAAGTCGCGGAAGCGCGGCCCTCAGAGCCGCAGCAGGCCACGCCGGAGCCGGTGCAGCCAGTTGTCTCCGAACCCTCACCCGCTCAAGCCGAGGACACCGTTGCCGCTTCGGACGTTATTGAGGTCGATGAGACGCGTGCCGATGCAATCGATGTTGCTCAGATCGATGAGGCCGCCGCCGGCGCGTCCGATGCCATCGCGGCAGAGTCGATGAGCGTGAGCGACGCCGAACCGATCGCGGACAGTACGATCGAGACGAGCGCGGCGCCGGAAGCCGCCCCTGTCGAAACGGGAGCCGTGGAAGCGCACGTCGCCGCAGAGCCGTCTTCGACCCCGACCGATCAGATCGGAGACGTGCTCGCGGAGTCGGCGCCTCAGGCAATCGAAGCAGATTTGGTCGCGGAGCAGCCTCAAGATGCCGCCGAGCCGGCGCCCGATTCTGTCATCGCCGAGACTGTCACAGCGACAATCAGCGAGGACGTGGGCGGCGCGGCTGCAAAGGCCGCGATCGAAGCCAAGAGTGACGGAAATCCTTCGGCAAGCCCCGAGGTCGCCGCCGCAGCGCCGGTCCCGCTCCCACCGCCTCCGCCGCCATCGCCCAAACGCAAGCCTGAGATCGCAGCAAACGCGCCCGCGCAGGCACCGCAAACCGCCGAACGGCCGGAGCGCCCTGCCCGCGCGGAAACGCCGAAACAGGCGCAGGCCAAGCCGGTCGTGACCCAGCAAGCGACGAAGCCGGTGCAAGCCAACCGGGCCCTGACCCATCAACCGCCGAAACAAGCCCAAGCCGCGTCGGCTGTCGCCGAGCAGGCGACGGGTCAACCTGCCAGCGGCGCAGGCGTTGGCTGGCTGCCGATGGCGCTCGCGCCGGCCGACAAGCCCATAGCGAAACAGCCGGCGGCCCGGCTGAGCGGCCAGGCTTATTCCAGCAAAGTCTGGGCGGCTCTGGCCCGCGCCAAGCCGAGGGCCGGTCAGAATGGCAGCGCGACCGTGACGTTCACCATCGGCTTCGGCGGCGCACTGAGCAGCGTCCGCGTCGCCAAGTCGAGCGGCAACGCAAAGATCGATCAGTTGGCGCTTGCCACCGTGCGCGGCGCGGCGCCCTTCCCGCCCCCGGCGTCAGGGCCGGCCTCGTTCACGATCCGGATCGATTTCCACTAAGTCGCGCGCCGGCCCCCAGGCGTTACGAGACGCGCGCCGGTCCGCCGACAAGCCAGGAGACGGAATCGCCCCGGGGCCGCGGTGCCTCGCCATTCGCGGGGCTTTGATGCTTGCCGTTTCGCCCATTGAGATCGCTCACGGCCTGGCAGGCGCCGCCGCCCCAGCCTTCGGGCCTGACGAGATGCGGCGGGAGAACGGTCAAGGCATCGCCGAGAGCTTCGTCGATCTGCGCTTGCGTCAGGTTCCGCGCCTCCTTCAGACTGGCGCTGGCGAGATTTGCGCCCATGAGCCGGGCGCCCGAGAAGTCGGCGCGTTCAAGCAGCGCCTCGCAGAGCTCCGCCCCGGCGAGATTGGCGCCGTCAAGACGCGCGTCCGAGAGGTCGGCATCGGAAAGATCCGCCATTTCGAGATTTGCCCCCGAAAGCGTGGCAAAGCGCAACGACGCGTGGCTGAGCCTGGCGAAGGAGAAATTGATCGGTCCGCCGCTGATCGGCCCCATCTGACGCTCACCGGCGCTCAGTGTGATGCCCGTCAGGTTCGGCGTGAGGGAAGGATTTTGCGTACGCCACTGGTTCCACAAACGTGGGCCCCGGCGTAAAGCCTCGACATGTTTCGAATCCATAGACAACGCTACGCACGCAACCGAACACTACGCAACTCACACGAACGCGGTAATCGACAGAAACAAGCGGTACAGTCCGACACCCTAATGCGAAGATGGCTTCACCGGCAAGCGGAGACGCGCCGGTGGCCTATTTCGAGTCGTATGCTGTGACTTTGCCGCAACGTGGCGCCGCATCGCCGCTTCGCGCGTTGATTGCGGCAAACGCTGAAGCGCCGCCCGGAGGCGGCGCTTTACGCTTCAAAATTCGACTTGCCGATCAATGCGATGGGATCGGACGCGGGGGCTCAGTTGCCGATCCGCGCGGTGCCCGAGCGCCCATCGTTCCGCACCCAGTGAACGGATGCACCCTCGCGGGTCAGACGGTAGCAATAGGACTTGCCTTCCATCCAGCTCGACCATTGCTGGCAGAGCTGATCGTCCGCGACCCACCACTTGCCGCGGTCCTGCGCGCCGTCACCGCGGGCGAAGCTCGCCGCAACGGCGCCCATCTTTCCCGACATCCGTCCGTTGGCGGCGTAGCTGATTGGCAGCTCGAAACCCGAGATGTTGAGGAACACGGTCTTGCCGCTGATGGCGTGGCGCAAGGTGTCGCCGGAAAGAGTCTGAGGCTCGGCACCGGCCATCGTCGCCGGCACGGCGAGCGTCATGGCGAGAACAACAAGTCCGAATTTCATCGCTTCCCCTATTTCGAATGAACGTGAGTAGGCGGCGACATACCCGGTCAAACTGGGGCAAATTGCGGCCAACGCAAGCAAATCGCGTGACAAAGTTAAGGGGATTGGAGGGCGCTCAGCCTTGCTTGCGTTTCGCGCGCGCGCTCTCGGCCGCACGCCGCCTGCTCTGCAGGGCCAAGACGTTAACCACCTCGACCGCGGCGGCAAACGCCATGGCAAAATAGATGTAGCCGCGCGGGATGTGGAAATGCATGCCGTCGGCAATGAGCGCGGCTCCGATCAGGAGCAAGAAGGCGAGCGCTAACATCTTGGTTGTGGGGTGGCGCTCGATGAAATCGGCGACAGGTCCCGACGCGAAATACATCACCGCAATCGCCACCATAACCGCAGCGATCATCACCTCGATATGGTCGGCCATGCCGACGGCGGTGATGATGGAGTCGACGGAGAAGACGAGGTCGATGATGGCGATCTGGACAATCGCCGAGCTCATGGTGTCGGCAACGGGGCTCGGTTCCCCCTCGCCTGGCTCGCCCTCGATGTCCCGGTGCATTTCGCGCGTGCCCTTGACGATGAGAAACAAGCCGCCGGCGATGAGAATGAGGTCGCGCCAGGAAAAGGCGAAGCCCGCCACCGTGAAGATCGGCGTCGTCAGGTGAATGACCCAGGCGATGCCGGCAAGCATGATGACACGGAAGACGAGCGCAAGCAGAAGCCCGATCTGCCGCGCCCGCTTCCTCTTCTCCGCGGGCAGGCGCGAGACCAGAAGCGAGATGAACACGACGTTGTCGATGCCGAGCACGATCTCCATCGCGCTCAGCGCAAGAAAGCTTGCCCAGACATGGGGATCGGTCAGCAAGTCCATGGTCATGCGCGCGGCGCTCGAAATGGGCGAGGTGTTGGGGCAGACGGTTTGGGCTCAGGGCCGTTAGCTGCCAGAGATTGCGGCCCCTGGTCAACCGCCCATTCGCG
>CAYMJW010000078.1:0-12562 GCA_964390455.1 uncultured Methyloceanibacter sp. | reverse complement strand
ACGAACAAACGGACGTTCTGAAGGACCGTTAAGGGAAACTAAGGGGACTGTCCCCATTTTCGCGCAGCGAAAATGGTGGACTGTCCCCTCTTTAGAAGCCTTCTCCGCGCGGGAAAAGGCGGACTGCTCCCCTCTTGGGCGGCCTTCTCCCCTGTTTTCAGGCCGTCAGGGGTACGCGCCGTCGCAGTCCCGCGGCAGCCTGCAGCGCGGCGACGAGTCGCGCTCGCCGAAAACCTTCCATACAAGGTCGAGGTATTCGGCGACCCCTCGCAACTCCGCCGTCGAGCGATAGCTCGCCGCTGGCGTGTCCATGATCGAGTACTGCTGGAGCTTCACCGCATCGTTCATCGCCAGCTCCGGAATGCGCACCTTGATGAACCAGTCTTTCTGCTTCTTCAGGTAAGCATGAAAGTGACCGGTGGCTCCCCACCACTGCGGGCACAGTGATCTGTAGGCCTGGTCCGCAGCCGCGTTGATCGATTCGCCCTCCGCCCACGCAGCGAGTGGCGTGCCGGTATCACCGCTGAACCACGGATAGAGCAGTTCCTTGCGGTCCGTGACTTTTCTGCCGTTCAAAGCCTCCAGCCGCGTCCGGGACGGCCCGTAGGCCTGGATGCGCGCGTCTTCGTAGCGACGGACCAGCGCCTTCCACTCCGTTTCCCGCGCCTGGCTCTCCGCCTGCCTCGAGGCCATCTCCTCCGGCATCGATTCCGCCATCGCCTGCTGCCCCTGCAGCATCGCCATCGCTGCCTCGGGATCGCGCATCATCCATTCCTGCATGCGGGAGGCCATTTCCATCGGTTCGATGTTCCGGAAATCCTCCTCGATCTTCGCGTTGATCGCCTCCTGCTTCTCGCGATCGGCCTCGATCGCCGCCTTGGCGGCCTGGATCTTGGTCAGGAACGGTTCCCAGTTTTCGCCGATGAATCCGTAGCAGAGCGTCGAAAGAGGCGGCACCCTGGCCCAGGGGCCGGCGGGCTTCGCCGGTGCCTGCGCGTGAAGTGCGGACACGCAGACGAGCCCGGCAGCGACGGCCGTCAGGAGGAATCGCGTTCTCATGGTGGCTGCCTTAGCCGACCGGTTTGTCGCAGCTGCCGATCTTCTTGCCGGACAGGTTGATCTTCATCGCCATGCCCTCGGCCGTGGCGGTGATGACGCCGGTGTACGAGCCGTCGGCCGCGAAGGTGATTTCGCCGGTGCCGGTCATCGGCATGTCGCCGCTGCACTGCATGGTCCAGGTCGCCTTGTTGCCGGTGCGCTGGTAATCGCTGGTGACGCAACTCGGATCGCCGCCCGGCGGCGGTTTCGTCCATTCCTTCGCCGTGCACACCTTGGCCGCGGTCGGCGGCGGCGAGAACGGCATCCCCGGCATCACCATCTGCGAGGTCATCTGCCAGAGGTCGCCCGGCGGGTCGGCGGCGCGAACGGGCGTGAGGGCAAGCAAGAGGAGCGTACCGGCGGCGATCGCGCCGCCATGCCGATGCTTGGTCATGTATGTCCCCAATCTGGTTGGTTATGCCTTGTACCGGGGTCGGCGTTGTATGCGCCTCTGCCCGGCTGGCTGTCAAGAGGCCGGCGGAGATCAGTCTACGAGCACGAAGTCCCATTCGGGGACTACCTTGACCGGCAACTGTTCGCCGGTATCCGACCGCGAGATGCCGATCGGCCCTGACGCCAGCCAGGACTGCTGGTCGAACGCCATGGAGTGATCGACGATCACGCGCGTCAGCCTGCCCTTGAGCCTGGGGTAACGCTCCGCGTCGTACACCTCGCAATCCAGCGACTCCCCGAGATCCCGCCGCAGTGCCAGTGGTCCAGTCGACGGCAGCGGGCAGCGAATGTTGAAATGCCAGAGTGGCCATTCCAGATCGATGGAGTACGGGTCCGGTGGTCCCAGCAAAGATGCGCACCCGTCAACGACAGTGCCGCGCTCGTCGGTATGGGTCGTTTCGTCGCCGCCCCCGGTGAAGTGGATGACGTAGGTGCCATCCTCAGCAATGTCGAACCGGACCGAGGCCGGCCGCGGACCACGCGAGTTGCTGCCGGCATTGCTCCAGTCGTTGTAGGAGGTCATGGTCGTCGTACAGGGAGCGGCCGGGCCGATGTCGCGCACCGTCATCGTCATCACCTGGTGGCCGGACATCTCAATGTCCGCCCTCGTCTTGCCAAACTCGCGATTGATCGTGACGACGCGCCTGGCCGACTCATTCACCGCCGTCGTCGTATGCGGCTCCGGCCCGCCAAAACTGTAATTGCTCGCAAACGTTTCCGTCTGAGTAATGATCCCGGTCCAGCTGCCGCACTTTGCACCGAGGTCCAGCCACGCGCGCGCGGCCTGGAGGAACTTGTCCTTGCCCATCGGCGGCGGTTCGGCGTTGCTGCTGGCGCCGCCGCTCTCGCCCATGAAGGCCAATTCGATCAGGTAGTCAGTATGGAGATGATGAAAATAACCGTCGGGCGTCCTCGCGTTCATGGTATCCGCGACCCCGGACTGCATGTCACACAACTGCTTCGCGGTCCTGCCGTTGAAATTGTGGGACGGCAATGCCGTCTTCCATCGGGTCTGCGGGTGGATATCGTCAGTGTGGCAGCCGCCTTCCGCACAGGAGCCGCCCTGGGGAACGATGCCGCCGTCATGCGAATTCGCGAGCGGTCCGGAATCGGCATGCGGATCGACGGCGCCGTGGCAGTTCGCGCAACGCGGGTGCGTAAACACCGGCATCAGCTTGCCGAACAGCTCGAGCGGGTCGGACGAGGTGGCGGGGATCTGCGCGGAGACGTTAGCCGCCCCCGGGACGTACACGCACGACAGTGCGCCGAAGATGACCGCGATCAAGCGTCTCACGAGCAACCCTCAACGCTGTATACGCAAGATGTCGGCCTAATCCGAAAACGCTATGAACGCCAAAGTTGCCGCGAGTTTTGCGGCCAGAAATGTTGCGGCGTGAATCCCGTACTGCCGTTGAAGTGCCCGGATGTCACGCTCGATCTCGCGCTGCACCATACTATGCAGCAACCTCTGCATTGTCATTTCCGTGACTTGTTTCTCGCCCAAGGCCGCGTGGAAGCCCGTGTCCATGACGCCGATCGTCTCGCCTGATAGTGCATCTATCCGCCACCACCCCATTCTCGACTGCTCGTTGAGCTGCACGGGGGAGGCCAACCCAATTACCAGAAACCCTGCATCGACGTCCTGCTCAAGCCGCGCCGCTACGTCTTCCGGCAAATCCAGATTTCGCACTGAAGCAGCATCACGCGGTCCAAAGAGCCTGATGCGGTCTGGGTTGCCAGCCGTCATCGCAAAGACCGATGCGGTGTTTTCAGACATCCCCATGTCCGCGCCAAGTGCAAGCACTTCCGAAACCGTGTCGACCACGCCCCGCTCAAGTCGTACGTCGAACGGGGATCTGCGTTCACTCCGGTGGACGCCAGTTGAATTGAAGGAGATATCGATCAATTCCCGCGTGGCCGCCCGATCGGCATTTACCACCGGCTGAGTCATTCGGTAGCTGATGACATTCGGCTGATCGATGAACCACCCGTCCGACTTGGCCCCAAGGTATGACCGCCAGACAGCGAAGTTCAGGGTAGAGCCCCACATGTTGATCTCTTGCAGCGTCGCAACTGCCGCGAGTTTCCGTTTGGCGGGGTCCGGTTCCTTAAACAATTGCCTGATCTCCTCCTGATTCGCGACGACACCGGCGGCATCAAGATGGGCAACAAAAGCACTTGTGAATTCGCACGGTTGGACGAGAATTTCCGTCATGCTCAAGAGGGCTTCATACCGATACACCAGGAGATCGTTGGTGTTTGCATCGAAACCTTCGGGTCTCTTCTCCCTATTTGCCGGCCCCAATAAATCGAAAACCGGCCTGCGCACGTGTTGCCGCGCCCTTCCAGGTACGCTCACGTAGTAGTCAATCCATTCCGCGGTGATGCTTGATGCTGCGGATTCTCCACCACCAAGTGCTTCACCAAACCCGGACATGAATCCGCCTCCGCCCGTCGCGGCGATGTCGCGCTGGCTGTTGAACGGCTCGGCAATCAAGTCGCCGCCTTCGGTAAATGCGGACTGAGTGACATAGTCATCACCGACTCGCAGTATCGGAGTCCACTCCTTGACGTTGACCACTGCGTTTCCGAGTGCGTCCGGATCCGTCCGGAAATCCGGCATATTTTCCGGCCATGGTCTTGGAAAGTGACTCAGGGTGATCCGCTGGTCGAACACCGCAGCTGGACGGATCGTCGTTTCGAGTGCCGTGGACTCGGTCGTGTTGCCTCCCTCGTAACGCTCCACTACTACCCGAATCCCGATCGTGTGCCAGTCCGCCTCCGGTATTACTGGCATCTCCTCCGTCGCGCTCCATTCGCTCCGGCCCGACGCTGCGACAAGAGTGCTGCCGGCTTGGGCACCGGGGAGCAGTACATCCATCGCGATCCAGTTTCCGCTCTCCTCGCGTTCGATCCACCAGTGATCGCGCATTGCCGCGACCGCCGCGTCTTCATCCGCGCCAGCCGCCGAGTTTGCCCGGTCCTTCGCCAATTGATGCAGCTCATCAGTCTGCGCACGAATGAGGCCCCACGCTTCATCCGCTATTCGGTGCGACGTTGCCAGTTGCTCCTGCACCGTTGCCTCGAATCCAGGCACGACTTTCTCGATCGCGCGAACTCGTGCCGCTGACATCGGTGCGAGTAACTCGATCTCCACACGCTTGCCGGGAATCGGCCGCACCTTTCCGAGCAGTTCACGGGCTTGGCCGCCCGTGAGTTCGGCGCGCGCGAGCCGGATCGTGTGACCCGAACGGCGGAGGAGATCGCCAAGCAGCATGGCGCGATCGAGGTTGCTACCGACACGATCGAGCATTACGCCTTTCGGTCCACGCAGCAGTCCGCGGTACGGCGCCCACCAGGTGTGATCGCGCACCCATTCGAAGTGTGCTTGCGGATTCTTGCCCAGCTTGGCCGCGAGCGCCGCCGGGTCGAACTCCTCGCGCGGCAGGGCAGCGGCTTCGGCGACGATGAGATCGACCAGCGCCCCGAGATCCTTCGGGTCTACGCGATCGCCCGAAGCGTCAGCACCTGCTGCGGCAAGCTCTGCCTGCGCCTCGGTGCGGTCCGTTCCTTCCGCGCCGGGTTCCTCTGATTTCTTCGAGCAGGCCGCAAGGGCCGTCAACAATGCGAGAACGGAGACGTGCCACATCATTGTTTTCATGTCGCCCCCCTGACGCGCGCCATTATGCGCCGCCACTTGCCGCAGGCCTAAGTCTCTGAAAATTCGATTGTTTACTGTCGCTTCGCGACCGTGGCGACCGTCGGCATATACTCGCCCCGACGCGAACCCAGGGGATCAACCTAAACATTCACGAGAGTGCGTTCCATGCTCTCCTGGCTCGACGCCGCCCTCGCCGCCCTCGGCGAGGCCTTCATGCGCTCCTGGAGCAAGGTCGAGCGGCTTTATCGGCGCCCGCTGTCACGATTCGCGTTCCGGCTGAAGTTCAGCTACTACCCCCTGCTCGCGCTCGCGGCGCTCGGCTGGCTCGCCTGGGACTGGACCCACGATCGCTCGCTGAACGCGGTCGAGAACGCGGTTTTCGATCGCGTCGTGACCTGGCGCCCGGTCGAGCCGCTGCCGTCCGGCCGCGTGGTCGTGGTCGAGATCGACGAATGCTCGATCGAATACTTCCGGGCCCGCGACGAGGGCGGCTGGCCTTGGAGCCGGGAGCGCCACGCGGACCTGCTCGACCACCTTGACCGTGCCGGTGCCGGCGTCGTCGGTTACGACGTCCTGTTCGTCGACTCGTCGCACGAAGATCCCGCAAGCGACCAGGTCCTGGAAGCGGTTGCCCGCGGTGGCGGCGGCCGATTCCTGTTCGCCTCCAGTCGCATGCATCCGGACTATGACGACGGCTCTCCGCTGCGCGCATCGGGGGCCCCCGGAGCGTTTGCGCTGGTTGCCGAGCCGCGCTCGGATCCGCGGGTGGCATTGCTGCTGCCCTACGGCGAAGCGATGGCCCGGTACAGTGCGATCGTCAACGTAAAACGCAACGACGACGGGATCATGCGTGACGTCCCGCTCTACGAGGCGGCCGGTGACTGGGCGATACCGTCCCTGCCGCTGCGGCTTGCGACCACTGTCACAGGTATGGCGCCGCAGTACTATCCCGCGTCCGTGCGGCCGAACTGGCGGCAGGACAGCCGGCTGCCGCGCATCAGCGCCGCCGACCTGCTGGCCGGGAACGAGCCCGCGTGCCGTGATGCCGCAAAAGCCATGCCCGACCTGGCTGGTCGAGTCGTCCTGGTCGGCTATACCGCCGCGGGGCTCAACGATGCAAAGCCCACGCCGGTGGACCCGGTCATGCCTGGCGTCGAAGTGCTGGCGGAGTCTGCCGAGGCCCTGATCAACGACAGCGGGATCCGCGTGCCGTCCGCGTGGGTGAAATACGCCCTGTCCGCGCTGATGACGCTGCTGACCGCTTTCGCCTTCTTCCGCGGCGAGCCGCACAACGACATCGACTCGATTTTCGTCGCCACCAACCTGGCGCTGCTGGCCGCCGCTTTCATCGGCCTGACGTTCTTCCGCTACTTTTTCGACGTCTTCGCCGCGGTCGGCTTCATCAGCATGGTGTTCGGCCTCTGCCGCATCTATGCCAAGGTGCAGCGCGGTCGCGCCGTCGGCAACGGCGACTACCTGCCGGACTTCAACCCTGCGCGGGACCGCTGGCTCGCGGTGGCGCGCCTGCATTTCGTGCCGGACGCCGGCTTCAGCGCGCGGGCCATTCGCCGGCGCCGGCGCGAGTACCGGCGCCGGCTGCGGCGCTTCCTGTATGCGGGCACCGGCGCCGTGATGCTGGAAGGCGTGGTCGAGGAGAAGACCTGGCTGCACGACGCCCTGAGCGACCTCGTGGTCCTCATGTGGCACGGAGCGACCGAGGAGGAGGCGCGACGGTCCGCCATCGCCGACCTCGGCAGATTGGAGCAGAATCTCGCCGAGCTGGATGCGCGCCTGCCGGATGACGGCACCATCCGCTTGGCATTCGGCTCGGCGGAGATCAGGACGGATCTCGATGACGCCGATCACCAAGGGAGCCAGCCCCTGCACGAGCTGATCGGGCGGGTGCTGGCGTCTTCGACCGAATGGCCGCTGGGGCAACGGAGCATTTCGATGCTCCAGCCACGCGCCGCTGGAGTACCATGATGCGCGCTCATCTCGCCTGCCTGATGACCGTTCTGCTGGCATCCCTCGCCGCCGACGCAGCGGAGCTCGGCGCCGTCGTCAGAAAGACCAGTATCGACGTCCTCGCGGAACCGAAGCTGGAGGCGACGAAAATTGCCGCAATCAAGCGCGACGCGGCCGTCGTCATCACCGCACAGGACGGTCTCTGGTACGAGCTGCGGCTGCCGGACGGCCGCCGTGGCTTCGTCCGCGTCAACGACGTGCGCGTGGACTACGCGCGTGCCGAGCACGGCGCGGACAACTTGCGCGTGCTGACCGGCGGCAAGTCAGGCGAAGGCCGGGTCACCGAGACCGCCGGCGTGCGCGGCATCGACAAGAGCGATCTGCAGTCGGCCGCGATGGACCAGGCCCAGCTGGACGCGATGGTCGCGCAGCGGATCGACGATGCCCCGGCTGCGGCGTATGCCGGCGAGCGTGGCTGGCAGGCCACCAATGTGCCATACGACGGGGAGACGAAGAAAAAGAAAGGGAAGCAGGCGTCGGGGTCCCCGTCCGGATCATCCACATCTGCCGCGATGCAGGAAGCCAGCGGCATGATGAGCTCGATGGGCCAGATGCTCGGGTCGTTCATGGGGACGGCACAAAAAGCTGCGCCCAGACCCGAGGAGGAGCTGGCTGCGGAGGAACTGGCGCTCGGGCCCGAGATTGCCGGCCGCGTGCTCGGCGCACGGCCGCTCTGGGGCGACGCCGCCGCCCAGGAGCGGGTCAACCTCATCGGTCGCTGGGTTGCTTCGCAGACCAGCCGTCCCGACCTGCCCTGGACCTTCGGCGTCATCGACGATGCCGAGGTCAACGCCTTCGCGGCGCCCGGGGGCTACGTGCTGATGACCCGGGGGCTCTATGAACTGGCGACCTCGGACAGCGAACTGGCAGCGGTGCTGGCCCACGAAATCAGCCATTGCGTACAGCGCGACCATTACAACGTGATTCGCCAGCAGGAGCTGGCGACGCTTGGCAAGGACACCGTTTCCGGCCAGGTCACGGCAGGCACCGGCAGCCCCGCGGAAGCGTTTGCCCGCCAGTACGTGGAGAAACACGGCGCCGCCATCCTGCTGACCGCGCTCGATCGCGACGCCGAGTTCCGCGCCGACAAGGCTTCGGAGATCTATCTCGCGCGTTCGGGCATGAACCCGATGGCGCTGTACTCGGTGCTGCAGAAAATGACGGCGCTCGGCGAGAAGTCCCCGAGCCTCGCGCAACTTTACCGAACCCACCCATCGCTGCACGCGCGGATGGACCGCATCGACGAGCGCGGCTACGAAAAGCTGCAGGCCTACGTCACGCGCGAGTGACACGCGCAGTATGATCCTCACATAGCAGGGATACCCGAAGGAGCCGCATCATGCTGTTCAAGGCTCTCTACCTGTTGGCGCTCGCCACCACTTCAACGATCGCGGTCAATCCGGACACGGGGCGTACACCACAAAACACGCCGGTGACGACCAACGTGCTGGCCAATGACACGAGCAGCGGCGCAGCGCTGAATCCGCGTTCTGTCACCGTCGTCACGCCGTCGCCCGACGGCACCGCGACGGTAAACGCCGATGGCACGGTCACGTTCCGGCCGGCTCCCGGGTTTTCCGGTACCACCACCTACCGATACCGGGTGTGCGACACCACGACTCCAACGCCGGTGTGTGCCATGGCGGTCGTGACGATCACAGTGACCGCGCCTGTGATCGGCGGCGGAATCAGGATCTCGATCAAGAACGAGTACGACGCGAAGTTCGATTTTGGCCTGTTGGGCAAGGGATCGCGCGACGGTACCGACACGGCTGCGGGAGTGCTCAGGCGCCAGGGGAACACGTACGTCGGAACCGTCGACGCGGCCGTCGATTCCAATCAGACGGTGAGCGGATTGGGCCAGAAATGTGGACCCGCCACCTATCGGGGTTCGCAGAAGCTGCGCGTGACCGGGCATCCCGTGGACGGCTTCAATCCGCTGGTGCAGACCGTGGATGTAGCCACCATGACTGGGCAGGCGTCCAATGAATATCTTGCGCTGGAATTCTCCCCCGAGACCATGACGAGTCACCAGACGAGCCTGAGGCCTCCTGAGCAGATGCTTCCGGACCTCGTGATTGCCTGTCACACGTTGATTGATACCTTGTCCGGCATCGCGTTCCTGCCGCTCAACGACACGCGTTGGGTCATGGAGGGCGGTGGCTACGTGATCCGCCTCCCCTCATCGGGAACCATCAGGTATATCGACAGGACCGTACCGGCCGCCGGGGGCGGCCATCTGGGACCATTTCACGCCGACAAGTCGGTGTGGACGATCGAGGTTGAGCGGCTGCCGTAGCGGCGGTCACTTCAGCAGCATCGCCAGCTTGTCGCCTTCGTAGGCGAACGCCAAAGTCTTGAGTTGACCCGGCACGATCGTTACCTTCTGTTCGATCGGCTGGCCCGGCGCGTTGACTTTCACGACGTAGTTTCCGGCCGAGAGTTCCCGGGCAGGCTCGCCGGTCTGCCCCGACGCGACCAGCCGGCCTGTTGCATCGCGCAGTTCATAAGCCATGCGCGGCAGCGCAGCCAGGCGGATCGCCTGCGACAACTGGTCGCCGCTCGACGCGCCGAAGTACCGGCCGCCGGTCGAGCCGGCGAGCGTCGTCAGTTGCCCCTTGACCGCCTGCCCGGTCAGTGTGAAGCCGACGATGTTGAGCGTGACCGGCAGCCCCGATTCCTGGATGGCGGCCATCGCGGCCTGCATGTCGCCCTTGCAGCTCTCCTCGCCGTCGGTGATCAGGATGACCGTGCCGCCACCGGCGGCTTTGAGGTCGTCGAGCGTGGCGAGCGTGGAAAGAATGAGCGGCGTCTCGCCCTTCGGCTTGAGGGCCGACGCCGCCTGGATGATCCGCTCGCGATCGAGCTTCGCCATCGGCACGACCAGTTCGGAGTCCTCGCAGGTCTCGGCGGATTTCGAAGCGTGGCGGTGCCCGTACACCCGCAATGCCACGTTGAGGTCCGCCGGCAGGGCGGCGACGGACTTCTTGAGGACGTCGAGTGCGACCTGCCAGCGGGTGCTCTGCCCGAGCTTCGCGTTCATCGAGCCCGACACGTCGAGCACGATCTCGAGATTCTTGAGCCGCGGCCGGCCGGTCTGCGGCTCGCCGACCTGCAAGGCGCCCGGATTGTCCTCGCCGTACGCGGCGGCAAGCCCGATCACCGCCCACATGGTCGGCGCCAGTTCCGATTGCACGTCGCTCTGCGTGTTGATCGCGTACCAGATGCCGTTATCCCACGACGTGTCGTTGACCTGGGTCTTGATCAGGTAATCAACGCCGCGCCGGAAATTCGCGGACAGGACGCTGACGCCGGCCTGCTGATACGCGTACAGGACCTGCCCGGTCGCGAACGCGTTCGATCCCGTCATCGCGGCCGTTTCCTTCCAGCCGCCGTCCGGCTGCTGCTCGCTGGCGAGCTTGTCGACCAGCGCCCACATCATGTCGCGCTTGTCCGGAGCGAACCGCGCGAGGCTGATGATCTTGAAGACCTTGGCCTGGGTCGTCAGGGGTGTGTTTGCGATTATCCAGGCGAGGCCCCTGTCGGCGGCTGCCTTGATTTTCGGATCCCCGCCGTGGGAAACCGCCCAGTCCAGCGCCACGAGCGCGTTGCCCGTGACGTCGAACCCGCCGTGGATGATCGGCAGGTGCGGTTGCGGATCCGCGAAATACCCGGCCTTGGTCTGCGATTTCAGCAGCTTGGCCACTTGTTTCTGCATGGCCGGGTCGGTCTTGACGCCGGTCAGGGAGTTGGCGCGCGCGAGCGCCATGCCTGCGTATGCCCAGCCCGCCGGTGTCTCCCAGTCATTGGCGCGAGCCGCCTCCACGAGCAGCTCCAGCGCGGGCATGTTGACCCGATAGCCGTTCCGTTGCGCGATCTCCTGGCCCATGACCACCTGGCCCTGCACGTGGCAGCCGAAGCATTGGTGATAGTCCCACCAGTTGACCGAAGCCTGCTGCAACCACTCGAGGCCGCGCTGCGCCGCTTCGCGCGGGCTGCCCTTCCAGTGCTTCACGTTCCTGGCGCGCGTGAAGAGCGGCACGTAACCCGCGCGCGCCGACTCCAGCACGCGCACTTCCGCGATCTGGAAATCACTTTCGGCAGTGGCCGACAGGACGCGCAGCTTCACGTAGCGCGCCTCGCGGGCGGGGAACGAAATCGTCTGTTCAACGGGCAGTGCGCTCAGGCTGCGTTCAGCCGCCTTCTCGTACTTGTCGGCAGTATTCTCCAGGGAGGTCCAGACTTCGACGTCTTTCGGCAGTGGCGCATCGCCCGCCGGCAGCACGATCGTCACGGCGCCCACGAGCGCCGGCTGCCGGTCGAAGAAGGAGAAAACGATCTCAACGGGGAAGACCGGGCCGTCGAACCGTAACGGTTTCTCGTTGGGACCGTGTACGCTGCGCCACACTTCGCCATTCGCGCGCTCGACGCCGATTTCGGCGTACCAGTCCAGCCGCCAGGCGGGATCCGCGCGGCCATCTACGAGCCGCCGGCCGGTGAGCCCCGGCCCTACAAACGTGGTGATCTCCTCGATGCCGCCACCGACCTCGGTGGCGACGAGATTGACTTTCGTGAGCGTGGCTGGCGGATCGGCGCCCGTGGTGAGGACGAGGCTGCCGAGAGCGATGAGAAGTCCGTGCGATTTCATTGCCCTGACACCGGGCGCCCGGGTCAGTTCATTCCGAGTAGTCATCCTCGGCCGCTTCTTCCTCGTTGCAGCTATCCTCGTTCGACGTCGGCAGGCTTTCGAGCTCCGCCGCGTGCCTCTTGTAGAAGTCCACGTTGGCCTGGCTGGTGCCGGGCGGCAGCTTGCCGCCGGGCTGGCTCACCGCCCAGGCGGCGAGCCCGTTGTTGATGAGGGAAAACGAAAAGACGACATACTCGCGCGTCGTCATGCCGGCCGAGGTGATCGCCGACTTGGCCGCGGGAACCGCGTCCAGCCTGGCGGCTACTTCCGCGATCGACTGTGCGGCGTCCCCATCGTCACACGCGCCCGTCGCCTCGGCGGGCAGCGTTGCGAGCTTCCTGGCGGCCTGTTTGTACTTGGCCAGCGCGGCCTCCGTCAGCACGTAACGCTGGATTTCCTGGGTGTCGCGGTCCTGAGAAAAGGCAATGCCAGGCTGAAGCATTGCCAGCGCCGCTAGGATCCAGAAATACTTGCCCAAGGCATGCAACTTGAACATGACCCCCCCTCCTGGTCGGGCGCTACCGATTCTCCGGGTAGCTATTTCACCAAGCGCAGCGACACCGGGTAGCGGTAGCGCACGCCCTCGTGCGACTTGATCGCGGCGATGATCACGAACACCAGCGAAGTGATGCCGATCG
>CAYMJW010000077.1:6856-12613 GCA_964390455.1 uncultured Methyloceanibacter sp. | reverse complement strand
ACGATCGGGCTTGTCTGGCGGCGCACGTCGCCACGCAAGGCGGATTTCCTGGCGCTGGGGCAGATCATCAGTCAAACAGTCGGCCTGCCGCCGGCTGCAAAGGGGCAGTAAACGAAAGGGCGGCCGTGAGGCCACCCTTTTTTATTCTGAGGATGGAGGGTCTATTCCCTGCCCGCGGCCTCGCGCGGCTGGCCGCCTTCGGCTTTCTGCTTGGCTTCGAGATCTTCGCCGGTGGCCTGGTCGACCACCTTCATCGAGAGACGCACCTTGCCGCGATCGTCGAAGCCCAGCAGCTTCACCTTCACCTTGTCGCCTTCCTTGACGACGTCTTTGGTATTGTTCACCCGGTGCGGCGCAAGCTGGCTGATATGCACAAGGCCGTCCTTGGAGCCGAAGAAGTTCACAAAGGCGCCGAAGTCCATGACCTTGACGACAGTGCCATCGTAGATGTGACCCACTTCAGGATCCGACGCGATCGACTTGATCCAGTTGATTGCCGCCTTGATTGACTCGCCATCGGCAGAGGCGACCTTCACCGTGCCGTCGTCCTCGATGTTGACCTTGGCGCCGGTCTTTTCCACGATCTCGCGGATCACCTTGCCGCCGGAGCCGATCACTTCGCGGATCTTGTCGGTCGGGATCTTGAACATCTCGATGCGTGGCGCGTACTCGCCAAGCTCCGCGCGCGCGGTGTTGATCGCCTTCGCCATTTCACCGAGGATGTGGAGGCGTCCGCCCTTGGCTTGGCCGAGCGCTACCTGCATGATCTCTTCGGTAATGCCGGCGATCTTGATGTCCATCTGCAGGGCAGTGATGCCCTGATCGGTGCCCGCTACCTTGAAGTCCATGTCGCCGAGATGATCCTCGTCGCCGAGAATATCGGACAACACGGCGTAGCGCTTGTCTTCCAGGATCAGTCCCATGGCGATACCAGCGGTCGGCCGCTTTAGCGGCACGCCGGCATCCATCAGGGAGAGGGAAGTGCCGCACACGGTGGCCATCGACGACGAGCCATTAGATTCGGTGATCTCCGAAACCACGCGGATGGTATAGGGGAAGTCTTCCTTCGCCGGCAGGATGGGGCGAATGGCCCGCCAGGCCAGCTTGCCGTGGCCGATCTCACGGCGGCCCGGCGCGCCGACGCGTCCGGTCTCGCCCACCGAGAAGGGCGGGAAGTTGTAGTGCAGCAGGAACGATTCCTTGTAGGTGCCCTGCAATGCGTCGATCCACTGCTCGTCCTCGCCGGTCCCAAGCGTGGTAACGACGATCGCCTGGGTCTCGCCGCGGGTGAACAATGCCGAACCGTGGGTGCGCGGCAGCATGCCGACCTCGCAGACGATCGGACGGACGGTGGTCAGGTCACGGCCATCGATGCGCTTCTTGGTATCGAGAATATTCCAGCGCACAATCTTGCCTTCGAGCTCTTTGAACACGGCGGCGACCATCGCCATCGGGCGCTCGGGATTATCCTGCCCGTCCGGGAAGAAATGCTCCATCACCTTCTTCTTAATGGCGGCGACGGCGTCCTGGCGCTCCGCCTTCTTCGGGATCGCATAAGCCTTGCGCAGATCCTTCTCGACGATGCCGAGCATCTTCTTCTCGATCGCCTTGGTGTCGGGCTGCGCGAAATCGCGCGGCTCCTTTGCGGCCTTCTCGGCGAGCTCGATGATGGCGTTGATCACCGGCTGAAAATGCCGGTGCCCGAACATCACCGCGCCAAGCATGATCTCTTCGGACAATTCCTTGGCTTCCGACTCGACCATGAGAACCGCGTCCTGCGTGCCAGCGACGACGAGATCGAGCTTACTTTCAATCATCTCGTCAAGTTGCGGGTTGAGCACATATTCATTGTTGATGAAGCCGACGCGTGCGCCGCCGATCGGGCCCATGAAGGGCGCGCCGGACAGCGTCAGCGCCGCGGAAGCCGCCACCATGGCGACGACATCGGGATCGTTTTCTTGATCGTGCGACAGCACGGTGACGATCACCTGGGTGTCGCAGCGCCAGCCTTCGGCGAACAGCGGACGTATCGGACGGTCGATCAGGCGTGAGGTCAGCGTGTCCTTTTCGGTCGGCCCGCGCTCGCGCTTGAAATAGCCGCCGGGAATGCGGCCCGCCGCATAGTATTTCTCGGTGTAATTGACAGTGAGCGGCAGAAAGTCGATGCCGGCCTTCGGCTGCTTGGCCGCGACCACGGTCGCGATCACGGTGGTTTCGCCGTAGGTGGCGATGACGGCGCCGTCGGCCTGGCGGGCGATCTTTCCGGTCTCGAGGGTTAGCTTGCGCCCACCCCAGTCGAGTTCAGCACGGTGAATATCAAACATATCGTTCGTCTTTCATGGTTTTCGCGGAAGGGCGAAAGCCATGAGCAAGACGGCGAGAGGCTGTGACACGCGCGCGTAGAGCGGGCGGAAACAGCACCTGGCGATCCTGCCATGGCTTTCATGACTTCCTCGGTTTGCACGGGCGCTTAGCGCCCGGGGTTGGTTGGACAGCCGTATTGCTGTCCAAACGCAGCGGCGGAATAAAATATCCGCCAAAACACGCGGAGATTCCGCGCGGAACTTTCAATTAACGGCGAATGCCGAGCTTATCGATGATGGCCTTGTAGCGCGCCTCGTCGACGCGCATGAGGTAATCGAGGAGTGTTCGGCGGGTGGACACGAGCTTCAATAGCCCGCGCCGCGAATGGTTGTCCTTCACATGAGTCTTGAAGTGCTCGGTGAGGTTATTGATCCGTTCGCTCAGGATCGCGACCTGCACCTCGGGCGAGCCTGTGTCGCCTTTCGTCGTCGCGTGCGTCTTGATGACTTCGGCCTTGCGGCCGGTGGTAATCGACATCGTCAGATACCCTTTCGAAGGCCGGCGCTACCCACAATGCCGGCCAGGTTGAACACGCGCTTGGGGACGATCTCGCCGCGGTCGACCTCGGCCAGAGCGATGAGTTGCCCGGAAGCCGTGACATGGACCGTGCCGCGGAAGATGGGTGCGTCCCGTCCGCGCAACAATACGGCCTGCCCCCTTTGGAGGCGGGCCGCGTCTGCCCGGCTGACGGCCAGCGCCGGGATGTCGTCCAGCGCGGTCTCAACGGGCAAAAGAGCATCGGCGAGGTTGCCCTCGCCGATGGCGGCTCTATGACATAAAGCCTCAAGTTGTTCCAGCGGAATCATGAGCTTCTCGGGGAAGGGGCCCACGGCGGCCCGGCGCAGGGCCGAAACATGCCCCCGGCAGCCCAGGGCCCGCCCCATGTCCCGCGCCAGCGCCCGGACATAGGTGCCCTTGCCGCATTCGGCTTCAAACAGGGCTTGGCCGGCATCGGGAACCGAGACCAGATCCAGGCGGTGGATATCCACCGGCCGGCTGGCCAGTTCCACCGTCTCGCCATCGCGGGCGAGGTCATAGGCGCGCTCGCCCTCCACCTTCACCGCCGAAAAACGGGGGGGCACCTGCTCGATGGTGCCGGTGAATTGCGGCAGCAGGGCGCGGATGGCTTTCTCGGTGGGCCGGTCCTCGCTGGTTGCTACCACGCGGCCTTCGGCATCGTCGGTATCGCGTTCCTCACCCCAGCCCACGGTGAAGAGATAGATTTTGCGGCCGTCCATGACGAAAGGCACGGTCTTGGTGGCTTCGCCAAGTGCGATCGGCAGGCAACCGGAAGCGAGGGGGTCCAGCGTGCCGGCATGGCCCGCGCGCTTGGCCGCGAACAGCCGCTTTACCACCGCGACCGCATGGGTCGAGGTCATGCCGACCGGCTTGTCGAGCACGACCCAGCCATGCACGTCGCGCTTCTCGCGCTTTTTATTCTCCCTCCCCCCTTGAGGGGGAGGGTTGGGGAGGGGGATAGGCTGTGTGTTTGGCGTTTGAGAGGAATACCCCCCTCCCGGATTGCTTCGCGATCCAGCCTCCCCCTCAAGGGGGGAGGTGAAAGGAGAGTCGATTGCGCTCGCAAACTTATTCATCGCCACGCTCGTCCCTGCTGAGATCGCGCTGCACCGCGGGCGTGCGCAACAGCTTTTCGATGCGCTCTGCCTCATCGAAGCGATTGTCGAGCATGAAGCGGATATCGGGCGCGAATTTCAGATTGACCCGGTGGGCGATCTCGCCGCGCAAAAACTTCTTGTTGCGATCGAGCGCGGCCAGCACGTCCTTGGCGTCGCGGCCGCCAAGCGGCATCACATAGATCGTCGCCATACGCAGGTCGGGGCTCATCCGCACTTCCGGCACGGTAATCAGATGACCCTCAAGCACGGGATCGTGCACCTCGCCGCGCGAAAGAACTTCCGCGAGCGCATGACGCACCAGCTCCCCCGCACGCAAGCCGCGTTGTGTGGGCATTTTTCCGGTTTCTCTTTTATGGCCGCGGGCCATTGCAAACCTCGATTGGAGACTTTGGTCATGGCCGGGCTCGTCCCGGCCATCCACGTCTTGTCTGCCTGAGCTTTCCCTTAAGGCGTGGATGCCCGGCATCGCAGACAAGTTTACGCAGTCTACGCAAGCTAGACTGCGGTGCCGGGCATGACGGGAGAAGAAATCTTGCGCGTCTGAGATTTGGACTCAGAGCGAGCGTTGAATCGTCTCCACCCGGTAACATTCGATCACGTCGCCGACGCGCATGTCCTGGTAATTCTCGAAGGCCATGCCGCATTCCTGGCCGGCGATCACTTCCCTGGCATCGTCCTTGAAGCGCTTGAGCTGCGACAGCTTGCCTTCATGGACGACCACGTTGTCACGGATAAGCCGCACATTGGCGCCGCGTTCCACAGTGCCGTCGGTGACGCGGCAGCCGGCGATCTTGCCCACTTTCGACACGTTGAAGATTTCCAGGATAGTGGCGTTGCCGAGCATGGTCTCGCGCAGCGTCGGCGCCAGCAGGCCGGACATGGCTTTCTTAATATCGTCCACGAGGTCATAAATGATGTTGTAGTAGCGAATCTCGATGCCGGCCCGTTCGGCCGCTTCGCGCGCTTCCTTATGAGCGCGCACGTTGAAGCCGATGATGGGAACGCCGGACGCTTCCGCCAGCGTGACGTCGGATTCGGTAATGCCGCCCGCGCCGGAATGCAGCACGCGCGCCACGACTTCCTCGGTGCCGAGTTTGTCGAGCGCTTGAATGATGGCTTCGACCGAGCCTTGCACGTCACCTTTAACGATCAGCGGGAATTCCTTGCGCCCGCTGGTCTTAAGCTGGGTCATCATCTGCTCGAGCGAGCCGCGCATGCCGCTCGCGCGCGCCACCATCTTTTCGCGCTTCTGGCGGACGCGATAGTCGGTGACCTCGCGGGCACGGGCTTCGCTCTCAACCACCGCCAAGCGGTCGCCAGCATCGGGCGTACCGCTGAAGCCAAGTACCTCGACCGGCGTGGAAGGTCCGGCACTATCCACCGGTGCGCCCGTGTCCGAAAGCAACGCCCGCGCACGGCCCCATTCGGCGCCGGCGACGATGAGATCACCGACCTTGAGTGTCCCGCGCTGGATCAGCACGGTGGCCACAGGGCCGCGGCCGCGATCGAGCTTGGCTTCGATAACCGTGCCTTCCGCTGGCTGATCGGGATTGGACTTAAGTTCCAGAATTTCGGCCTGCAAACCGACGATTTCGAGCAGGCGATCCAAATTCATTTTCTTCGTCGCCGAGACTTCGACGTCGAGCACGTCGCCGCCGAGAGACTCGACCTGAACTTCATGCTGAAGTAATTCGGTGCGCACGCGATCCGGCTTGGCATCCGGTTTGTCGATCTTGTTGATGGCGACGATCATCGG
>CAYMJW010000077.1:0-6846 GCA_964390455.1 uncultured Methyloceanibacter sp. | reverse complement strand
CGGCACCTTCGCCGCCTTGGCGTGATGGATAGCCTCGACCGTCTGCGGCATTACGCCGTCGTCCGCGGCCACCACCAGGATGACGATGTCGGTGACTTTGGCGCCGCGCGCGCGCATGGCGGTGAAGGCGGCATGGCCGGGCGTATCGATGAAAGTGATCTTGCTGCCGGTCGGCGACGTCACCTGATAAGCGCCGATGTGTTGCGTGATGCCACCATGCTCGCCCGCCGCCACTTCGGTGGAACGGATCGCATCCAGCAGCGAGGTCTTGCCGTGATCCACGTGGCCCATGACAGTGACCACCGGCGGGCGCGGCTGCGTCGCCGTGGGATCGTCGGCTGCGCCATAGAGGCCTTCCTCCACGTCGGATTCGGCGACGCGACGGACGGTGTGGCCCATTTCTTCGGCGACGAGTTGGGCTGTATCGGCGTCGATTACGTCGGTGATGACCACCATCTGTCCCTGCTTCATCAGCAGGCGGATCACATCGACCGCGCGCTCGGCCATGCGGTTGGCCAGCTCTTGGATGGTGATGGCTTCCGGAATCGTGACTTCGCGAACCCGCTTTTCCTTCGGTTCGTCGTCGGCGTGCCCCCTGAGCCGCTGCGTGCGTCGGCGGAATGAAGCGACGGAGCGCTCGCGCACCTCATCTGCCCGCAACGCAGTTACAAGTGTTAGTCGCCCGCGCTGCTTCTGCGGTCCGCGTGGCGTCGGCTTGGGCGCGGTGACCGGGCGAGCGGCGCCCGGACGGCCGGGACGGCGCGGAGCTTCTTCTTCGTCAGCTTCGGCCGCGACCACGCGTGAGTGCGGACCAAGCTTCCTTCCCTCTTCCTCGCCGAGGCGCTTCTTAGCGACTTCGTCGGCCTTGCGCTTGGTTTCTTCTTCGTGGCGCCGGCGGTCATCTTCCCCGCGCTTGCGCGCTTCCGCAGCTTCGCGTTCCGAGCGGTCGGTAACCTCGCGGCTGGCGCGGCGACGAGCTTCTTCCTCGGCCGTCTTGCGGTCCTCGGCTTCACGGACGCGGAAATCGGTCAGTGCATGCGCGCGGGCGCTGCGTTCCTCCTCGGATAGCGTGCGCAGCACAACGCCCGACGCTTTTGGAGCCGGGGCTGTTGATGGCGCCGGTGCTGCCGCCGCCGTGGTGGCTTTGCTCGAGCTGCGCTGACTTTGCTTGCGCTCGGGGGCGGGCGCAGGCGCCGGTGCTTCGGCCTTTGCTTCATTGGAGCCAATGACGCGGCGTTTGACCTTTTCCACGACCACTGACTTGGTGCGCCCGTGGCTGAAGCTTTGCCGCACCACGCCGGTTTCGGCGCTGCGCTTGAGCGTCAGGGTCTTACCGCTCACGCCGAGCTTCTGCTCACCGGGTTTTTTTGTCTCAGCCATGCAATCCTAGTCCTTGGGCGTCTGTTTTCGCGTATTCCGGTCGGTCCGTTGCCCCGGCTCCCCAGCACGGAAACGGCTAAGAAGCGCACACCGCGCAACAAAAGTTTGGGTGGCGGGTCCGGCGAGCAGGGCTGCATGTACCACATTTGACCGGCCCAATGCCAAATCCAATTGGGCGGACGTAAAAACGTCGATGACTCCTATTTCTCGCTCTCCCGCGTCCGTGCGATGCCGGATAGCGCTGGCAATTTTACGGGTGCCGTCGGCTGCGGCATCCCCGGCATGGAGCACGGCTACGACCGGGCTCCGCGCCAGCGCCGACTCAACCTTGGAAAATCCGGTGACGACCTGGCCTGCCTTGCCGGCGATGGCCAAGGCATCGAGCGCGGAGCGCTCCAGCAGGCGCTCCGTTACCTGGATCAGGCCGGGCGAAACCTTCACGTCGCGGCCGAAGCCTCGCCCGAAAGCGCCGCGGCGGATAGCCTCTGCCATCGCGTTTTGCGCCGCCGTGATCCAGATGCCCCGTCCGGGCAGCTTGCGCTTGAGATCGGGCACGACTTCGCCATCCGGCGCCACCACGAAGCGGATCATCTCCGCGACCGGTTTGACCGTCCGCGTCGATACGCAAAGCCGTTCGGTTCCGGCGCCCGCGCTTTTGGGTCCGGTATCGAATTCGCTGTCGCTGGTCTGTGCGAGCATCATCGTGCCGATCGCGTTTCCTAGGCCTGAGCCTCTGACGTCTCCGGCGTCTCGCCGGGCGTTTCCTCCGCGGGTGGCGGCGCCAGATCGGCCTCGGTGATCCAACCTGCCTTCACGCGCGCCTGCATGATGAGAGACTCGGCTTCTTCGCGGGAAATCTCGAAGCCTTCAAGAATGCCTGCGTGCTTGACGTTCTCACCGTCCTTGCGCTCGGTCCAGCCAGCGAGGTCGTCGGTCGCACAGTCGGCGAGATCTTCGACCGTCTTGACGCCACCTTCACCGAGTTTGACCAGCATGCGGGAAGTGACGCCTGGGACTTCCTTCAGCGCCTCATCGACGCCGAGTTCTTTCCGTTTGGCGTCAAGCTCTGCTTCCTGCTGCGCAAGATATTCGCGCGCTCGTTCCTGCAACTCGCGCGCGGTATCCTCATCGAAGCCTTCGATGCCGGCGATTTCCTTCTCGTCGATCAGCGCCAGTTCTTCGACCGAGGTGAATCCTTCGGAGGCAAGAAGCTGCCCGACCACTTCATCAACATTGAGCGCGTCGATGAAGATGCGCGTGCGGTTCTCGAACTCGGCCTGGCGATGCTCCGACTCTTCTTGCTCGGTGAGGATGTCGATGTCCCAGCCGGTCAGTTGCGAGGCGAGACGCACATTCTGTCCGCGTCGGCCGATGGCGAGAGAAAGCTGCGCGTCCGGCACCACGACCTCAATGCGCTCGCGGTCTTCGTCGAGCACCACCTTGGCGACTTCCGCCGGCGCCAGCGCGTTGACCACGAAGGTGGCGATATCGGGCGACCACGGAATGATGTCGATCTTCTCGCCTTGCAGCTCGTTGACGACGGCCTGCACGCGCGAGCCGCGCATGCCGACGCAGGCGCCGACGGGGTCGACGGAAGAATCGCGCGAAATAACCGCGATCTTGGCGCGCGAGCCGGGGTCGCGGGCCACCGCCTTCACCTCGACGATGCCGTCATAGATTTCCGGCACTTCCTGAGCGAACAGCTTGGCCATGAATTGCGGATGCGTGCGCGACAGGAAAATCTGTGGGCCGCGCGGCTCGCGGCGCACGTCGTAGATGAAGGCGCGAATGCGGTCGCCGTTGCGGAAGACTTCGCGCGGCAGCATCTCGTCGCGCCGCACGATGGCTTCGCCGCGGCCGAGATCGACAACGACGTTACCGTATTCCACGCGCTTGACGATGCCGTTGACCACATCGCCGATGCGATCCTTGTATTCCTGATATTGGCGGTCACGCTCGGCCTCGCGCACTTTCTGCACGATCACCTGCTTGGCCGATTGCGCGGCGATGCGGCCGTATTCGAGCGGAGGCAGCGGATCGGCAATGGTGTCGCCAACCTGGGCGGCGGGATTGTGCCGACGCGCGTCCTCGAGACCGATCTGCGTTGACGGATTTTCAATCGCGTCCACGACGAGCATGTGACGGAACAGCCGCAGTTCGCCGTTCTTCGGATTGATCTCAGCGTGCACCTCCGTTTCCGCGCCATAGCGTGAACGCGCCGCCTTGGCGATCGCGTCCTCCATGGCGCCGATGACGATGCTCCGGTCGATCGCCTTTTCGCGGGCAACCGCGTCGGCGATCTGTAAAAGTTCGAGCTTATTGGCGCTGACGGCCATCGCTCAGTCTCCTTCATGCTGGGCAGAGCGCCGCGATGCGTCGGGCGCCTGCCGGAAAGGTTCAGTGGATTTTCCTGCGCTGCGCTTGTGACGCGAACGGTGTTCTTTGCTTGCTTGCTTGGCCGCACGCTCGGCGGCCTTGCTGCGGCGGAGCGCTTCCTCGACCAGCGCGTCGGTGAGCATGAGCTTCGCTTCTGCCATGTCCTCCATCGGAAGCAGGAATTCTTGCTGTTCACCGGTGGTGGCGTCGTCGCGGCGAAGCCGCACAGTATCGCCCTCGGTGCCGAGCAGGGTGCCGCGGAATCTCTTCCGGCCTTCAATGCCGCGCGCCATCTCCACCTTAACCTCGTGGCCGGCATGGCGGTCGAAATCCGAACGCCGCACCAAGGGGCGGTCGAGGCCCGGAGAGGAAATTTCCAGCCGATGCGGCTTGTCGATCGGGTCGTCGGCTTCCAAAACCGGCGACAGGGCGCGCGAGACCGTCTCGCAATCGCCGACCGTCATGCTGCCGTCCGGCCGCTCGGCCATGATTTGCACGGTAAGCCCGGACATGGGGGAAATTTGTACCCGTACCAGGCGATAGCCCAGACCCTCGATCACCGGCTCGGCCAACGCGGCCACACGCGCCGCCAGCCCCGGCTCCACCAGGAGCCGCGGTTCTGCCACGGAAGCAGGGGTATCGATCGTCTCGCTCATCCAGGCCCGATTTTGGTAACAAAAAAGAGCGGGTCCCGCAGGGCCCACTCTCACAAACCCGATCGGATCAACCGACCGCTATGAGGTGTCTATAACAGACAAGCCAAATATAGCGGTTTTTCACGAGTATGCAAGGGCATAGGGTAGGATTGGGCAACCCAAAGAGGCTGCGTAATGGATAACCGTTCCTTCAGATTCGCCTTCTAAATTCGGCCCAGGACCGAGTTGCCCGGTCAAGGGGGTTCAAATGGCCGCCGCCGCGTCGCTGATTCCGGAGCTGGAGGAGGTTCTCCAGCACGGTTCGCGCGAAAAACGCGCCAACACGCTCAAGCGCATCACCAGCCTCTTCGTAGACGGCGCCAGCCACTATAACGAAGATCATGTAAACCTGTTCGACGACGTTTTCGGCCTGCTCATCGCCGAGATTGAAGCCAAGGCGCGGGCGGAATTGTCTGAGAAACTAGCGCCGGTGGAAAACGCTCCTGCCACGGTCGTGCATACGTTGGCCTTGGACGATGACATCGCGGTCGCGGGGCCGGTGCTCATGCGCTCCCGTAGGCTCGACGACACGGCGCTCGTCAAGGTCGCCAAGAGCAAAGGCCAGGCACACCTGCTTGCCATTTCCGGCCGCAGCGAAATCGGCGAGGAAGTCACCGACATCCTGGTCAAGCGCGGCGACAAAGCAGTGGTCCGCAACGTTGCCGACAATCAGCGGGCGCGGCTTTCGGAAACCGGATTCTCCACGTTGGTCAAGCGCGCCGAGGGCGACGGCGTTCTGGCGGAGAAAGTCGGACAGCGACCGGACATTCCCGATCACCTTTTCCGCGCGTTGCTGATGCAGGCGACCGACGTGGTGAAAAAGCGTCTCTTGGTGAAGGCAAAGCCGGAAACCGCGAATGAAATCCGCCGCGTGCTGGCCAAGGTGTCGGGTGAAATCGGCGCCAAGGCTGCGCCGCGCGACTACTCCGCGGCACAGCGTACTGTGTTGGCTCTGAAGCAGGCGAGCGGTCTGGGTGAGAAGGAGCTAGCGGATTTTGCCAAAAGCAATCGCTTCGAAGAAACGGTAGTAACGCTCTCCTTGCTGTGCCAGGTGCCGCTCGAAGTCGTGGACCGGTTGATGGTCGCGGAACGCGCGGACCCTGTGCTGATCCTCTGCAAGGCCGCCAACTTTTCGTGGCCGACCGTGCGCGCCATCATGAACGGGCGCCCGCGCAAGCATGGCACCTCGACCCAGGGGCTCGAGGACGCCTTCGGCAATTTCGAGCGCTTATCGCCATCGACGGCGCAACGCGTGGTGCGTTTCTGGCAAGTGCGTCCGGTCACCGGCGCAGAGCAGGTTAAAGAGCTCGCTTAAGAGCGGCGCCCTCACGGTCTGCGGAAAATCAGATAGCACGGCACGCGTCCCTCGCGCTTGGCTTTGGCCTCGTAGCGCGTGCCGGTGAACCCGGGCCAGGATTGCCGCCAATCATCGGCTTTTTCCGCCGTCCAGAAAAATTCTTCCGAACGCAACACGCGGGCAAGCGTCCAGGAGGCGTAATCCGCAATATCCGTGGCGAAGCGCAATTCGCCTCCCGGCCGCAGGATGCGCGCCAGGCGGTGGAGATTGTCGTCCTGAATGAAACGGCGCTTCCAGTGCCGGCGCTTCGGCCAGGGATCGGGATAGAGCAGATCGACGCGCGCCAGCGAGGCGGCCGGAAGCCAATCGATCAAGTGCAGCGCGTCGCCGAAATGCAGGCGGATATTTTGAACCTGCTGCGCTTCGATCGATGTCAGCACCTTGCCCAAGGCATTGACGAAAGCATCGCTGCCGATGAAGCCGGTGCGCGGCTGTGCAATGGCCTCCGCGACAAGATGCTCGCCGCCGCCGAAGCCGATTTCCAGCCGTACGTCCTCGATGCCGGGAGGAAAGAGCGCGCGCAGATCGGGTGGAGCTTTACCTTGCGTATCCAGCGCCAGCCGCGGCAGCAGCGTGTCGAACAACGTAGCCTGACGGGGCCGCAACGCATGTCCTTTGCGCCGGCCGAAAAAGGCGCGCGGGCTTGGTGTCTTCGTTATCATTAAGTCACCGTCATGCCCGCGCTCGTCGCGGGCATCCACGTCTTTCCTGCAAGTATCAAAAACGTGGATGGCCGGGACAAGCCCGGGCCATGACGCATAGAAGCCGCCGAAACTACCCGACCGCGTTGCGCAGGTCCTTGACTAAGTCGGTCTTCTCCCAGGAGAAGCCGCCGTCCTTCTCGGGCGTGCGGCCGAAATGTCCGTAGGCCGCGGTGCGCCGGTAGATCGGCCGATTAAGCTTCAAGCTGCGCCGGATGTTGGTGGGTGTGAGCCGGAACATCTGCGGCAGGATTTTCTCCAGCTTGCGCTCGTCCACCTTGCCGGTTCCGTGCATATCGACCAGGAGCGACATGGGATCGGCCACCCCGATGGCATA
>CAYMJW010000076.1:0-12891 GCA_964390455.1 uncultured Methyloceanibacter sp. | reverse complement strand
ATCCGGGCTCGACCACGACGGTCTGATGGTCCTCGATGATGAGGGCGGGCCCCGGAATCGCGTGACCCGGGGCGAGCGGGCGGCGCAAGAAGACCGGCGCCTCGTGCCAAAGCCCGGCAGTGAAGATCCGCGTCTCGGCATGAGGCGAGGGGTGCGCCGTCGTCTCTTCGTAAAGTTCGGGCGCATCGATCGGCGCGCCGCCGCCTCTTCCCTCGACCTCGACCGCCTCGATCTCGATCTCCTTCTCCGGACTGATGAAGCCGAACCGCTTCTCGTGCGCGATCTCGAACAAAGCGCGCATGCCGCGCAAGCTTGCCACTGGAATGGGAAGCGAACTGTCGGTTCCGGCATACCGGAGATGCGCGCTCGCCGAGACGGCGATGGCGCTATCGTCCACGCCTTGGCGCAGAAGTTCTTGCCGCACCTCCGCTTCGAGTGGCGCGCGGATCTTTGCCAGCGCGGCAAGACCGTCATCGTCGAGCCGCGCCAGCACGGTCCGCGTGCGCGTCGCGCTGAGCGCGGCGAGCCCCATGCCGAAGGCGGACAGCACGCCCGAGAGCGGATGGATCAGGACGGACTTGATGCCGAGGGCGTCGGCCACGCGGCAGGCATGTTGTCCGCCGGCGCCGCCGAAGGAGTTGAGCACATATTCGGTCACGTCGTAGCCGCGCTGGACCGAAATGGTCTTGATCGCATTCGCCATGTTCTCGACCGCGATCCTGATGAAGCCGTCGGCAATCTCTTCGGCCGAGCGCCCGTCGCCGAGCTTGCGGGAAAGGGCTTTGAAGGCTTTGCGCACGGACTCGGCGTCAAGCGGCTCGTCCTGATCGGGGCCGAAAATGCGCGGGAAGAACTCGGGCACGAGCTTCCCCGTCATCACGTTGGCGTCGGTGACGGTGAGAGGGCCGTCGCGCCGGTAGGAGAGTGGGCCGGGGTCCGCGCCCGCGGAGTCGGGCCCGACGCGGAAGCGCGCCTCGTCGTAATGCAGGATCGAGCCGCCGCCAGCGGCGACGGTATGGATCAGCATCATCGGCGCCCGCACGCGGACGCCCGCGACTTGACTCTCCAAGCTGCGCTCGTAGGCGCCGTCATAGTGGCAGACATCGGTCGAGGTGCCGCCCATATCGAAGCCGATGACCTTGGCGAAGCCCGCCGCCCCCGCCGTCTCGACCGCTCCCACAACGCCGCCCGCGGGTCCCGACAGGATCGCGTCCTTGCCCCTGAACAGCCCCGCCGATGTCAGCCCGCCGGACGACTGCATGAACAGCAATCGTGGACCTTTAGCCTCCCCCTCGTGGGGGTCTTTAGCCTCCCCCTTGTGGGGAGGCCGACCGGCGTAGCCGGTCGGGTGGGGGGTCATCGCCCTTGCAGGGGAGGGAAGAAGCGCGCGGGCGACACGATCGACGTAACGCCGGAGCAGCGGCGAGAGATAGGCATCGACCACGGCGGTGTCGCCGCGCCCGACGAACTTCACGAGCGGGCTGACCTCGTGGCTTGCCGAGATCTGCGTGAACCCTTCCTCGCGCGCGAGCCGCGCTGCCTCGCGCTCATGTGCGGGATGGGCGTAAGAATGCATGAACACGATGGCGACGGCGGAGATGCCTTGCGCGCGCGCCGCTTTGAGCGCGGCCCGCGTCGCTTCGCGATCGAGCGGTGTCTCGATGCTACCGTCGGCACGCACGCGCTCGGGCACCTCGACGACGCGGGCATAGAGCATCGACGGCTTTTCGATCCGCCGCGCGAAGATCTTGGGCCGCGCCTGGTAGCCGATCTCGAGCGCGTCGCGGAAGCCTTGGCTGACGATGAGGAGCAGGGGATCGCCCTTGCGCTCGAGCAGCGCATTGGTGGCGACGGTCGTTCCCATCCTGATGCTTGCGATTATCTGCGCTGGGAGTGGGCGGTCGCGCGGGACGCCGATCAGATCGGCGATGCCGGCAAGCGCCGCATCCGCATACGCTTCGGGATTTTCCGACAGCAACTTGCGTGTGAGCAGCCTGCCGTCGGGCGCCCGCGCCACGAGGTCGGTGAAGGTGCCGCCGCGATCGATGAAGAACTGCCAGCCGTCGCCGCTCATCCGATGCGCTTCAGCCCCGTGGCGTAGTGCTTCCAGCGCTTGACATAGACGCTTGCGGCCCGCGCGATCTCGGCCCGCGCCGCCGCATCGCTGGCGCGCACGGCCTTGGCCGGTGAACCGAGGATCACACTATCGTCGGGAAATTCCTTGCCCGCGAGCACGAGCGCGCCGGCGCCGACCAGGCAATTCGACCCGATCTTCGCTCCATTCAGAACAATCGCCCCCATGCCGATCAGGCTCGCATTGCCGACCGTGCAGCCATGCAGAATCACATTGTGGCCAATGACGCAATCTTCGCCCACAGTTAAGGGAAACCCCGGGTCGGTGTGCAGCGTCGCATTGTCCTGCACTTGCGAGCGCGCGCCGATCTCGATCCACTCATTGTCGCCGCGTAAGACCGAGCCGTACCAGATGCTCACATCGGACTGGAGCCTGACCTTGCCGATCACGGATGCGGTCTCGGCTACCCAGGAGAGCCCGTCAGCCGGAAACTCTGGCCGTATCCCGTCAAGCTCGTAGACCGCCATGTCTTGTCCCTCTCGTCTATTCCACGTGGCCCTTGGCTGCCGGCTTGGCGGCGCGCAGCTTTCGTTCGAGGCGCGCAACCTCGTCGCGGAGTGCGCTGTTTTCAAGCTCCGCATACATCGCCGCGGCTTGTGCGCCTAGGCGTGCGAGCATTGCACGTTCGTTTCTGTCGAGGTCCATGCCCGAGTCATGCGGCCCGTAGAGCGAGACGGCGAAACAGCGCACGGGATTGACGGCGGGCACGGCAAGCACCGGGCGGGCAAGACCGCTGGGGAGTTCGATGCCGTCCCCGTTCTCATCCGCGAGGCTGAACGGCTTGCCTTTGCTGACCGGCGCGAGCATCGGCAGGTCGGGCTTGATGCTCGTCGCCGTGCCGCCGCCCCAGCCCTTGCCGTTGCCGTCGCGCCTGAACGCCGGTCCTTCTCGGCGAAAGGCTGCCGCTGAAGCGAGATTCAGCGCCGCGGAGGTTTCATCCGCGAGCAGCCTGTCGATGTCGACGGGCTTCTTGGCGTTACGGATGGCATGCCAGAGTTTTCGCTCGGCGTCATCGACCGCTCTATTGAAATAGCGGTCGGCGAGATGCACGGCCGCTTCGTGCAAGCGGGTGAGCAGGAACACGGCGGCCGCGCCCAAGGCGATCCACGCCCAGCCCGGCAGGTCCAGATATTCCTGGATGCGTTCGACCTCGTGATGCAGAAAGAGGATCGGAATGCTCAAGGTGAGGCCGAGAATCGTTACGCGCCGCAGCGGAATCATCACATTGACCACCCGCGTCCGGCGCAACGCCTCGAACACGAACAGGCACAGCAAACCATTGACGAGATAGAGCAGGCCGATGATGTCGTCGCTTGGCGTGAAGTTCCCCCATGGCGTATTGAAGATCGTGGTGGTCGAGGCGAGGTCGGCGATGAGGAATGCAGGCAGGCCGATCAGGCAGCCCCAGATGACCCAGCGCACGCGCTGATAATCCTCCGGCGTCTGCGTTTTCCGCCTGACGAGAAGGATGGCGAGCGCGCCAGCCGCGACCAGGAAACCCATCAGGATCGAAATGCGGGTGATCGCCTCGGCAGGATGGCCGAACAGGCTGCCGTAGGCTGCGCCGAGCGCGAGCGCGAAGACCACGGCCACGAGCGGCAAAGCGTGTTCGAAGCGGCGCCATCTGGCTTCCGTTTCGTTGTTCGGCACGCGCAGCACGAACAGCAAGAGCCCGGCGTAACCGGCGGCCTGAGCGAGAATCATCGCAGCGTCCTGCGCGAGGAAGAGTGCGGGCCGGGGCTCGAGAAAGGCATAGAAGGCGTGCACCTGCCCGGGATTGAACCAGTTCACGTACAGGAAGAACCCCCAGCTCATTGCCGATGGCCGCGTCCAAACCAGCCACGCGGCGGCAAGCACGACGAGTATGCCGGCAATCTGACACAGGAAGTTCACCGCGCGGACGAGAGCGTTCGACGGAGGCCGCACCGCCGCCACGGTCACCTGCCGCGCGGGTGTCGCGTCCGTCGCGGCGAGATCGAGCGTGACCGTTCGCCCCGGCAACAGGTAATCGACGCCGCCAAGCGCGGCGATCGTGCTGCTGCACTTTTCGAGCGCGTCGAGCCGGCAGCGCATGGCTTGAAGATCGAGCTGGTCGCCGACCCGGATCCCGGCGCGCCACGCGGGTGAATCGGCTTCGCTGGAGAAAGGGCCGCTCACGTCGGTGACGAGCCCGTCGCCGTTGGCAAATTGACCGATGGAGGCGAGCGGCTTCGCAACGCGCACGAGGTCGGGGACGATCATCGCAAGCCCCCACAGCGTGAGCGCGATCAGCAGAGACCGGCCAAATGTCATCGGCGACGCCCCAGAAGCGCCCGGCGGATGTGGAGAATCGCGAAGTCCCCATTGCCAGGCCCGCGTAACCATTCCGTAATTGCGGAATCTGGCAAGGGGGAAGTTCGCGGGGGATGGCGGCGCCAAAGAAAAAAGGGCGACGGAAGGCGGGAGAAGAGCCTGCCCCCGCGGTAGCGGCGGCCAGCGACGGGTCTCCGCTCGACCGGCTTTTCGGCCTCAAGGCCTCGGGGTCGAGCGTCGCGACCGAGCTTCGCGCCGGGCTCGCGACATTCCTGACCATGGCCTACATCATGTTCGTGAACCCGGCGATCCTCGAGCGCGCCGGGATGGACCATGGCGCGGTGTTCGTCGCCACCTGCCTTGCCGCCGCGCTCGGCTCGCTCATCATGGGGCTTTATGCCAACTATCCGATCGCGCTCGCGCCGGGCATGGGTCTCAACGCCTATTTCGCCTTCACCATCGTGCCCGAGCTTGGCGGAAACTGGCAGCTCGCGCTCGGCTGCGTGTTCGTCTCGGGCGTGCTGTTCTTTCTCCTGTCGCTCTCGCCGCTCCGCGCCTGGCTGATCGACGCCATTCCCTTGAGCCTGAAGCTCGGCATCGCCGCCGGCATCGGCTTCTTTCTCGCGCTGATCGCGCTCGAAAATGCCGGCATCATCGCCGACGATCCGGCGACGCTCGTCACCCTCGGCGACCTGTCGAAGCCGCAAGCCTGGCTTGCCGCTTGCGGGTTCCTGCTCATCGCCGGGCTCGCGCTCCGCAGAGTGCCGGGCGCGATTATCCTCGGGGTGCTCGCCGTCACGCTGGCGGCCGTGGCGCTCGGGCATGAGCCGTGGCGCGGGATTGCCGCGACACCGCCTTCGCTTGCGCCGACCTTTTTCAAAATGGATATCGCCGGCGCCTTTCAGCTCGGAGTGGTCATGATCGTGCTGGCGCTCCTGCTCGTCACCATTCTCGACACGGCGGGAACGCTGATCGGGGTGGCGCGCCAGGCAGGATTGCTCGATCAAAACGGAAACTTGCCGCGACTTCGCCAGGCGCTTCTGGCCGACTCCGTTTCCGCCGCGCTCGGTGCGGCACTCGGCACCTCGACCAACACGGCCTATATCGAAAGCGCGGCCGGCGTGGAGGAGGGCGGCCGCACGGGCTTGACCGCGGTCGTGGTCGCGGTGCTGTTCCTGCTGAGTTTGTTCTTGGCGCCCCTCGCGCAAACCGTGCCGCTCTACGCCACTGCGCCCGCACTTCTTTTCGTGGCTTGCCTCATGGCGGCAAGCCTCGGCGCCTTCGCCTGGGACGATCCGACCGACTACATCCCAGCGCTCATCATCGTCTTGATGATGCCGCTCAGCTTTTCCATTTCGACCGGCATCGGGCTCGGCTTCATCGCCTATGTGGCCCTGAAGGCGTTGGCAGGACGCTTCTCGGAGATCAACGCCGCCGTCGCCGTCATCGCCCTGGCCTTCCTGCTCAAGCTGATCTTCACCTGAGAGCGGAGCCCTCACACGGAATTTTGAATCCGGCGTGAAACCTTTCGGTGCCACCCTCCGTAACTCCATCGAGAAGGTTTATCGACGGAGGCGACGATGATGTTGCGTCTCGTATTCGCGCTGGCGCTGCTGGTTGGTCCGGCAACCGCGGCCGTGGCCGAAGAAAAAGGCCTCGTTTGGGAGGATTGGAGCCCCGAGATCTTCACCCGGGCTCAGGCCGAGCAGCGCTTCGTCATCCTCGATCTCGAGGCGGTGTGGTGCCACTGGTGCCATGTCATGGAAAAGACGACCTATGGCGACAGCGAGGTCGTCGCGTTGCTGAAATCCAAGTATCTGACCGTGCGCGTCGATCAGGATGCAAATCCCGATCTCTCCAACCGCTATGGCGATTGGGGGTGGCCCGCGACGATCATCTTCGCCCCCGACGGCACGGAGATCGTGAAACGGCGGGGGTATATTTCGCCGGAGCGCATGGCCGCTCTGCTCGAGGCGATCATCGCCGATCCCTCGCCGGGCCCCTCGGTCATTGCCGAGCCCGAGGTCACGCCTTCAACCACGCCGTTTCTCAGCGAGGCGCAGCGCGCCGAACTCGCCCGCCGCAACCGGGAGTTCTATGACCCCGAAAACGCCGGTTGGAAGTGGCGGAACAAATTCATCGATACCGAGAGCATGGATCTTCTTCTCGTCGCGGCCGAGAAGGGCGACGCGGATGCGGCGAAGAATGCGCGCGCGACGCTCGATGCCGCCTTGAACCTGATCGATCGCGAATGGGGCGGCATCTACCAATATTCCGACGAGCACGACTGGAAGTCGCCGCATTACGAGAAGATCATGTGGTACCAGGCGAACGGATTGCGCCACTACGCGCAAGCCTACGCGCTGTGGAAGGAGCCGCGCGATCTCGCGGCCGCGCGCGACATCGAGCGCTTCTTGTTGAAGTTGCAGAGTCCCGATGGCGTCTTCTACACGAGCCAGGACGCCGATATTGACGAGAACTTTCCCGGCAAGCGCTTCTATGCTCTGAGCGCAGAAGAACGCGCCAAGCTCGGGCGCGAGCCGCGCATCGACACCAACATCTATGCGCGGGAGAACGGTTGGGCCATCAGCGGGCTGATCGCGCTCTACAACGCGACCGGCGATCGAAGTGCGCTTCAAGCGGCAGAACGCGCTGCGGCTTACATCTTGGCAAATCGCTCGATAGAAGGCGGTGGCTTCGCTCACGGTGCGTGCGACCGGGCCGGGCCCTATCTCGGCGACACGCTTGCCATGGGGCAGGCGGCACTCGACCTCTACGCCGCGACCGGCGAGCGCAAATGGCTCGACGTCGCCAGCCGCGCCGGCAATGTCATCGACGCGCGCTTCAAGGACCCTGCCGGCGGCTTTCGCACCACGGCAACACCGGCGGCTGCGACCGGCGTGTTCCTCAAGGAGACCAAGCAAATCGACGAGCAGGTCGCGGCGACGCGCTTCGCCAACGCGCTTCACCGCTATCTGGGGACGGAGAGCTATCGCGCTCTCGCCGAGCATGGCGCGCGCTATCTCGCCGCGCCCGCCATTCTCGATCTCCAGCGTCCGTTTCCGGGTATCCTGCTTGCCAACCGGGAACTGTCGGAGGAGCCGACCCATATCACCATTGTCGGCCCGAAAGATGCGCCGGAGGCAGCCGCGCTGCACCTGGCGGGCCTCGCTTACCCCGCGCTCTACAAGCGCCTCGATTGGTGGGACACGCGGGAAGGACCGCTTCCGAACCCCGACGTGCAGTATCCCGAGCTCGAGCAGCCTGCCGCCTTTGCTTGCACCAATCGCATTTGCTCGCAGCCGGTGTTCGATCCGGCCGAACTGGGCGGCACCGTGTCGCGCATGTTGGCGGCGACCGGCAGCAAGGGATATTCTCTGTTCCAGTAGGCCGCCGGCGCGGCGTGAACACGAGGTCGCGGCAAGGCCTTGTAACGCCTAACCCCCTCGGCTAAGAGGGTCGCCGGCTTGGCTCACATCCCCTTAAACTGACCTCATGGACACCGAAACTCCCAAGGAACCGTCGCGGCACGGCGGCAACGCGTTCACCGCCTTCCTCACCTCGTTTTGCGCGGCCATCGTCGTCGCGGGCGGGTTCGGCATCGTGTTCCAAGCCGCAATCCTCGCGGCAACGGCCCGGCTCGGGCTTGGGGAGACGTTTCTTTGGGTCGCGAGCGCGATCAATGCCGCGGCCACGCTTTGGCTTGCGCTCTGGACCTTTGCCCGCTCGTGGCATGTGGAGCGGCGGCTGAGTGCGGGCCTCGAAGTGGATGAGCCGAAGCTCTCGATCTTGGCCAATTTCCGCGGTTCTTGATGAGGGGTGCCCTCGGGTCGCCGGTTATCGTGATTCTTCGCATGCGGCAGAGGTCAAAAGTCCTTATGCTCTCGCCAAAGAAGCCAAGTCTGGGGGAAATCCGCTGATGTCGGTTTGGGGCAAGCTCGCAGGTGCGGCCGCAGGGTTGGCGGTCGGGGGCCCGATCGGGGCGCTGCTCGGCGGTGTGGCCGGCCATTACGTCATCGATCGCGACAAGGAAGAAGAAGGGCCGGCCGAGAACCAGGTTGCCTTCACCGTCGGCGTGATCGCGCTCGGCGCCAAGATGGCGAAGGCCGACGGCGTCGTCACCATGGACGAGGTCAACGCCTTCAAGGAAGTGTTCAAGGTCCCCGACGGCGAGATGAAGAACGTGGCGCGCGTCTTCAATCTGGCGAAGCAGGACATGGCCGGCTACGAGGCTTATGCCGAGCAGCTTTCGACCATGTTCAAAGGCAACCGCAAGGTGCTCGAGGACGTGCTCGAAGGCTTGTTCCATATCGCCAAGGCTGACGACGCGCTGCATCCGCGCGAGGAGCAATTCCTCGGCGGCGTCGCCAAGCGCTTCGGCATGACCGAGACCGAGTTCGCCTACGTCAAGGCGCGCCACGTGGCCGCCGCCAAGCGCAATCCCTACGACGTGCTGGGCGTCAAGCCGTCGATCACCAACGAAGAGCTCAAGAGCCACTACCGGCGGACCGTCGCCGAAAGCCATCCCGACAAGCTGATCGCGCGCGGGGTGCCGAAGGAGTTCGTCGTGATCGCGACCGAGAAGGTCGCGGCCATCAACGAGGCCTACGACCAGATCGCCAAAGAGCGCGGCATGTAGGCTTTGTCCTTCGCCGGTGTCATTCCCGCGCGAAGCCGAGCTTCAATGCTGATGAGATGACCGCCGCCCCCGACAGTCCGCTCGCCACGCTGTGGTGTCCCGCGCCGAACAGCGAGCCGCGGCGGAATGGCGTAAAGCCAGACCTGCTGCTCCTGCATTACACCGGCATGGAGTCGGCGGAAGCTGCGCTCGACTGGCTCACGCGCGAGGAGTCTGGCGTCTCATGCCACTACTTCGTCGATGCGGAGGGGCGGATCGCGCAGCTCGTTCGCGAGTCGGACCGTGCCTGGCATGCCGGGCAGAGCCGGTGGGCCGGCGAGACCGACATCAATTCGTGCTCGATCGGCATCGAGATCCACAATCCCGGTCACGATTTCGGCTATCCGGATTTCACGGAGGCCGAGATGCGCGCGGTCGAGGCGTTGTGCCGCGATATCTTGAGCCGCCACGCCATTCCACCTGATCGGGTGCTCGCGCATTCCGACATCGCCCCGGGGCGGAAGCGCGATCCGGGCGAGAAATTCGATTGGGAGCGGCTCGCACGCGCTGGGGTTGGTCTGTGGGTGCCGCCGGCGCCGCTTGGTGGCGATGCCGGTCTCGGACCCGGCGATGAAGGCGAGAACGTCACGGCCTTGCAGCGCGCTTTGCTCGACTTCGGCTACGGCGTCGAGGTGACGTCCACCTATGGCACCGGGCTCGAGAAGGTGGTCGAGGCCTTCCAGCGCCACTTTCGCCCTGCGCGCATCGACGGCCGCGCCGATGCCTCGACCCGCGACACGCTGGATCGCCTGCTCATCGCGCGGTCGCGAGCGGCCATGGTCTGAGGCAAACGAAAAGGCCCGCTCCTTGCGGAGCGGGCCTGTTTGGCGGCTCAATATCGCGAATGCCTAGTTCGTGACTTCGAAATCCATGCCGTCGAAGGTGTAGCGCGGCTCCTGCCGCCAGATGCCGTCCTCCTGCACCGGGACCTTGTGCATCTTGACCTCGGCGACTTCGAGTTTGCCGGTCTTGTCATTGATCCAGAAATCGATGTCGTAATACTCGTCCTTGCTGCCGGCCTTGCGGAAGTCGGTGCAGGCGAAATATTTGCCGTCGGCCTTCAAGCGCCGGATCGGCTGGTGCATCTCGATGAACTCGAGCGGGATCGCCTCGCCGGTCTTGTCGTCCTTCACCACAATGTTGCCCTTCTCGTCCTTGTTGGTGGCGATGTAATTGTGGATCGCGCTCATGACGTGCCAGGCGCGCCGCACTTCCACGTCGCCTGGATGCTCACTCACCGGCAGCCACCACCAGGGGACCGGCAGCCGCGTGACCATGTAGTAGCTGTCGCCGTCCTGCTTCGGTCCTTTGTACACGCGAACGTCCATCAGCGTGAGCTTGTCGCCGTCGGGCTTGAACCAGAAATCGATCGCGTATTGTTTCTTCGGCGTGTCCTTGTCGCGGAAGATGACATTGGCGAACCAGCCGTAGCCTTCCATGCCGCGTACACTCTTGATCTGCTCGAACTCGAGATTGAGGTCGGCGTCGAGCTTGGCGTCGCGGAACACGAAGGCGCCGTCCTTCGACCGTTCGGCGATGACCTCCTCGACCCGCTTGTTCACATCCTCCTCGGTGAATTCTTTCGCGCCCGCGGCCTTCGCCGCTTGCTTGGAGGCAACGAAGTCCTTCGCCTTCTTGATGTTGCCGGCCGGGTCCTTGAGGAAGGCTTCCTTCGAGGAGTCGGACGAGAAGCAATAGATATGCCCATCCTCGTCGGTCCAATTGACGGAACAATCGGTCTTCACGGTCTGCCCTGAGGCAAGACCCATGGCGCACTGATCATCGAACTCGCCTTTGGTATCGGCCGCCACAAGCGGGGTCGCGAAAGCCAATGCAATAAGCGCGGACACAACGGCCGCGATATGCGGCAGGGCCACGCGACGGCTACCCAGCAATTCTCTCATCGCTCTGATTTCCTTGGACGTTTGGGGGTTTTCCAGTTCTGCTTCCTGTTTAGGAGTGGGGCAAGGGCCAGTCTGTAACCCAAGTCACGGTCCGGCGTCGGCGGGGACTTTCGCGGCTAGGCGCCTTCTCCCCCGCCATAGCTCGCGAGCGCCGCGCGATTCTTGACCTCGATCGAGCCGCGCGAGGCGCGGACCCACCCCATGCGCTCCCATTCGGCGAGATAGCGGCTGATCACCTCCCGCACGCTGCCGAGATCGAGCGCAAGCTGTTGGTGGGTCTTCGCCACAACCCCCTGTTCATTGGCCTCGGCGAGAAGCCGCCTTGCGAGCCTAAGATCGAGGCTCGCGAACGCCACCTCATCGACAAGCATGATCAGGCTCGACAACAGGTCCCCGTAATTGTCGAGCACGAATTTGCGGAAGCGCGGCGAAGCGCTCATCAGCCGATGGAAGGCGCTTGCCGGAAGCGCGGCAAGAAGCACGTCGGTTTCCGCCGTGCTCTCGGCCGGGAAGCCGCTCCCCGCCATCAGGCAGGAGGTCGTGAGCACGCAAGTTTCTCCCGGACCCACCTGGTACAGCAGAATTTCGCGCCCCGATTCCGAGGTTTTGAACACCCGGGTTTGGCCTTCCATGCACATAACGTAGTTGTGGCAATGCTGCCCCTGCCGGTAGGCGATATCGCCGCCGCGCAAGCGGCTGAACTGCATGGCGCCGAGCAAGTCGCTGCGATGCCCTTCGTCGAGCTCCGTGAGGTCCGGGAAGGAGGCGAGCAGGCGAGAGATCAGTTCTTCACTCGGCATTGGCGGCACATGTTTGGTCATCGCGCGGCACTGAAGTCCTTGATCGGTCGGCGCGCCTCACCACGGAAACCGCGAGGGGCCAGCGCCTTGAGGGAAGGGACCCGGAATGCGGCCGGTCCGAGCCTAGAATATGGGAACTCGTAGGCCAAAGTCATCAAATTGACGTTACGGGCGGGCTGTCACGCGCGGCCATGCGGCGGGGGTTAAGCCTTCGGCAGCCGCCACTTGAGCCCTGGAAAGCGGGCAAAGTCGCGGTCGAGCGTGATCCACTCGCAGCCCCACTCGATGGCAAGCGCCGCGAACCAGGCATCCGTGACCAGTGGCCCGCGCGTGTCCGTCTCGGTACAAAGCCGCTTGAAAATGTCGAAGTGCCGCTCGCCCGGCTCCACGATCGCACAGTTGGGTTGGCTCAGGAGGTTGTCACAAAACCTGAAGGCCGCATCGAGTGAGGTGGGTGCCGGGTAGAGGCGTGGATTGGTGGTCACGCGCACCAGGGCCGCAAGCGACAACGGCGATATGCCAAATCGCGCGTCGCTCTCGATCACCCGGTCAAGCCACGGGCGGCAGATCGCATGTTCAGGCACGCCCTCGCGGAAGGCATAGATCAGGACATTGACGTCCGGCAGGATCATTTGAAGTGTTTCATGCGCTCGACATATTCCAGGTCATCCATCTCCTGGAGCGCGGATCCATCGGTGATGTCGATTCCGGGCATAGGACCGCCCTTGGCGTCACTGACGGGAGGCAGGACGCGTTTCGCTTTCACCTTTTTCTGACCCTCTGACAGCATGAGATGCAAGCCTTCCTCGATCAGCGCGGTCAAGGTGCGGCCCTCGGCGGCCGCCTTGCGCTTGGCGCGCCTGATGAGCTCTTCGGGGAGCCTGACGGTGGTTCGCTCTGCCATATGTCAAGACATATGGCGCGCGTGCCGATATGTCAAACGGTGCGGGGGGATCCGGCTCCGAAACGCTCTTAGCCATAAGGTGGGAGCGGTCTTGATTCGGGAAGCGATAACGCCATTATTGCCAGTGTCAGCGGGCCGGATGGCCGCTCCGCCCTCATGTTTTGCGTAATCGGGCGGGG
>CAYMJW010000075.1:1616-13023 GCA_964390455.1 uncultured Methyloceanibacter sp. | reverse complement strand
GCCAACACCATCATCGAGAACTACGCCTATGAGATCGAGGCGGCCTGAGGGGGCCCTCTCCCCTTGCGGGAGGGTGTGGTCTGGATTCCGGCTTTCCGAAACTCGTCATACCGGCGAAAGCCGGTATCCAGAGACACAAACTCGGCGCACGCTGCTTCTGGATTCCGGCTTTCGCCGGAATGACTGAAACTTCGGAGCTGTTTGACGTGAAAGCTTCCGTCATCGTCTTTCCCGGATCGAATTGCGACCGCGACGCGGCGGTGGCGCTGGAGGCCGCCACGGGCCATGCGCCTTCCATGGTGTGGCACGGCGATTCGGAGATCCCGGCGAGCGACCTGATCGTGCTGCCGGGCGGGTTCTCCTATGGCGACTATCTCCGCTCGGGCGCGATGGCGGCGCATTCCCCGGTAATGCGCGAGGTGGTGGCGCGCGCCCGCGCCGGCACGCCCGTGCTCGGCATCTGCAACGGCTTTCAGGTTCTCACCGAGGCCGGACTGCTCCCCGGCGTGCTGATGCGGAACGCCACGCTCAAATTCATTTGCCGCGACGTGCTCCTGCGCGTTGAACGCAACGACTCGCTGTTCACCCGCCGCTACAAAAGCGGCGAAGTCGTCCGCTTTCCCATCGCCCACAAGGACGGCAGCTATTTCGCCGACGAGGCGACGCTCGACCGTCTCGAAGGCGAAGGCCGCGTCGCGTTCCGCTATTGTAGCGAGACGGGCGAGGTCACCGATGCCGCCAATCCCAACGGCTCGCGCCGCAACATCGCGGGCATCTACAACGAGACCGGAAGGGTCCTCGGTCTGATGCCGCATCCGGAGCGGCTCGCCGATCCCGGGCTCGGCGGCACCGACGGCGCCAAGATGTTCCTCTCGCTGGTGGAGACGCTCCATTGAACATCGCGGCGCGCGCGGCAGAGGCAGCGGAAGGCATTACCCCCGAGATCGTCGCCGAACACGGCCTCAGCCCGGACGAATACAAGCTGATGGTCGGCGCGCTCGGCCGCGAGCCGTCGCTGACCGAGCTCGGCATCTTCTCGGTGATGTGGTCGGAGCACTGCTCGTACAAATCCTCGAAGGTGTGGCTGAAGAAGCTCCCCACCGAAGGCAAGCAGGTCATCCACGGCCCGGGCGAGAACGCGGGCGTGGTCGATCTCGGCGACGGCCAGGCGGCGATCTTCAAAATGGAGAGTCACAACCACCCGTCTTATATCGAGCCCTATCAGGGCGCCGCGACCGGCGTCGGCGGCATCATGCGCGACGTGTTCACCATGGGCGCGCGGCCGATCGCCAACATGAACGCGCTCAGATTCGGCGCGCCCGACCACCCCAAGACGAAGCACCTCGTGGCCGGCGTCGTCTCAGGGATAGGCGACTACGGCAATTGCATGGGCGTGCCGACGGTCGGCGGCGAGACCAATTTCGATCCGCGCTACAACGACAATATCCTGGTCAACGCCATGTGCGTCGGGCTTGCGGACGCGAACCGCATCTTCACATCGGCGGCGAAGGGCATCGGTCACCCCGTCGTCTATGTCGGCTCGAAGACGGGCCGCGACGGCATTCACGGCGCGACCATGGCGTCGGCCGAGTTCGACGACGCCTCGCAAGAGAAGCGCCCGACCGTGCAGGTGGGCGACCCGTTCACCGAGAAGCTTTTGCTCGAAGCCTGCCTCGAGCTGATGGCGGAGGACGCCATCGTCGCCATTCAGGACATGGGCGCCGCGGGTCTCACCTCCTCCTCGGTCGAGATGGCCGACAAAGGCGGGGTCGGCATCGAGATCGAGCTCGACCGGGTGCCGACCCGCGAAGAAGGCATGACCGCCTACGAGATGATGCTGTCGGAGAGCCAGGAACGCATGCTCATGATCCTGAAGCCCGGCTCCGAGAAGATCGCCGAGCGCGTGTTCCGGAAATGGGAGCTCGATTTCTCCATCATCGGCTACACCACCGACACCGGGCGCCTGGTCGTACGCCATCGCGGCATGGTCGAGGCGGACATCCCGCTTGCCGCGCTCGCGCACGCCGCGCCGGTTTACGAGCGGCCGTGGACCAAGACCGCGTTGCAGGAAACCGTCGCGCCCGATTCGGTGCCCGCCCCGAACAGCGCGCTTAGCGCGCTCGCGTGCCTGATGGGCTCGCCTGCGCTCGCCTCGCGCCGCTGGATCTGGGAGCAATACGACCACATGGTCATGGCCGACACGGTGCAGAGGCCGGGCGGCGATGCTGCCGTGGTGCGCGTGCACGGCACAAGCAAGGGGCTCGCCATCTCCTGCGACGTGACGCCCCGCTATTGCGCCGCCGATCCGTTTGAGGGCGCGAAGCAGGCGGTCGCCGAGTGCTGGCGCAACCTCACAGCGGTCGGCGCCGATCCTCTCGCCATCACCGACTGCATGAATTTCGGCAATCCGGAGCGGCCCGAGATCATGGGCGAATTCGCGCTCGCGGTGGAAGGCATGGCCGAGGCCTGCACGGCGCTGTCCTTCCCCGTCGTGTCCGGGAATGTCTCCCTCTACAACGAGACCAACGGCGTCGCCATTCCGCCGACGCCCGCGATCGGCGGCATCGGCCTCATCCCCGAGATCGACACGATGGCGACCATCGCGCTGAAGCGCGACGGCGACGTGCTTATGCTGCTCGGGGAAGAGGCGGGCCATCTCGGTCAGTCGCTGTACATGCAGGTGATGTTGAACCGCACCTTCGGCGCGCCGCCGCCCGTCGATCTCGATGCCGAGCGCCGCACCGGCGATTTGGTGCGCGGGCTGATCCGAAGCGGGGCGCTGTCGGCGGTGCACGACGTGTCGGACGGGGGGCTATTGGTGGCGATCGCCGAGATGGCCCTCGGCGGCGGCTTCGGCGTGATGCTGGACGCGGCGCCAATTCCCCTGCCCCCCCATGCCACCTGGTTCGGCGAGGACCAGGCCCGCTACGTGATCGCCGCCGCGCCCGACAAGGCCGACGCCATCCACAAGGCGGCGGCCGCGGCCAAAGTGCCGCTCAGGCTGCTCGGAACGGTTGGCGGCGACGCGATCGCGCTTGACGGCGAGCCAGCGCTCCCCTTGGCCGCGCTCAGGGCCGCGCATGAGGGCTGGTTGCCGGGCTTCATGGCCCACGGCTAAGATCGGAAGGGACAAGGAGAGAAGCGATGGCCATGGCGGCCGACGACATCGCGCGACTCATCAAGGAGCGCTTTCCCGACGCCGAGATCCGCATCGAGGACCTCGCCGGCGACGGCGACCATTATTCGGCGACCATCGTCTCGGAGGCGTTCCGCGGCAAGAGCCGCGTGCAGCAGCATCAGATGGTTTATGAGGCGCTGAAGGGAAACATGGGCGGGGCCTTGCATGCCCTTGCGTTGAAGACGGCGGCGCCCTAGCTAAGCGGGTGAGGCAGGGAGGGTCGAGAATGAGCGCTCAGGACGTCCAGGACTGGATCAGGCGGGAGATCGCCGGCAACGACGTGGTGCTGTTCATGAAGGGCAACAAATCCATGCCGCAATGCGGCTTTTCGCATCAAGTCGCGCAGATCCTCAACCATCTCGGCATCGATTTCAGGGACGTCAACGTGCTCGAGGACATGAGCGTCCGCGAAGGGATCAAGGCCTATTCCAACTGGCCGACGATCCCGCAGCTCTACGTCAAGGGCGAGTTCATCGGCGGCTGCGATATCGTGCGCGAGATGTTCCAGGCGGGCGAACTCCAGGAGCTCCTCACCGCCAAAGGCGTCGCCCACAATAAGAGCACGATGACGGCCTGACGGGAGCGGCGGACACCCTCATGCCGAGGAGCGCCCGAAGCGGCTCGCCGCGAGGGCCCGTCTCGAAGCAAAGACTCCCTCATGCTGAGGAGGGCCCGAAGGGCCCGTCTCGAAGCACGCTCAAATCCAAGCCCCCATTTTAAACCTGACCCTTCGAGACGGCGCAGGCGGCAAGCCGCCCGCGCCTCCTCAGGGTGAGGTGATCTCTCGGGTGGCCTATTCGCAGCCGATGATGATGTCGCCCGGGTTTATCATCAGCACCACGGGCTTGCCCTCATAGAGCTTCAGCGTCTCGAGCGCCGGGATGGTGACGCTCGCTTCGAGCATGGTGTCGCCGGGAACCGCGACATAGACGATGGCCGTCACCGCCCCTTTGCGGATCTCCATGATCTTGCCCTTGATCTGGTTGCCGGTGCTGAACTTCAATTCGGGCATGCCGTCCTCCCGCCTCAGTCGAGATTGCCGCAGAAGCGCTGGATGCGGCGGCAGGCCTCTTCGAGCGCCTTGATTCCGGTCGCATAGGAAATGCGGAAGAAGGGCGAGAGCCCGAACGCCGCGCCATGCACGACGGCGACGCCTTCCTCCTCGAGCAGCGCGGTCGCGAAATCCTCGTCGTTGCCGATGAGTTTGCCGCCGCGCGTGGTCTTGCCGATCACGCCGGCGCAGGACGGATAGACATAGAACGCGCCCTCGGGCTTCGGGCAGGAGATGCCCTTGGCCTGGTTCAGCATCGCGACGCAGAGATCGCGCCGCTCCTGGAACGAGGCGACCCAGTCCTTGAGGAAGTCCTGCGGTCCTTCCAGCGCCTCCACGGCGGCCCATTGGCTGATCGAGCAGGGATTCGACGTCGATTGCGATTGCAGCGTGGCGATGGCCTTGATGAGGGGCTCGGGTCCGCCGCCATAGCCGATGCGCCAGCCGGTCATGGAATAGGCCTTCGACACGCCGTTCAGCGTCAGCGTGCGGTCCTTGAGCTTGGGCTCGATCGCGGCGGGCGTCGTGAACTTGAACCCGTCATAGACCAAGTGCTCGTAGATATCGTCGGAGAGCACCCACACCTTCTCGTGCTTCACCAGCACGTCGGTGAGCGCCTTGATCTCGGCGGCGGTGTAGGCCGCGCCGGTCGGGTTTGACGGCGAGTTGAAGATGAACCACTTGGTCCGCGGCGTGATGGCGCGCTTCAAGACCTCGGGCTTCAACTTGAAGCCGTCTTCGAGCTTGGTCTCGACGATCACCGGCTCTGCGCCGGCCAGCAGAACGATGTCGGGATAGCTCACCCAATAGGGCGAGGGCACGATCACCTCGTCGCCGGGATCGAGCGTGGCGAGCAGCGCGTTGTAGAGAACCTGCTTGCCGCCGCTGCCGACGGTGATCTCCGACGGCTTGTAGGCGAGCCCGTTCTCGCGCTGAAACTTCTGCGCGATAGCCCGCTTCAATTCGGGAATGCCGTCGACCGCGGTGTATTTCGTCTCGCCGCGCTGAATGGCCTCGACGGCCGCCTGCTTGATGTTGTCGGGCGTGTCGAAATCGGGCTCGCCGGCGCCAAGGCCGATCACGTCGAAGCCCGCAGCCTTCAGCTCGCGCGCCTTGCTGGTGATCGCCATGGTCGGCGACGGCTTGACCCGTTCGAGCGTGCGGGCGACTAGTCCCATGTCGATCTCCTGAAAGATTCGGAAAAGCGGCGGCCGGAGCGGGCGCACCCTAAGCGGGGGCGCGATTGCCCGCAAGCCTCGACCGCGCCACGCGCGACCTGTGCATAATCGCATTTGCGCCACAGTTGTGGCAGGGAGACGCGCGGCCGGGCCACAATCTGGCTAAAGCACCGCCCCATTGGCATGGTTGTTTTGCCCGGTGCCGACAGACGAGGTCGAATCGATGACCGAGCGACGCCAAGCTCTTTACGCAGGCAGTTCCGCGGCCACGTTGTTTTTCCTGACCCTTATCCTGATCGCTTTCTCTTCCGCGCCGAGCGTCTCGGCGCCGAGCGCCGTCCTGTTGACTCTGATGAGTGCGATCACGCTGGTCTATTGGCACTGCTACCGCCGCGACGATACCTCCCCGCGGCGAGTTGGGAGGAGGATCTGATGCCACTACGGGGGTTGGCGCAGCTCCTCCTCCTCTTTCCCGGCTCGCGCGCCAAGCGCGGGTGGGTCGTGGGAGCGACTGCCGGCGGCGCGATCGCCGCTGGGCTTGTTCTCACGCTACCGCTTCCCGCGCCGTCCGAGTTGACGCAAGCGCTACGCGAGAGCGCCTGGGACCGGGCGCTGGCGGAGCAATCTTCGGCTTGGCCTTGGACCGAGTCTTCGACGGAGTCTTGGGCCGGAACGCCCGCCGCCACGACGGGAAGAGTGCCCCGCCTTGGCTTGAGCGCGGCGGTGATCAGGGACGTTCGCGGCCAAAGCATGCTGTCGCCGGCTGCCGCCGGCGTTTCGCGGCACTATGGCGCGATGAGAAGCGAGTTTGCGGTCGGAGACCGCATCATCGTCACCACCGCCAGCGGAAATTCGCGCGCGTATCGGGTCGCCGGCCCAAAGGTGGTCGATCCGCATTTGGCGCAAGGCGATTCTGCCGCGAGCGACGATGCCACAGGCGGCACCTGCGTACCGCTTGACCCATCGGTTGCGGGCCCGCTTCGGCTCATCATCGAAGCGATCACGGCCGAGCCTCAAGCGCCCGCGCCGGATGACGAGCAGAAGCTCTAAGAGCTTCAGTTCTCGGAACTTTCGCCGCCGGGCTACTGCTGCTGCCGCTTCTTTTTCTTCGGGGCCGTGGAGGCCGCCGCCGGCTGCGTGGCGGGGGGCGTGCCCGCCTGCGGCGGGGCCGCACCGGCGGGCGCGGCCGCTCCGGCTTGTGGCGCCGTTTGACCCGGCGCGACCGCCGCACCCTGGGGCGCTGCCGTCCCCGGGAGCGGCGCTGCGCCTGGTGGAAGGGCCGCGGCAGGCTGTCCGGGCTGCAGCGGCACACCGGCCTGCGGCGTTGGGACGATCGCCGGCATCGTCGGCCGCCGCTCGGACTCGATCTTTTCCTTCAACCGGTCGAGGCCCGCGCGATACTCGGCCCCGACGAAGCCGTCGAGCATCAAGGCCTTCCACCGCTCCAGCGGGTTCGAACCCGACTCGTGGCCAAAAGTCCAGATGACCTTGCTGCCGGAGCCCGCCGGAACGATGTCGTAGGCGCTCGTGCCCTCCAAGCCGTTGAAATTCACGGCAAGGTCGATGCGGCGATTGGGCTGGCTCTCGCTGATCTCCATGCTGCCGGTGCCGATCGAGGGCTTCTTGCTGGTCCAGGTGACCCGCGCCCCTTGGCCGCTTTCAGGACCGCCATAGCTCAGCGCCAATTCCGGATCGCGCGCGTTCCAGGGCGACCATTCTTTGAATTGGTGCAGATTGTTGAGATAGGGAAAGATCGCGGATTCCGGCGCGTTGACGACCACCGATCGCGTCACGGTGACGTGGGACGGCAAGCCGAACGCGACCGCGGCGAAAATGACCGCGAGAGAAGCGGTCCCCAGGATCAACCGCGTCATTGGACGCATCGCGCACCCTCCTCACTCGCCGCTTTCATGACAGCACCCCGCCCCAGCCTGAACGTCGCGCCCAAAAGAGTAAACCCCCTCGATTTTGCAAAGAAAACGATTACAGTCCGCTCGTCAACAATGGGGGCAAGAGATGACTTTATCAGCACCGTCGACAGTGGTCTTCATCGTTTCGGCGATTTTGTGGGCTTTGGCCGTGATCGGCAGTTTCGCGCAGATTCCCTTCTTCTCTGAGAACGGATTCTGGGTCGCGGTCATCGCTTACGTGATCCTCGCGGTCGGCAATTTGTTCAGGGGGGTCTAGTCCCGCGCGGAACGCGCCGTCCCGCACCGGCGCGGTGACAAAGCGGGCGTTGCATCGCCTCGCATGCGGGCGCGCCGAAGCGCTGCGCGAATCGCCGGTCGCCGCGATACTCAAGCCGACAATGTCTCAGGCAGTGAGAGGGAGAGCCGGCGGGCCCTCCCCCATCGCGTTTACATGTCGTCGTCGTCGCGCGCCCATGACGGGCGGTAAGGCTGCGGGCTTGGTCCCGTCGATGGCGATGGCGTCGCCGGGCGCGGTGCGCTCGGTGCAGGCGCTCCCCCGCCCATCGGGCTTGCCGGCCGGGGCGGCATGCCGCCACCCATGCCGGGCGAGGGGGCCGGACGGACCGGGGCTGCCATCGGCGGCGTCGCAGGGCGCGGCGCCATCGGCGCAGGCGCTGCTTTGGGCGCTGCTGGCTTGGGGGCCGCGCGTTTCGCGGCCGCAGGTTTGCGGGCCGGAGCTTTACGCGCCGGCTTCTTCGCCGCCTTGCGTGCGGCGGTCTTCCGGGCCGGGGCTTTCTTTGCCGCGGCGCGCTTCGCCGGCTTCCTGGCGGCTGTTTTCTTCGCGGCGGTCTTTTTCTTCGCGGCGGTCTTGCGCGCGCTCGTCTTCTTTGCCCCCGCGCTCTTCTTTCTGCTCGCTGTGCGCTTCTTCCCACTCTTCTTCATCGCCATGGCTTGTGCTCCGATTCTCCCTAGATGCCGCACTCGACCGCTCAAACGGACATGGACCTGCACGACTCACGCTTCACCTCGTCCAGGCTTGCCGTCCTGCGGGACGAGTCAATCATTTTCTCCATTATACGACGATCCCCGCGAAAGTGACACTCTCGGTTGGTTCATCCGCAAGAAGCTGAACGCGCCGATCGTCCCAAACGTGGTTCGCGGCGCAAAAAAGGAACAGGTTCGTCCTGGAAACATTCCCGGCAAGACTGCGATGTCTCGCGAGCCTTTGCGTCGCCTGGTCCCGGGCTTGCAGAGCGGATATGATAATTATTTCAATGTCTTGCGGCGACATCGGCCTCGCCCCGGCACCCCGTCTGTACCGGGTTCGGGGCGATCGTCTGAGCCGAGCAAGATCGCCTCAAGGCGGAGGCCAGACCGCCGGCATCTCGCGCAAGGCGTGCTCGAACGGGGCGGCCGAGACCTGCACGTCGCCGGTGAAGGGATAGTCGAAGACAAGGCCGAGCAGGAGGGCGACCGCGACGAGCACGGCCAGCGCCGCGGTCATGAGAACTTGCGCCAGCACATGGGTCGAGCCGAAAAAGGCGGGATAGCCAAGCGTGATCAAGCCACCTGCGATCAGCGTGAACCAGAGGATTCCCGGCACCGAGCCGTCGGCGCTGTCGAGCCTCTCGTTGCGGTTATCCGTAAGCCGCGCGAGCAGCCGCAGCGCGTCCTGATAGAGCGCCAGTTCCTGCGACGTCGCGGGATTGACGCTGAACACCGCCTTGGTCAGCCGGTCGAGGTCCTTGGCGACGATGTCGCTCGGTTCGCCGAGGGCCATGGTCGGCCATTCATGTTCGCGCACGTCCTTGGTGTAGGCGATGAGGTGCTCCCGGATGTCGGCGCCGGCCTCGCCCGGCAGCGCAAAGGTGACCCGGTGCAAGTCGACGGCCGCCTTGGCCTCGTCGCGAACGGTCGATTCGGTCTCACGAAAATCCTCCCACACGGCGACGACGATGAAGGCGAGCAGCACCGCGTAGAACACGCCGATGACGGCAAATTTGAATCCGGCCACCTCGTTGTTCAGGGCTAGCCTATCCAGGCCGTAGAGGAGCCGTGTCGCCAGCATGAGGCCGATGGCATAGGCGCAAGCGGCGAGAATGACGAGCAGGGTCAAGACCCATAGCGGCACGTCATGGGAGAGGGAAAGCAGGCTCATGACTGGGATTTCTCGCGCGGTTCGGAGCCCCTTTGTACCCGAAACCAGTTTACAACTTCAGTCTCCTCATAACCTCCCGCTCGTCATTCCGGCGAAAGCCGGAATCCAGGGGCCGCACACAAGCGTCTGTAACTCTGGATACCGGCTTTCGCCGGTATGACGGTTTGCCCTCGGACGCCGCGCCCCTTCCTGCAGCGCCCGCCGGGGCACTAGCCAAGTCCCCTCCCCGCGGCCATATTCGGCCCATGCCCCATCGCGTCGCCAAGACCTTCGGCTCTCGCGCCGAGCCGCGCGCCGTCACCGGCGAGCAGGCCGGCCTGCCGCTCGGCGCAGACCGCCGACCGCCGGGCTTCGGCGAGGCTTCGCAGCCTTTGATGCAGGAGCACCCGCTGGTCACCGGCGCCGTCTCGCCCTTCACGCCGCATCGTCCGCCCCGGCCCGAAAAGAGCGAGGGCGGCGTCCCTTTGCGCCTCCAGTCGGAACTCGAGCCAAAAGGCGACCAGCCGCACGCCATCGCCGAGCTTGTCGCGCAAGTGAACGCCGAGGAACGCGACCAGGTGCTGCTCGGCGTCACCGGCTCGGGCAAGACCTTCACCATGGCCAAGGTGATCGAGGCGACGCAGCGGCCTGCGCTCGTGCTGGCGCCGAACAAGACGCTGGCCGCCCAGCTCTATGGCGAGTTCAAGAGCTTCTTCCCCGACAACGCGGTCGAGTATTTCGTCTCGTATTACGACTACTACCAGCCCGAGGCCTATATCCCGCGCACCGACACCTACATCGAGAAGGATTCATCGATCAACGAGCAGATCGACCGCATGCGCCACGCGGCGACCCGCGCGCTGATCGAGCGCGACGACGTCATCATCGTGGCGAGCGTGTCCTGCATCTACGGTATCGGCTCGGTCGAGACCTATACGGCGATGACCTTGAGCCTGAAGCGCGGCGACAAGGTCGAACAGCGCCAGCTGATGGCCGATCTCGTGGCGCTGCAATACCGGCGCAATGACGTGAATTTTATGCGCGGTTCTTTTCGCGTGCGCGGCGACACGATCGAAATGTGGCCCGCGCATCTGGAGGATCGCGCCTGGCGCATCTCGCTGTTCGGCGACACGGTCGAGGCCCTCACCGAGTTCGATCCCTTGACCGGGGCCAAGACCGACGAATTCAGCATGGTCAAGGTCTACGCCAACTCGCACTACGTGACGCCGAAGCCGACGCTCAAGCAGGCGATCCGCGGCATCAAGGAGGAGCTGAAGGCGCGGCTCAACGAGTTGCACGGCGCGGGCCGCCTGCTCGAGGCGCAACGGCTCGAGCAGCGCTCGCTGTTCGATCTGGAGATGATCGAGGCGACCGGCTCCTGCGCCGGGATCGAGAACTATTCGCGCTATCTCACCGGCCGCAAGGCCGGCGAGCCGCCGCCGACCTTGTTCGAGTATCTGCCCGACAACGCGCTCGTCTTCGTCGATGAGAGCCATGTCACCATCCCGCAGATCGGCGGCATGTTCCGCGGCGACTACCGGCGCAAGTCGACGCTGGCCGAGTACGGCTTCAGGCTCCCCTCCTGCATGGACAACCGGCCGCTCCGCTTCGAGGAATGGGACGCGATGCGGCCGCAGACGATCTACGTCTCGGCCACGCCGGGGGGGTGGGAATTGGAGCAGACCGGGGGCGTCTTCGCCGAGCAGGTGATCCGTCCGACCGGCCTGGTCGATCCGCCCGTCCTGATACGCCCGGCTTCGACCCAAGTCGACGATCTGATCGACGAGGCGCGCAAGGTGATCGCGCAAGGCTATCGCGTGCTCGTCACCACGCTCACCAAGCGCATGGCCGAGGACCTGACCGAGTACATGCATGAGCAGGGCATTCGCGTGCGCTACATGCATTCCGATGTCGAGACGCTCGAGCGCATCGAGATCATCCGCGATCTCAGGC
>CAYMJW010000075.1:0-1606 GCA_964390455.1 uncultured Methyloceanibacter sp. | reverse complement strand
ACCTGCGGCTCGGCGCCTTCGACGTTCTGGTCGGCATCAATCTGTTACGCGAGGGCCTCGACATTCCCGAATGCGCGCTCGTCGCCATCCTCGATGCCGACAAGGAGGGCTTCCTGCGCTCGGAGACCTCGCTGATCCAGACCATCGGCCGCGCCGCACGCAATATCGACGGCCGCGTGATCCTCTATGCCGACGGCATGACCGGCTCGATGGAACGCGCCATCGCCGAGACCAATCGAAGGCGCGAGAAGCAGACGGCGTGGAACGTGGCGAACGGCATCACGCCGGAGAGCGTGAAGAAGAACATCGGCGACATTCTCGCGAGCGTCTATGAGCGCGACCATGTGCTGGTCGATGCCGGCGTTGGTTTCGGCGAAGAGGACCAGGCGCTGATCGGGCACAATCTCGAAAATGTCATCGCCGACATGGAGAAGCGGATGCGCGCGGCAGCCGCCGATCTCGAATTCGAGGAAGCGGCGCGGCTCAGGGACGAGGTCAAGCGCCTGCGTCAGATGGCGCTCGCCGTCGCCAGCGACCCGCTCGCGCGCCAGGCGGAACTCGAATATGCGGCGGCGGAGATCGATCCAACCCGGCCGCATAAGCCGTCGCTCGACGAGATGGGCCCGCATAACCGCGAGATGCCGCTCGCCGCGTTGCGGAAATCCGGGCCGCGCTCGAAGTCCGGCAAGCCCGGCACCCGCGCCTTCAAGGGCAAGAGCCGCTAGCGCTCACGCGGCGCCGGATTGGCGCTCGCGCGCCGCGCTCTGGATGAAGGCCGGCCAGAACTTTCGCAGCTCGAGTGGGAACATGCCGGCAAGCTTCACCGCCGTCGCGCGGTCGATGTGCTTGGACAGCACGTCGAGCACCGCATAAGTCCCCTGCTCGACCTCGCCCTCTTGCGCCCGCGGCAGCTCCTTGGCGACACGGTCGAGGAACGCCGCCTCGTGCCGTTCCTTGGTCGGCTTGCCGGTCGGGTCCCAGCCCTCATAGAACAAGCCGCGCAGAAGCATCGGCAATTGCGCGCCGAGATGGGCCGCACTCTCGGCGCCGATGCGGTCGCGCAGCGCATGCAGCACGGCGCGCAAGGTGGAATAAGCGTGGTGACGGTCGGTCGTGTCGAGCCGCTCCATCACGTCCTTCAGCCAAAGATTCGATTCCTGGACGGTCTTGTCGAACGTGTCGAGGCCCGTACTCATGGCGCATCTCCCTGATCTCGCGCGTCTTGAGAGATTTCGGACCACGATAGCGGCACGGGCAGTCGCCCGCCTTGATATGGCTCAACGGCGCCACGCGAGAAAAGGAGCGTCCGCTTCGAAGGGGAGCGGACGCCCGTCAGTCGTGCTTACGCACACTCCTTCATGCCGCCCATGGCCTTATGCGCGGCGTCCATGGAATCGTACGTGCCCATGGACGTGAAGAACTTGGGGTTGGGAGCCTTGTTCATGATCACGCAAGCCCCGCTCTCTTTATGCATCGCGACAAAGTAGGGATTTGGAATCCCCTCCTCTTTCGCGACGGCAATGCCGGAGAGCGAGAGAACGAAGGCGGAAGCGATCAGTAATCTATGCATGGTTGTCTCCAATCGTTGATGGCCAGGAACACGATG
>CAYMJW010000074.1:0-13067 GCA_964390455.1 uncultured Methyloceanibacter sp. | reverse complement strand
AGCAGCTTCGCCGCTTCGAGCGCGAAATAGGTGAAGATCGCGTCGGCGCCGGCGCGCTTGAACGCCATCAGGCTCTCCAGCATCACGCGCTCCCGGTCGAGCCAGCCGCGTTCCGCCGCCGCCACGAGCGCCGCATACTCGCCCGAGACCTGATAGACGAAGGTCGGGACCTTGAAGGTCTCTTTCACCCGCCACACGATGTCGAGATAGGGGAGCCCCGGCTTGACCATCACCATGTCGGCGCCCTCGGCGATGTCGAGGGCGACTTCGCGGAGCGCCTCGTCGCCATTGGCGGGGTCCATCTGGTAGGTCAGCTTGTCGCCCTTGAGCCTCGCGCCGGAGCCGACCGCGTCGCGAAACGGTCCATAGAAGGCCGAGGCATATTTCGCCGCGTAGGCGAGGAGCTGCGTGTTGGCAAAGCCCTGCGCCTCGAGCGCGGCGCGGATGGCGCCGATCCTGCCATCCATCATGTCGGAAGGGGCGAGGATGTCGCAGCCGGCCTCGGCCTGGACGAGCGCCTGCTGGATCAAGACCTCGATCGTGCGGTCGTTGTCGATCTCGCCGCCGATCAGAAGCCCGTCGTGGCCATGGCTCGTGTAAGGGTCAAGCGCGACGTCGCAGACGATGCCGATCTCCGGCACCGCCTGTTTGATCGCGCGCACGGCTCGGCACACGAGATTGCCCGGATTGACCGCCTCGCTCGCCGCCTCGTCGCGCAAGGCGGGATCCGTGTTGGGAAAGACGGCGATCGCCGGGATGCCGAGCGCGCGCGCCTCTTCGGCCGCCCTGACGGCAAGGTCGATCGAGAGCCGCTCCACTCCCGGCATGGAGGCGACCGGGGTGCGGGCGCCCGTGCCTTCAATGAGAAAGATCGGCCAGATCAGGTCAGAGCTTGTGAGCGAGCTCTCGCGCACGAGCCTGCGCGACCAATCGCTGCGGCGATTGCGCCGCATCCGCGTCGCGGGGAAACCCGGTCCTTTGACCGGCTCGGGCGCCGCGCCCGCGCGCTTCGCGCGCTCGCTGCGCAACGAAATTGTCTTGTCTTTCGGAGCCGTCATCTCCAACCGCTCGCGTTCTGGCATGCTGCCATCCACTTCGCGGCAAACTAGCATCTGAGCTTCGCACGTGCCAACGCCTCTCGCCCGATATGGTTTGCCCTTTCGCGCTCAAGCGGCAGTTACGTCATTCCGGCGCAAGCCGGAATCCAGGGGTGCCCTGCACCGCGCTTGTGATTCTGGATACCGGCTTTCGCCGGTATGACGCGCTTGGGGGCGCGGAGCCTACTCGCAGAAAGGCCCCTTTCGCTTCTTCATGTCGAGATGGAAGTGATCCTTGTGCGCTTCGTTGGCGTTCGGGCCGAGCACCGTGCCGAAACGCCGGCAGGCTTTTTCAAACAGCGACGTGACGAATTGGCTCTTGGGATCGGGCGCGGACTCTTCGGCGACCGGAGGCGGCGAAGGCGGCGTCTTGCTGTCGGCCTTCGCCGGGGTGACGACTCCCTGGGCGCGATCGCCGGCCTCCTGTTTCGTGGAAGCGCTCGCAGCCGCGCCCTCGACGCGCGCCGGATTGGGTTCAGGCAGCGGCGTGGTCGCGACATGCGGCCAATGGTCGAGCACGGTGATGCGCTCGCCATTGTCGAGCACGAATTCCGAAACGTCGAACGCGTTGGCGAGCGCGTGCTCGCTTAACTGGGTGTTGGCGCCACCATAGCGGTTGCGGCAAACATAGGAGGAGGCGTTCTGGATCCTGACCACGGCGCTTCCGAACACGTCCTTGGCTTCCGGCTGGACGGTGTCGCGCAGCCATTCGCCGAGCACATCGGCCATGGGACAGCTCATGGTCGCCGGCGGCTCGATCACGACTTTCGGATCATGGCCCACGGCCCGCAGCAGGACCGGCGCCGGCGTCCCGCACAAGCCTTCCTTGATCGGCGGCAGGAGCTCGTAGTCGAGCGGGTCACCGGTCAGGAGTTCCTTGCACTGCGCCGCGGCGGCGGCGATCTCGGCCTCGGTCCAAGGCACGGTCGGCCGATCGCCCGGCAGAACGGGCTTGGCCTCAACCGGCGCGCGCAAGGGATTGCGTTCCGGCAACGGCGGAAGGTCGGCCAGTTCCGCGTGAGCCGCAACCGGAAGCGCGATGAAAAGAACGAGACCGAGCCAGGCGAGCGGGGTCTGGGTCATGTCAGAAGACCGATTGCCGTTGTTGCGAAGCTTGTGGTTTCAAGGATTGAGTGCTAGCTGCCGCGGGCCCTTTTGTCGCGCCAGGAGCGGCGCTGATCGCTTGGCGTCATTACACCGAATTCCGGCGGGAGACATCGCATTTTGTCCGAAGCGCTGGGCATAAGCTTCGAGGAAATCGACCGCGCCGGCGTGGTGACGCTCGACCGGCCAGCCCGTCTCAACGCGTTGACCCGCGAAATGTTCGAGGCGCTGAGTGCGCAATATCGCGCCTGGGCGCCGGCGCCTCACATCTACGGCGTCGTGATGCAGTCGACGCATCCGTCGGTATTTTGCAGCGGCGGCGATCTCAAGATCTTGCAGGAATGGAGCGAGCAGGGGGCCACTGCCGCGATCAAGGAGTTCTACCGCGCGGCCTACAGCCATGTGTTCGTGCTGGAGAAATTCATCAGGCCGAACGTACCCCTCATCAACGGGCTCGTGCTCGGCGGCGGCATCGGCATCAGTCTTTACGGGACGCATTGCGTCGCTGGCGAGGGTTACCGCTTCGGCATGCCGCAGGTCGGTATCGGCTTTTTGCCCGATATCGGCGGCACCTATTTCTTGCCGCGGCTGCTCGGCATGACCGGCCTCTATCTTGCGTTGACGGGACGGATCATCGGGCCCGCCGAAGCCTATCGCCAGCGTCTCGTCAGTCACACGATTCCGGCGGCGCATTTCGGCGTCATCAAGGACGCTCTGAGCGACAACCATCCGATCGACCGGCTGCTCGACGGACTCCATCGCGATCCCGGCGAAGGCGAGCTCGTGCGCCACACGCCGCTGATCGATCGCGCCTTCTCCGCGCCGTCGGTCGAAGCGATCCTGCACCGGCTCGACGCGGAGCACGGCGAAGATGAAGCGTTCGCGCGCGAGACCGCTGCCGCGATGCGCGAAAAGTCGCCAACCTCGCTGAAGATCGCCTTCGCCCAATACCGGCGCGGAAAGTCGCTCGATCTTGCCGGAGCCCTCAAGCTCGAATTCCGCCTCGCCTCGCATCTGATCGGCAGTCACGATTACCGCGAAGGGATCGCGGCTCGGATCGCCGGCAAAGGCCGCGCCCCCGATTGGCGGCCGGCGAGCCTCGAAGCCGTCGACGATGCGGCGGTCGAGCGCCTATTTACGACGCCTACGGAGGATGAGCTCGTCCTGGCGAGCCCGACCCCTGGTTTTTGAGGCCTGGGCTCAAACGCGGGCTAACATTGACGCAACTTCATGCTAGAATTTCATGCAATCTTAAGCGTCTCGCTTAAGCGGTCTTTAGGTTGCCGCCCCTATAGTGTTGGTTAAGTTGGGCTTTTAACAACAACTAACGAGGGTAGGCGAATGACTGTGGCCCTGAACATGGGGATGCGTGAGAACGTCGGCGAGGCAGACGACCTCAAGAACCGATATCTTGTTTCTTTGAAGCTCATCGAGCGGCTTCACCGATTGCTTCTTGACGTGATCAAGGATGAGTTCGAACGTCTGGGACGTTCGGATGTCAACAGTGTGCAGGCACTGTTGCTCTACAATATTGGCGATGCCGAGCTGACGGCAGGCGAGTTGACGAGCCGCGGCTACTATCTCGGCTCGAACGTCTCGTACAATCTCAAGAAGCTCGTCGACGCAGGCTATATCGATCATCAGCGTTCGACCGTCGACCGCAGGTCCGTGCGGGTGAAGCTCACCGAAAAGGGGCGGGAGATCTGCCGGGTGGTGAGCGGTCTCTATCAGCGCCAGCTCAAATCGCTCGAGCAGGTTGGCGGCATCGGCACCGACGATCTCGAAGTGCTCAACAAGGCGCTGATCCGGCTCGAGCGATTCTGGACCGATCAGATCCGCTACCAACTCTAAGCCGCAACGGAAGCGCGAGGCTTCCAGGCCCCGGGGACCAGCCCTGCGGGGGCCGTACAGCATAGCAGCCGCGCGCCGTCTTCAGCGCAAAACCGCCCCATTCATTGGCTATACCCACTTCCCGCTTACCAGGGGAAATGAGGCGCCGTCGGCATCTGTTCTGTGTTGGTGGTGTCGCAAATCTAGCTCTCAGTCAGGACGCGGGCCCCGAAGAGCCGGGTGGTTCAGCCGATTGTGACGCCTCGTTAGGGCATTAGAGCTAGAGTGCCAGGGCAAAAGCGCTTATATTCGAGCGGGATATAGCCGCAAGAGACGGGAGCGGCGCATGCTGAAATGGCAGGGTGGCAGTGGCGGGGCGTCCCTCGCTGCAACGGGATTCGCTGTCGCGCTTCTCGCGGTGAGCCTCGTCCCGGCCGAGGCCGGCCCCTTTTCCTGGCTGACCGGCAAGAATCAGCAGCAGGAACAGCTGCAAGACGAGCCGCAGCCCCAGCCGCAGCAGCAACCCGGCCGCCAGGGCTTGTTTCCTTTCTTCGGCGGCGGCAAGTCGAATCGGAGTTGGCAGGGCGCCGGCCCTGATCCCGTCACGGCACCGCATGCCTCGGAGCTCCCAAGCGACGATCCCGAGGCCTTGCTGATCACCAATCCCGCGCTCGGCTCACCCACGCTTGCCGCGCGCAATATCGAGGCCACGAAGGCCGCGATCGCGAAGTATCAAGCGATCGCGGGCCAGGGCGGATGGCCAATGGTCCCGGCCAAAGTGATGAAACCCGGCCAGCGCGGTCAGGAAGTCGAAATTTTGCAGCGCCGGCTCGAAATCTCCGGCGACCTCTATGGTCAAAGCGTTCCCGGCGAGTACGACGCGGCCGTTGTCGGGGCCGTGAAGATCTTTCAAGCGCGCCATGGCCTCCCGGCAACGGGGGTCATTGATAGCAAGGCGACGATCCAGGCGTTGAACACACCGGCCTATCTCAGGCTCGCGCAACTCCAGGCCAGTCTGAAGCGGTTGCAGGGCCTCGCGCCCAACGCGCCCAGCCGCTACGTCGTGGTCAATATCCCGGCGGCGCAGGTCGAAGCCGTCGCGGGCGGCGAGGTCGTGTCACGTCATGCCGCCGTTGTCGGCAAGCCCGAACGCCCGACCCCTGAAATCTCCAGCAAGATTCAGGAGATCAATTTCAATCCGTATTGGTACGTGCCGCGCACGATCATCCACAAGGACCTGATCCCGAAGGGCCGTGAATTCGCCCGCAGGGGACAGGACATGCTTGCCTCCTATCGCATGCAGGCCTTCGATGCGGCCGGCAATCCGCTCGACCCGCGCCAGATCGATTGGAACAGCCCGGACGTCTACAACTACAATTTCCGGCAGCTTCCGTGGGAAGAGAACTCGCTCGGCTTCGTCAAGATCAACTTCCCGAACAAGGACAGCGTCTACATGCACGACACCCCGCTCAAGGGGCTGTTCGGCCGCGCGGTGCGGTTTGAGAGTTCGGGCTGCGTGCGCGTGCACAATGTCGAGACCTTGGTTGCGTGGATCCTGCGCGACAATCCGGGCTGGAGCTACGAACGGATCGTCTCGATGAAACAGACGGGCGAGCAGGTCGACGTGAAGCTCGCAAAGCCGCTTCCCGTCTATCTTGCCTATATCACCGCCTGGGGCACGCCCGATGGTCAGGTCAATTTCCGTCCTGACATCTACGGCCTCGACGGCGCCTCCACGACCGCTTCAGCCTATTGATCGGCCAGTCCGGCGATCGATAGGGCGCCGCAGCGCCCCTCTTTCCCGCCCCATGCCTAGCGCTGTTGCTGGCGCGCCCTCGCGACATGTGGTAGAGCCAGCCAAACGCTTGCAGGAAGAGAGCGCGTGGCGCCAGCCCGTGCGTGGGGTCCTCAAGCGGGCGCATGTGAGCTCGAGGAGCAGTCAGCCATGACGGCAAGTGATGCAAGACGCGCCGAGGCGCGCGAGAGTGCCTTCTTCACCAAGCATCTGGAAGAGGCCGACCCCGAGGTTTGGGGAGCGATCGAGAACGAGGCCGAGCGCCAGCAGCACGAGATCGAGCTGATCGCCTCGGAGAACATCGTTTCTCAGGCCGTGCTTGACGCTGCCGGCACCCTGCTCACCAACAAATATGCCGAAGGCTATCCAGGACGGCGCTATTACGGCGGCTGCCAATATGTCGATGTGGTCGAGCAGCTCGCCATCGACCGCGCCAAGCGCCTGTTCAACTGCGCCTTCGCCAACGTCCAGCCGCATTCCGGCTCGCAAGCCAACCAGTCGGTGATGCTCGCGCTCATCAAGCCGGGCGACACGGTGCTCGGCATGTCGCTCGCCCATGGCGGGCACCTGACGCATGGCGCGCCGCCCAATCTCTCCGGCAAGTGGTTCAACGCCGTGCAATACGGCGTGACCAAGACCGACAACCGCATCGACTATGACGAGGTCGAGCGGCTCGCCAAGGAGCACAAGCCGGCCCTCGTCATCGCCGGCGGTTCGGCCTATCCGCGCGTCATCGACTTTAAGCGCTTCCGGCAAATCGCCGACTCCGTCGGCGCGATTCTGATGGTCGATATGGCGCATTTCGCGGGGCTCGTCGCGGCGGGGCTGCATCCGAGCCCTCTGCCCCATGCCCATGTTTGCACCACCACGACCCACAAGACGCTGCGCGGACCGCGCGCCGGCATGGTGCTCTCCAACGACGAGGAGATCGGCAAGAAGATCAACTCCGCCGTGTTCCCCGGCCTCCAGGGCGGCCCGCTGATGCATGTCATCGCCGCCAAGGCGGTGGCGTTCGGCGAGGCGCTGCGCCCCGAGTACAAGCTCTACATCAAGTCCGTCATCGACAACGCCAAGGCGCTCGGCGAGACTCTGGTCAAGGGCGGAGTCGCGCTCGTCTCCGGCGGCACCGACACGCATCTGATGCTGGTCGATCTCAGGCCGAAGAAGCTCACCGGCAAGGCCGCCGAGGTCGCGCTCGGCCGCGCCAACATTACCTGCAACAAGAACGGCGTCCCGTTCGATCCGGAGAAGCCGGCCGTGACGTCAGGCATCCGCCTCGGTTCGCCGGCGGGCACGACGCGCGGATTCGGCATCGCCGAGTTCCAGCAGATCGGCGGCATGATTATCGAGGTTCTCGACGGCCTCGCCGCCAAAGGCGATGAAGGCAATGCCGCGGTAGAGGCGAGCGTGAAGAAGCGTGCCATCGAACTTTGCGAGCGCTATCCGATTTACCGTTAGGGTCGCGTCAGTCTCGCGTGAGGTGACAACAGGGGAGGGCCGTCGCCCATGCGATGCCCTTATTGCGGCAGCACCAACACGCAAGTGAAGGACTCGCGCCCGAGCGAGGATCACAGCACCATTCGGCGGCGCCGCGTCTGCGCCGATTGCGGCGGCCGCTTCACCACCTTCGAGCGGGTGCAGCTGCGCGAGTTGACGGTCGTCAAGCGGAGCGGGCGGCGCATGCCATTCGACCGCGACAAGCTGATGCGCTCGGTGCAAATCGCGCTCAGAAAGCGGCCCGTCGATCCCGAGCGGGTCGAGCGCATGGTGAGCGGCGTCGTGCGCCGTCTCGAGAATATGGGCGAGAACGACATCAGGTCCGAGACCATCGGGCGCCTGGTGATGGAGGCGCTCAAGGCGCTCGACGACGTCGCCTATGTACGCTTCGCCTCCGTGTACAAGAATTTCCGCGAGGCCAAGGATTTCGAGGCGCTGCTGGGCGAACTCGCCGCGACCGATGACGACGACGAGCCGACCGGCGGCAAGGCGTCAGCCCCTATCGAAGACTAGGCCTGGACCCCACATCAAGCCAATGAGCCTGAGCGACGAGGATCATATGGCGCAGGCGCTTCATCTTGCGCGGCGCGGACTTGGCCAGACTTGGCCCAACCCGTCCGTGGGCGCGATCGTCGTGGCGCCGGGCGGCGAAGTTCTCGCCCGCGGCTGGACGGCGCCGGGAGGCCGCCCCCACGCCGAAGCGATTGCACTCGAGCGGGCCGGCGCCGCGGCGCGCGGCGCCACGCTCTATGTCACGCTCGAGCCTTGCGCCCACCAGGGGGGAAGGGGCGCAGCCTGCGCCGAGATGGTTGCCGCGGCAAGGCCGGCGCGGGCCGTGATTGCGCTTCGCGATCCCGACCCCCGCACAGCGGGCCGCGGCATCGAGCGCCTCCTCGCCGCAGGTATCGACGTGAAGGACGGCGTGCTGGAAGAGGAGGCAAGGGCCGTCACCCTCGGCCATATCCTTCGCGTCACCGAGGAACGCCCCGCCGTGACGCTCAAGCTCGCCGTCGGCGCCGATGGGCTGATCCCGCAAGGGGACGGCGCGCCGATGTGGGTCACGGGTCCTGACGCGCGCGCCCATGGCCATCTGCTCAGGGCGCGGCACGACGCGATCCTTGTCGGCCGCGGCACCATTCTTGCCGACGACCCCAGCTTGACGTGCCGCCTTCCCGGCATGTCCTGCCGCTCGCCGGTTCGGGTGGTCTTGGACCGGCGTCTCAGGACGCCCCCGGAAGCGCGCCTGTTCGACGATCTGATGGTGCCGGTCTGGCTCGTCTGCTCCGCCGATGAGGAGCATCCGAATACCGATGCGCTCCAGGATCGGGGTGCCGAGATCGTTTCCGTGCCCGTGGACGATCACGGTCTCCTTGCCGTACGCGACGCGCTCGAGACGCTTGCCAGCCGCGGCATCACCCGCGTGCTGGTCGAGGGCGGCCCTTCGGTGGCGCGCGCTTTTCTCGATGCCGATCTCATCGACGAGGCCGTTATCTATCAGGGCCCGAAGCCCGTTGGCGCGGGCGGCCTCCTGCCTTTTGTCGGCGATGGGCTTGATCGGATGACCGCAAGCGGGCATTTCATCGAGTTGGAAACCCGCTTCTTCGGTCCCGACCGGATGAGTTGGTGGCGGCGAGTAGGGCGATGTTCACCGGCCTTGTCAGCGGCGTAGGAACCCTCCAGGAGCGGCGGGGCGCGCGTTTCGTCATCGCCGGCCCGTACAAGCGCCGGAGCCTCCACGAGGGCGCCTCGATCGCCTGCGACGGCTGCTGTCTCACCATCGTCGCGACGGCCAAGGCGAAGGGCGAGGGCGCGCGCTTTGCCGTCGAGGTGTCCAACGAAACGCTGGCGCGGACCACGCTCGGCTCCTGGCAGGAGGGGCGGCGCATCAATCTCGAACGCGCACTCGCGCTCGGCGACGAGCTCGGCGGCCATCTCGTGACCGGCCATATCGACGGAACGGCCACGATCCTCGCCCGCGAACCTGACGGCGAGAGCGTCCGCTTTATGCTGGAGAGCCCGCTTCCCCTCGCGCCCTACATCGCCGGCAAAGGGTCGGTCGCGCTCGACGGCGTCTCGCTGACCGTTAACGACGTCGACGGCGCACGCTTCGGGGTCAACATCATTCCCTACACCCTTGCCCACACGACATGGGGAGACCGGCGCCCCGGCGATCTGGTAAACCTTGAAGTCGATCTCATGGCGCGCTACCTCGCGCGCCTCAGAGAGCAAGAAAGGCTCGCCCCGTGACGATTGCGCCCAAGGCCAAAGACCATCAATTCCTCTCTCCCATCGAGGAGGTGGTCGAGGATGCGCGCAACGGCCGGATGTTCATCCTGGTCGATGCCGAGGAGCGCGAGAACGAGGGCGACCTCGTCATCCCGGCGCAGATGGCCACGCCCGACGCCATCAACTTCATGGCCAAGCACGGCCGCGGGCTGATTTGCCTCGCGCTGACGCCCGAGCGCGCCAAGCAGCTCCACCTCGAACTCATGTCGCGCTCGAACCGCGCCCGCCACTCGACCGCCTTCACCGTGTCGATCGAGGCGCAGGAAGGGGTCTCGACCGGCATCTCCGCCCACGACCGCGCCCACACCATCTCCGTCGCCATCGACCCGACCAAGGACTATCGCGACGTGATGACCCCGGGCCATGTCTTCCCGCTGGTGGCCAAGGAGGGCGGCGTGCTGGTGCGCGCGGGCCATACCGAGGCGGCCGTGGACCTCGCGCGCCTCGCCGGGCTTTATCCGGCAGGCGTGATCTGCGAGATCATGAACGACGACGGCACCATGGCGCGTCTCCCCGACCTGATCGCCTTCGCCGGCCGCCACAGCCTCAAGATCGCGACCATCGCCGATTTGATCGCCTACCGGCTCCGCTACGACCATCTGGTCAAGGTCGTGGCCGAGACCAAGCTCGAGAGCGCCTTTGGCGGTGCGTTCGACCTCAAGGTCTATGCCACGACCGTGGACCCGGCCGAGCATGTCGCGCTCGTCAAGGGCGACGTCGCCTCCGGCGGGCCCGTGCTCGTGCGCGTGCATGCGCTCAACACCGTTGACGACGTGATCTCGATCGGCACCCACCGCGAGACGCTGGTGCACAAAGCCATGGACATCATCGGGCGCGAGGGCCGCGGTGTCCTCGTCTTGATCCGCGAGTCGCGGCCTGACGCGATTTCAGCCCGCCTCAACCGGGAGGCCGGAGGCCAGGGCCAGCAGCGGCTCATCGAATACGGCATCGGCGCCCAGATCCTGCTCGATCTCGGCGTGCACGAGATGGTGCTGCTCAGCAATTCCCCGTCCCGCAAGATCGTGGGGCTGCAAGGCTATGGGCTGACGGTGGCGGGCCACCGCAGCCTGGAGTAACGCCGCGATGACACGCAAAGGCCCAAACTCGGTCCTCATCATCGAGGCGCGTTTCTACGAGGATATCGCCGACGAGCTTGCCCGCGGCGCGATCGAGGAGCTCGACGCCCATCACATGGCCTATGAGCGGATCGCCGTGCCGGGCTCGCTCGAGATCGCGCTCGCGCTCAGCCTGGCGCTCGCCAACGGCTTCGTGGGAAGGGCCGGGCGTCATCGCGGCTGCGTCGCGCTCGGCTGCGTCATCCGCGGTGAGACCACGCATTACGACATCGTCGCGAGGGAGTCGTCGGCAGGGCTGCACCAGCTCGCCGTGCAACATGCCGTGCCGATCGGTTTCGGTATTCTGACCTGCGAAAGTCGCGAACAAGCGTGGGAGCGGGCGAGCGTCGAGGGGCGCAACAAAGGCGGCGACGCGGCGCGTGCGTGTCTCACCCTGATACAGCTCGAAGGGCACTTCTCTTCGGCGAACCGGCGCTAGCCGCTATGGCTAAGCGCAGCCCCTCATCCCGCAGCGCCGCCCGCCTTGCCGCGGTTCAAGCGCTTTACCAGATGGACATGACCGGGATCGACCTCAACCAGGTGATCGCCGAGTTCAAGGATCATCGCCTGGGCCGGGAGATCGAGGGCTCGCAATACGCCGACGCCGAGCCTGATTTCTTCCGCGACCTCGTCACCGGCGTCGTGCGCGAGCAGCTTCAGATCGATCCCTTGATCGACAAGCAGCTCGCCGAAGGTTGGCGATTGACCCGTGTCGATTCCATCCTTCGCGCCATCCTTCGCGCAGGCGCCTATGAGATCCTTGTTCGCGGCGACGTGCCGGTGCGCGTGGTCATCTCCGAATATGTCGACATCGCTCACGCCTTCTTCGGCGAGGAGGAGCCGAAGGTCGTCAACGGCATTCTCGACCGGCTCGGACACAAAGCGCGGCCGCAAGAGTTTGCCGCCGGAGGGAGCAGCGATGGTTGACGCCACCGAGCGCGCCCCCGGGCAACGCCTTGGCGAGTTCGAAATTATCGCCCGCTATTTCGCGCCGCTTGCGACCGATGCCGCAGCGCTCGGCCTGCGCGACGACGCTGCCGTGCTCAGGCCTCCCGAGAGCCAGGAGATCGTGCTCTCCTGCGATACGATCGTCGAGGGCGTGCATTTTCTCAACGGCGATCCGCCCGACAGCATCGCGCACAAGGCCTTGGCGGTGAACCTGTCGGATCTCGCCGCCAAAGGCGCGCGGCCCTACGCCTATCTTTTGGCGCTGGCGCTCCCCGAAGACCCGTCGCCTGCGTGGCTCGAGGCTTTTACCGGGGGCCTACGGGCGCTTCAGGTCAAAGCCGGGATCGCTCTCGTCGGCGGCGACACGACGCGCACCCATGGCCCTCTGAGCATCACCATCACCGCGCTCGGCCTCGTTCCCCAAGGTCACGCCGTGCTTCGCCTCGGGGCCAAACGCGGCGATCGTCTCTATGTGACCGGCACGATCGGCGATGCCTATCTTGGTCTCCGCGTGCTGAGGGAACCGGCGCGCGCCCGCGATTGGGGATTTGCGGAAGAAGACCTCGCCTTCGTCATCGACCGCTATCGCCGTCCTCAGCCTCACAGCGACCTCGCTCTCGTCATGCGCAATTTCGCCCAAGGCGCCATCGACGTGTCGGACGGGCTCGTGGGCGATATCGGCAAGCTCGCTTCCGTCTCGCATGTGGGCGCCGTGATCGAGGCGGAGCGCGTGCCGTTCTCGCCTGCCGCAAAAAAGGCCCTCAAGCGCGAGCCGCAGCTTTTAGCGATGCTTCTCACGGCAGGTGACGACTACGAGATCGTCGCTGCGGTGCCGGAAGGGAGCGGCCCGACTTTCGAGGCGGAGGCGAAAGCGAAGGGGACGCCCGTGACCCTGATCGGGCGTCTGGAGACCGCTGAATCCGGGCTCGTTGTGCTTGGCCCCGACGGCAAGTCCCTCAATCTCGGCACTGGCGGCTATGCTCATTTCTAGGCCAAAGGCCAGTGGCATTTAGGCCGAAATGCCGCGGCGAGGCGGTTGCGCCCGGCTCGCAACTTTGGCATTTTCCCGCGGGCTTAACGCCGCACGCGGGGATTCGGGCCTGGGGCAATTTGGGGACGCCCCGCCTTTTTCGCCGTATCTCCCGTCCATTTCATTCAACGCATAGAAGGCAGCATTCATGACCTGGGTTCTTTACTTGATTATCGCCTGCGGGGCGCTCTCGATCGCCTATGGCGTGTGGACGACCAGAGCCGTTCTCGCCTCGGACCCCGGCACGGCGCGCATGCAGGAGATCGCGGCGGCCATCCAGGAAGGGGCGCAAGCCTATCTCGCGCGCCAGTACACCACGATCGCCATTGTCGGCGTCGTCATCTTTGCCATCCTCGCTTATCTGC
>CAYMJW010000073.1:0-13227 GCA_964390455.1 uncultured Methyloceanibacter sp. | reverse complement strand
GCATACGCAAGAAGGCAATGCGACGGCGCGGCTTCTCTACGATCGCTTGGCCAAGGCCGACGATTTCGTCCGCTACCGGATTGTCATCGGTTGAACGGCGGGGGCACCCGCCCCGCAAGTGAAAGAGGCGCCGGCACGGATGCCGGCGCCTCGTGTCGCAATCAGGGTCTTTACGCCGGTCGCCTAGAAGTAGCGATCGATCGATGCCCTCGTTTCGTCGCCGCTGCGGTCGGCCTTCATGTCTTCGGCAATTTCCTCGTTTTCCTGGCGCGTCTGGATAATGTGCCAGCCGATCCAGAAGGCAACGCCGACGATGACCATGGCCACCTCCCATCCCTGGAAGGGATAGATTGCGCCGACATCCTTGAGATCGACGGCCCAGCTTGTCAGTCCATTGGTCGACATTTTTTTCTCCCTCTCGGATCTCTACTTGATCATCGCTTTCTCGGCCTGGCCCACTTCGCGGACCGACTCCACGAAGGCGTGGTTGAGAGCAAAATCGACACCCTCGAGCTCGACCTTCCGCGGCACCCGCAACATGCCCATCATGTCCAGGACCTTGCAGACGATCAGGGTCGGGATGAAGCCGAGGAAGAACATGATGCAGGCGCCGATGAAGTTGCCCCACGGGCTGATCGTGTTGAAGCCCTCATACGGCGAGGAAGGTGTCCCCCACAGCATGAAGCCCGCGACCACCACGCCGAGGAACCCGCCATAGCCGTGTACGGCGACAGCACCCACGGCGTCGTCGATCTTGAACGTCCGTTCGACCCAATAATGCAGCTTGTAGCAGATCGCAGGCACGATGGCGCCGATCAGCATCGCTTGGATCGGGTGGTACAGATCGTTGCCGGCCGAGGCGGCAATGATGCCGCACAGACCGCAAGAGAACGTCCAATAAGGATCGCCCCTTGAGACGAGATAACCGCCCATCATGCCGCCCGACAGCGACATCAGGAAGTTGAAGGTGACCGCCGAAAGGGTCGTTGGCGCGTAATAGATATTTGTCGCCGTCCACGTCTCGCCGGTGATCTGGCCCGCTATCGTTGCCGGACTGATGATCGGAACGTTGCACGCGGCATAGAAACCCCAGAAGCCCGTGTAGATCAGGAACAGACCGATCGTGACGAGCCAAACATTGTGAGGCGGTATTTCTCGCGGCGTTCCGTCGGGGCGGAACTTGCCGATGCGGGGACCGAGGATAATCAAGAACGCCAACGCCGCGCCGCCCGCGATGGCATGAACGACGCCGGATGCATAGGCGTCGTGATAGCCGAGGATCTTTACCATCCAGCCTTGGTAATGCCAGCCCCAGGCCGCATCGAGGATCCATAGCACCGAGCCGACCAGCACGGCGATGATCCAGAACGCGCCCGAGCGGGCCCGCTCGATGATCGCGCCCGATATGATGGACGCGGTCGTGATCGAGAACAGAAGGAACGCGCCCCAGAACACGCCGTTGAGCCGGTGCCAAAGTGCCACTTCCGCAGCCGTCACGGAGCCGGCCTCATTGGCGTTGACGCCCGAAAGATGCGTCGCCATCAACGGATTCCAAGGCTCCGAGAACGGTGCCGCAACCAGCCCTCCGGTAATCCCGGGTCCGTTCGGAAACGCCCAATAGATCCACCAGCCGAAGAAGAAGAACGTGACGGTCACGATCGGGATCGCCATCGCATTCTTCATCAGCGTCTTGAGATGGTTACGCCTGCGTGACACGCCAACTTCATACGTGCAGAAGCCGACATGGATCAGAAACATCATGACGATCGTCACCCAGTAGTAGAACTCGGTGAAGACCGTCGTTAGCGCATTTAATTGGTCACCCATTGATACCCCCCTTTTCCCTCAATGCCGTGGAAAGCGTCGCGTCCGGACGCAAATCGCGCGGCCCCAGCAGACGATTCAGCTATATGCCTTTTCCCATCGGCGCCGGCGCGAAGCTTGCCCCCACGCGCCCGCGTCACCCCACGCTTGTCTTTAGAGTCTTTAGAGTCTTTTCCCCCTTCTGGACCGATGCTAGGCGGTGCCTAGAGGGCCGTCAACCGATATGAAATTCACTTTCCCTCAGGTAAACTCTTTGAGAAACAGGGCCTTAGACAGATTCTCGCCGAAGCGCCCGGCGGCCCGATCATCACCGGCGCGCACCGCAAGGATTGATCCGTTTACGGAGTTGGAGAAGGAGTTGCCGTGACGCCGAGCGCCAAAGCGAGCCTGAAGGACGCGTTTCTGGGCTGGCAGTGCCGCTTGCGCCAGATCGCCATGCGCCAGGACGGAGGGCGTCCCTCTTCCGGCATGCGGCCGCGCGTCCTCGATCGCGGGGGGCGGGAAATCGCTGCCGCCTTGACGGTTCTTCTGGTCCAGCGCGATCCGGCCGAAAGCACCGCTTACTTTCGCTTTCAGGTGATGCGTTCCGCCGACCCTGGCGAAATTTACGAGCGCGCCCTGACCTTCTTGCAATCCGATTACTTTCAGCAGCCCGAGCTTTTCAGCGACAAGGTCGTGGCCGTGCTTCCCGAAGGCTCGCCGCTCGCCGCGGCGCTCACCGACCACGGTCGCTGCATCCTCGACTTCGCGCAGTTCAGCCAAGAGTACCGGCTGCCTTGCGCGGTGTTCGAGCTTGAGCCGGGAGAAGCCGCGCGCGAGGCGGCGATCTGGCACAATCGCCTGTTCAATCCGGCCTTGCCCGATACCGTTCATGTGCTCGCCTTCAAACCCGACTGGGCGTCCGCCGAGGCCAAGACACTGACCCACGGCTGACCGACGACAAACTCTTGAACGCGACGCCTCTTTAGAACTTGCGATAAGCCTTGTTCAGCTGAATGAGCGGATGGTTGGGCGAGGTCTGGAAGCGCACCAGAAGCTCGCGCGCCAGCATGTCGCGGTCTTGCTGGTTGTCCGGCAGCTTCATGTCCTTCGGAATACGCACCCAGCCGTTGATGTTGCGGTCGAAGATGGCGGGCTTCCCCGCCTCGTAGCCCAGATGCACGTCTTCGAGCCAGTTGAGGTCGTCCCAGCCCATGAACTCCATATAGTCCTTCAAGTAGGGCGTGAGCCGGCTGTAATCGGGGAGCAGATTGACGTCGTAGCGGTAGCCGATGTGCTGGCCGATCTGCTTCTCGCGCGCGGTGTCGAGCCCGCTCGGGTCCTTCAGATATTTATCGATATTGTCCTTTGCCTTGGGCTTTGCCTTGGCGGACTTGGCAACCTTGGCGCCTTTGCTGTTCTTGCCGGCCATCGCGCAGGCCTCCCTCATCCGATCTTGTGGTAGTTGTCGACGCCGACGGTGTAGTCGGTCCCGGCCAGCGGCACCTGCGCCATGGCGGACGCTTCCATGGTGAGCGCGGCAAGGTCCTCGGGCTCGAGGCTGTGCACATTGGTCTTGCCGCACGCGCGCGCCAGCATCTGCGCTTCCAGCGTCAGCGTGTGCAGGAAATTGTAGACGCGCTCGGCAGCTTCGTCGGGATCAAGGCGCTTGCGCAACTCCGGGTCTTGCGTCGCGACGCCGACCGGGCAGCGGCCGGTATGGCAGTGATAGCAATGACCGGGGGGCACGCCGATCTCGTTCTCGAAATCGGATTCCGGGATTTCCTTGTTGCAGTTGAGCGCCATCAGCACCGAGTGGCCGATCGCGATGGCGTCGGCGCCGAGCGCCATCGCCTTGGCGACGTCGCCGCCGTTCCTGATGCCGCCGGCATAGACGAGGCTGATCTCGCCGCGCTTGCCGAGCTCGTCGATGGCGCGGCGGGCCTGGCGGATGGCGGCGATGCCGGGCACACCGGTGTCTTCGGTCGCAATATGGGGCCCTGCCCCGGTGCCGCCTTCCATGCCGTCGATATAGATGGAGTCGGGCCCACACTTCACCGCCATGCGCACGTCGTCATAGACGCGCGCAGCGCCGAGCTTGAGCTGGATCGGGATTTCCCAATTGGTGGCCTCGCGGATCTCCTCGATCTTGAGCGCGAGGTCGTCGGGGCCGAGCCAGTCGGGATGGCGCGCGGGCGAGCGTTGATCGATGCCGGCGGGAAGCGAGCGCATCTCGGCGACCTGATCGGTCACCTTCTGCCCCATCAGATGGCCGCCAAGCCCAACCTTGCAGCCCTGGCCGATGAAGAACTCGCAAGCGTCGGCGAGCCGCAGATGATGCGGGTTGAACCCGTAGCGCGACTGGATGCACTGATAGAACCATTTGATCGAGTAGCGCCGCTCGCCGGGGATCATGCCGCCTTCGCCCGAGCAGGTGGCGGAGCCCGCCATGGTGGCGCCGCGGGCGAGCGCGATCTTTGACTCATAGGAGAGCGCGCCGAAACTCATGCCGGTCACATAGACCGGAATGTCGAGCACCATCGGCCGCTTGGCCTTGGGGCCGATGATCGTCTTGGTCTCGCATTTCTCGCGATAGCCCTCGATGACGAAGCGCGTCAGCGTGCCCGGCAGGAAGGTCAGATCGTCCCAATGCGGGATCTTCTTGAACAGGGAGAAGCCGCGCATGCGATAGCGGCCGAGCTCGGACTTCACATGGATGTCGTTGATGACTTCCGGCGTGAAGATCTGGCTCTTGCCGAGGATGAATCGCTGCGCCTCGGCCGGCGCCCTCGTGTTGTTCTTGCCGTTCTTGCCGTTCTTGCTCGTCTTCATCGCACCCGCCCGGCTTCTCGCCTCACAGCACCAGTTTCTTTTCCGTCGGCTCGAGATTGTCGTAGTTCCACAATTGCTTGCCGGCGACGATCTTGCGGAAGCCGCCGATCCCACCCTTGGGCAACAGCTCGTAGCGGCGGAGCTTGGTCTCGAGCCAGCTCTTGTCGAGCTCGGTCATGGTGCCCCACACCGCATCGACGCCGAGACTCTGCGGCTCGCCGGCAATGTAGATCGTGCCGTCATACATCGAGTCGCCGAGATTCTTGCCGGCATTGCCGCAGATCACCATGCGCCCGCGCTGCATCATGAAGCCGGTGAAGGCCCCGGTATCGCCGCCGACGATGATCGTGCCACCCTTCATGTCGATGCCGGTGCGCGAGCCGACATTGCCGCGGCAGACGAGATCGCCGCCGCGGATGGCGGCGCCGAACTGCGAGCCGGCGTTCTTCTCGATGAGGATGGTCCCGCTCATCATATTTTCGGCGCAGGACCAGCCGACACGGCCGGCGATCCGCACGTTCGGCCCATCGATCAGGCCGCAGCCGAAATAGCCGAGCGAGCCGTCGATGATGAGATTGAGCCGGTTCAGAATGCCGACGGCGATCGAATGCTTGGCGCCGGGATTGCGGATGACGATGGTGCCGCAGCCATCGGCCATCAATTCGCGGATGCGCAGATTGATGGCGTTGGTGGGGAGGTCGGCGGCGTCGATCTCGGCGCGCTTGTTGAAATCGACGTCGAAAGCGTCCGGCAGCGCGAAGCCGCTCGGCTTCTCGCTGAGGTCGAAATCGAAGAACACCTGATGCGAGCGGCCCTTGAGCTGCTCGGTATGGAGCCCCATCTCGAACGAGCGGCGCTCCTGCTCGCTGAGCTCGGACCGCGCTATCTCTGCCATACGCGAATCTCCTCGTCATACGGGTCGTACGTATCGATCTCACGCGGCATGATGGCGCGAATGGCGACCTCCTCGGAGGCGAGCGCCACCAGATTGTCGCTCTCGAACAGGACCATCGGCTTCGCCGCCATGGTGTCCTTGGCCATGCCGAGCTCGTTCTCGGTCGCCACGACATAGGTGAACACGCCGTCGATGTCCTTGAGCGAGGCCTTCAGCGAATCTTCCAGCGTCGCCCCCTGCTCGAGATTGTTGGCGGTGTACACCGCGAGCAGCTCCGAATCGCAGTTCGACATGAACCGATGCCCGAGCCGCTCCATCTCGCGCCGCATGATCCAGTAATTGGTGATCTGCCCGTTATGGACCACGGCGATATCGTTATAGGGATAGGCCCAGTACGGGTGGGCCGAGCGGATATCGACGTCGGACTCCGTCGCCATGCGGGTGTGGCCGATGCCGTGCGTGCCCCTGAAAGTCCCGAGCCCGTATTGCTCCGAGACTGTGGCGGCGTCGCCCAAATCCTTGATCAGCTCGAGCGCGGAGCCGAAGGACAGGACCTCGGCGCCCTCGATCTGCTCGATATCGGCGGCGAGCCGCCGCGTATCGCCGGCATAGCGCAGGCGATAGCGGAAGGCATACGGCGTTGCCTCGGCGATCTCGATGGTCTCGGCCCCGAGCTCGGCGAGGCACGTATCGACCGCGGCCTGGCGTTCCCTGATCTTTTGCCGGATGTGGTAGTCCTTGGTCATGTCCTCCTGCTCGGCAAGCTTGAGGCGCATGACATATTCGTTAGGGGTCGAGGCGCCGTAGACCGCGAAGCCGGTCGAGTCGGGACCGCGATGCTTGAGGCTCTTCAGCATCGCCGTCATCTCTTGGCCGACGCTGGTCACGCCGTCGCGATGGATGAGGCCGGCAATTCCACACATGTCAGGTCGCTCCTGTCTTGAGGCGGACGGTCACGGCAGGCAGTCGAGATAGGTCTTGATATCCCATTCCGTCGTCGTGTGGAGGAAGCGCTCCCACTCGTCGCGCTTGTACTCGTCGTAGAGCCGGTACATGTCGCCAGGCATCGCCGAGCGGATCACCGGGTCTTTCTCCAGCGCGGCGAGCGCGTCGCCGAGCGTCATCGGCAGCCGCTTCACCTGCTTTCCGGCCTCCATGGCCTGGTAGATGTTACGCTCCTCGGACGGTCCGGGATCGAGCTTGTTCTTGATACCGTCGTCCATGGCCATGAGCAGGCCCGCCGCCATCAGATGCGGGTTCACCATGGCGTCGACCGCGCGATATTCGAAGCGGCCCGGGGCCGAGACGCGCAATCCGGTGGTGCGGTTCTGGAAGCCCCAATCGGAGAACACCGGCGCCCAGAACCCCGTGTCCCAAAGCCGGCGATAAGAGTTCACGGTCGAGCAGCCGATCGCGGTCAGCGCGCCGAGATGCCTGACGATGCCGCCGATCGCATACAGCCCGATCTTGCCCGGAAGCTGGATGTCGTCCGTGTCGGGCATGAAGGTGTTGTCGCCGCCCCTGGAATACATGAAGTTCTGCGCCATGCCGGGCAGCTTCTTCGCGTCGTTGCCGAGCGGCTTCAGCTCGTCCTTGCCGCCCCGCCACAGCGAGATGTTGTGGTGGCAGCCATTGGCGCTGACGCCCATGAACGGCTTGCACATGAAACAGGCGATGATGCCGAACTCGCGCGCGACCTGGGCGCAAATCTGCCGGTAGGTGGCGAGCCGGTCGGCGGTACGCATCGCGTCGTCGTAGGTGAAATTGAGCTCGAGCTGCCCGGGCGAGTCTTCGTGATCGCCTTGGATCATGTCGAGGCCCATCTTGCGGCAATACTCGATCACCCGCATGTAGACCGGGCGCAGGCTCTCGAACTGATCGATGTGATAACAGTAAGGGTTGGAGTAGCCGCCATTCGGCTGGCCGTCGGCGTCCTTCTTCAGCCACATCATCTCGGGCTCGGTGCCGTGACGGAGCTGGAGCCCGTGGTCCTTCCGGAACTGCTCATGCAGCCGGCGAAGGTTGCCGCGCGCATCCGCCGTGAGGAAGGCGCCGGGATCCTCGCGCTCCTCGCGGTTGCGGAACAGCGTGCACCAGAGCCGCGCCACCCGCTTGTCCCAGGGGAGCTGCATGAAGGTCTCGGGCTCGGGGATGCCGACGAGTTCCGCGGCCTCGGGCCCGTAGCCGAGATACTCGCCGCGCCGGTTCAGGAACAGGTTCATCGTAGCGCCGTAGACGAGCTGGAAGCCCTTCTCGGCGATCGATTCCCAATGGTCGGCCGGGATGCCCTTGCCCATGATGCGTCCCGTGACCGAGATGAATTGGAGATAGAGATACTCGATGCCGAGCGCATCGATCTTCTTGCGCACCTCGGCGACGAGCGCTTTCCGCCCCGGCGCCTCTACGAACCGCTCCATGTCCGTGGGCTTTGAGCGTTTGGCCCCACTGCCCTTCTTCGCTTCGACGCGTCGCTCCATGGCACTCTCCCGCTTACCATCGAAAAACGTGAAACGCTGCTTGCGCCCCCATCAACTCCAAGGAAATGGGCTGTGAGAGGTCGGATGAAGTTGTCCGTTGGCGAATCGTGCGAACCGGAACGGCTCGAGCAGTCTGCTTTTCTCGCCCATCAGCTCCTGCGCCACGAGCTGGCCCACGCCGATCATCTTGTAACCGTGATTTGAGTCGGCGATGACATAGACGTTCTCGCGGAAGACATCGAAGACCGGGAAATTATCGGGGGTGAAGCAACCGAGACCGCCGGAATTCTCCTCGCGCCGGTAGAGCGGCATCTTCCCCTCGAAGCGCTTCTGGCAATGGGCGAGCGCCGAGCACCACATATCGATAAAGTCCTCGCCGACGACGAATTCGGGCGACTCGGGGCCGTAAGGATCGACCGCGACCTGATCGGGATCTTGATCGACCTTGTAGGGCGAGGCGCCGCCCTGGACGCCACCGAAATTGAAATCGGGCTTGTAGTAGATGCCCCAGATCTTGTCGGTGATGAGCTTCCCGTCCCGCTGCGAATAGAGCGGCGCATCGGTATCGACATGGAGCACCGGCGGGAAGCGGCCGTCATTGGTCCGGTGCATGTGCGGATCGACGCCGAGCGTGCCCTCCTGAAGACACCAGAACTTCCACATCGGCACGTCGTCACGGACCTTGCCGTTGGCCTTGACGGTAATCTTCTTCGGCAGATCGAGCATGGCCCAGATCTTGTTGACCCAGGGCCCGACGCCGACCACGACCGTATCGCAGGCGATCCGCCCCTGATTGGTGTTGAGCGCGGTCACCGCGCGGCTATTCGAGCCGAACTCGAAGCTCTTCACCTCGACGCCGGACAAGATGCGCACGCCCTCTCCCGTGGCCTTGGCGGCAAGCCCGTGCATGCTCGCTTGATTGTTGGCGTAGCCGCCGCGCTTTTCATGCAGCACGGAAGTGATGCCTTGCGCCTGCCAATCGTCGAACAGGCCCTTCATGTAGCGCATCGAGTCGTCGGCGCCCTCGATGAAGGTCGACTCGTAGCCGATCTCCTTCTGCTGCTGGTAGATCGAGGCGACGCCTTCGTGCATGCATTCGGGGCTGATCTGTACGTAGCCCACGGAATGATACGAATAGGCCTTGGCGTCGCTCTCCCATACATCGACGGAGTGGGCCATCAACTCGCGCATGGCCGGCTGGAAATAATTGTTGCGGACAACGCCGCAAGCGATGCCCGAGGCGCCTGCCGCCACCCCTGTCTTGTCGACGACGACAATGTCGGCGCCCGACCCCTTGCCGGTTGCTTTCAGCATTTGGGCCAGATGGAAGGCGGTGCTCAGGCCGTGAACGCCGGCCCCGATGATGGCGTATTTGACACCCTGTGGGACACTCATCGGAATACTCCGCGGCGGAAGGATTGGCCCTGTTTTGGGCCCTAAAAATGGACCCAATCACTCATTGCCTCTCGATGCTCTGTCGATTACTATAGCGCAAGACGCGGACCTGTTGTAAACCAATTTTTTTATTTGGGTCCAAAGTGGGCTCTCGTTCGAGGAGGTGCAGACCTTGACTGAGGAGCGCATCCGGCTTTCGGAGCCGGTCCCTGCGGGGTTCGAAAAACCGAGCCGGGGACCTCGTGCCATCTCCGCCTATATTCGCCGCGCCATCGAGACCGGTGCGTATGGCGAGGGCGACCGTCTACCGCCCGAGCGGGAATTGGCGGCAACTTTTCAAGCGGCGCGGAGCACGGTGCGGCGCGCGCTCGATCAGCTCGAGAAGGCGGGACTCGTATCGCGGCGTCTTGGCAGCGGGACCTTCGTCGGCACGAGCGGCCCGACGGCGCGGCGGAGCATCGACCTCGCCGACCAAGTGAGTCCGATCCAGCTCATCGAAGCGCGGCTTGCGGTCGAGCCCTTCACCACGCGGCTTGCGGTGTTGCATGCGACGCGGCGCAATCTCGATGACATGGAGGCGGTCCTCGTCCACGCCGAGGAATCGGTCAACGACAAGGACTCCTTTTCGAAATGGGACGGCGAGTTCCATCTCATCATCGCCCACGCCTCAGGGAACCCGCTGCTCATCAACGTCTACCGCCAGATCAATCATGTGCGGCTGCACGCGCAATGGGACGCGATGAAAGAGAAGATCCTCACGCCCGACGTGGTCGCCGACTACAACCGGCAGCACCGCGCCATCTTCAACGCGCTCAACGCGCGCGATGCGCAAGGTGCCTACGCGCTGATTACCCAACATCTCGAAAAGGCGCGCGAGGATCTCGTCAGGGCGAACAGCCCTTAGCGACGCGGGGCGGCTTCCGGCAGGAAATTACGAGCGGCGGGAGAGTTGCTCGAGCCGCTGCTGCATCGCGCTAAGCTCGGCCTTGAGATTGGCGATCTCGTCCTCGCCGGGCTTGGCGCCCTCGGGCTTGCGATCATTCTTCTGCGGTTCGGCCGCATTGGTGCCTGCGCCGGCATCGGTCGCGGCAAAGGGGCTGAACATGCCGAGCGCGCGCTCGAATGTATCGAAGTTCTTGCGCACCTGCTCCTGCATGGCGTCGAACGCCGCCGTGCCGAAGACATGGGCAAATCGCTGCCGATACTGCTCCTGCTGACGGGTGAGCGAATCGAGGCTGAATTCGAGATAGCTCGGCACCAGCTTCTGCATGCTGTCGCCGTAAAAGCGGATGAGCTGGCGCAAGAAACCGATGGGAAGGAGATTGGTGCCCCGGCTTTCCTGCTCCACGATGATCTGGGTCAGGACCGAGTGGGTCAAGTCTTCGCCGGTCTTGGCGTCATAGACGACAAAGTCGCGCTCCGACCGGACCATTTCGGCCAGGTCCTCGAGCGTCACGTAAGTGCTTGTGTCGGTGTTGTAGAGCCTGCGGTTCGCGTATTTCTTGATGATGACCGGCCGGCTCTCGTGCTCCGCGTCCCTTGCCACGTGGCTTCGCTCCTACGCCTTGGGGGCGCCCAAGGGGATTTTTTCCGCAACTGCGAGACAACTAGCACGATTTTTGTGCATGGCACCAGAGGCTTTGTACCGAACCCCTAACGGGGCCTAAACCTGGGCTTCCCTAGTTGGACGCCCTAAGTTATGACCTTGGATCCCCCACACGGAAGCGGAGACGAGGAGAATGAAAGAGGAAGAGATTGTCATCGTCGGCGCGGCGCGGACGCCCGTTGGCACTTTCAATGGCGCGCTGGCAAGCTTGCCCGCCCACACCCTTGGCGAAGTCGCTATCCGGGCGGCGCTTGAGCGGGCCAAAGTCGCTCCGGCCGATGTCGATGAAGTCATCATGGGTCAGGTGCTGACCGCGGGCCAAGGCCAGAACCCGGCCCGCCAGGCGGCTATGGCCGCTGGCATTCCGATCGAGGCGACCGCCTGGGGCGTCAACCAGGTGTGCGGCTCGGGGCTTAGGGCCGTTGCGCTCGGCGCCCAGCAGATCGCCACCGGCGACGCCGATATCGTCGTCGCCGGCGGCCAGGAGAATATGAGCCTCTCGCCCCATGTGGCGCATCTTCGCAATGGCCAGAAGATGGGCGCTCTCGAGTTCGTCGATTCGATGATCAAGGACGGGCTGTGGGAAGCCTTCAACGGTTACCACATGGGCAACACGGCGGAGAATGTCGCCCGTAAATGGCAGATCACCCGCGAAGAGCAGGACAAGTTCGCCACCCACTCGCAGAACAAGGCCGAGGCCGCCAAGAAGGCCGGCAAGTTCAAGGACGAGATCGCCCCCGTGACGGTGAAGACCCGCAAGGGCGAGACCGTGGTGGCCGAGGACGAATATATCCGCGAGGGCGCCAAGCTCGAGGACGCGGCGAAGCTCAGGCCCGCTTTCGACAAGGAAGGCACGGTCACGGCCGGCAACGCGTCGGGCATCAATGACGGCGCCGCCGCGGTCGTGTTGATGAGCGCGAAGGAGGCGAAGAAGCGGGGCCTGAAGCCGCTCGCGCGTATCGCCTCGTGGGCCGTTGCCGGCGTCGATCCGAAGATCATGGGGTCGGGGCCGATCCCCGCCTCGCGCAAGGCGCTGGAGAAGGCCGGCTGGAGCGCCGGCGATCTCGACCTGATCGAGGCCAATGAAGCTTTCGCCGCGCAGGCGCTCGCCGTGAACAAGGACCTCGCCTGGGACACCGGCAAGGTCAACGTCAATGGCGGCGCCATTGCCATCGGCCATCCGATCGGCGCCTCGGGCGCGCGCGTGCTCGTCACGCTTCTGCACGAGATGCAGAAGCGCGACGCCAAGAAGGGCCTTGCCACGCTCTGCATCGGCGGCGGCATGGGCATCGCCATGTGCGTCGAGCGGGATTGACCGCTCGGCCCGATCGACATCGTTTGAACGTCATTCAAGCGCCGCGCGCGCTTTCAAAAGGAGAAAGTCATGGCAAGAGTGGCTTTGGTCACAGGGGGAACGCGCGGCATCGGCGCCGCCATCAGCAAGGCGCTGAAGAAGGCCGGTTACAACGTCGCCGCCAACTATGCCGGCAATGACGACGCCGCCAAGGCCTTCAGCAAGGAGACCGGTATCCCTGTGTTCAAATGGGACGTGGGCGACTACGCGGCTTGCGAGCAGGGTATCGTCAATGTCCAGAATGCGGTCGGACCCATCGAGGTGCTGGTCAACAACGCCGGCATCTCGCGCGACGCCATGCTGCAGAAGATGACGCATGAGCAGTGGGAGCAGGTGATGCGCACCAATCTCGATTCGCTGTTCAACATGACGCGCCCCGTCATCAACGCCATGCGCGAGAAGGGCTTCGGCCGCATCGTCAACATCTCCTCGATCAACGGGCAGAAGGGCCAGCTTGGGCTTGCCAATTACTGCTCGGCCAAGGCGGGCGTGATCGGCTTCACCCGGGCGCTGGCGCTTGAAAGCGCGCGCAAGGGCATCACCGTGAACGCGATCGCGCCGGGCTATGTGAAGACCGAGCTGCTAGCGGGCGTGTCGGACGAGGTGATGAAGTCGATCGTGGCGCAGATCCCGGTGGGGCGGCTCGGCGAGGCCGATGAGGTCGCGCGCTGCGTCGTGTTCTTGGCGGCCGATGAGGCCGCCTGGATCCCCGGCTCGACGCTGACCATCAACGGCGGCCAGCACATGGATTGATCGGCACCCCTATGCGTCTCGAGGCGATCGCCATCGGCCTGAACCCTCCTGATGACCTCAACGTCATCATCGAGGTGCCGATCGGCGGCGAGCCGATCAAGTACGAGATGGA
>CAYMJW010000072.1:1250-13270 GCA_964390455.1 uncultured Methyloceanibacter sp. | reverse complement strand
CCGCCTCAGCCGAGCCTAAGACCTGCGCCACCGCCGCAGCCGAGCTTAAGGCCCGCGCCACCGCTTTCGCCGGCGGCGATGCCGCCGCAGCAACCGCCTCCGCCGCGCCCTCCTTCGGTCAATTCGGGCATCGGTGGGTTCGCAGGGATGGCGCCGCCCGCGCCCGTTCCGCCGCGTTTCCCGCCGCCGCCCGCGAGCGAGGCGGACCTCGCCGCGCAGGTTGCGCGCATTAACGCCGAAGCGATGGCCGACGCGCCGCCCGCGCCGCCGGAGAAGAGCGGCGGGATCTTCTCACGGCTCACGCGGAAACGGGAGCCGGTGCCGCCGCCTTCGCCCGCCCCACCGCCCCAGCCGCCGCAATTCACGCCCGCGAGCGCCGATACGGATCTTGCCGCTCAGTTGGCCCGCCTCAACGCCGAAGCGGCGGCCGAGGCGCCTGCGGCTGCGGCGGAGAAGACCGGCGGGATTTTCGCGCGGCTCACCCGGAACCGGGAGCCGGTGCCTCCGCTTCCTCCGCTTCCAGAGGCAGGCATGGGCAGTGCCGGCATGTCCGATGCCAGCATGGATGAAGGGCACGCGGCCGACGCCAGCATGGGCGAGGGCTTCGACGCTTCCATGGGCGATGCCGGCTTGGGCGATGCCGGCGTGAGGTTCGATACCGCGCTCGCCGACGAGGCGCTGCCCGGCGAGAAGCCGCGGCGGGCGAAGTCTTCGATCGTCACCATCGGCTGGCTCGTTCTTGCCCTGTTCGTGGCAAGCGTCATCGGCACCCTCGCGCTCGCGCCGGCGACGGTCATGTCGCTGCTGCCGGGTGCGGCGCGCCTCTATTCCCTGTTCGGCATGCCGGTCGGCTCGACCGGGCTCGCGCTTGAAAATGTGCGCTATGGCTGGACCAGCGACGGCGGTCAGTCCGTGCTCGAAATTCAGGGCGATGTCGTGAATCTCACCGCCGCCGCCGCCGCCGTGCCGACCGTCGTCATCGCGCTCCGCGACGAGGGTGGCGAGGAAATTTCCGAGTGGACCACCGAGATCGGCGAGGAGCAGCTTGCGGGGGGCGAACGCGCGCCCTTCTTGCGTCAGATCCCCTCGCCACCGAGCAATGTCCGCAGCGTCGCGGTGCGTTTCGCCAAGGCCAAGTAGGAAGGCCGCGTCGGATGCCTCCGGAGCCGGTCGCGGCTCAGAACCTCCGCACGCTGTTCAGCGCCGAAGACATCGCGAGGAAAGTCGAAAGCCTGGCGCGCGAGATCGCGGCCCAAAGCCCGCGCGATCTCGTCATTGTCGCCATCCTCAAGGGCAGTTTCGTCTTCGCCGCGGACCTCATCAGGGCTTTGCACCGCGAGGGGCTGGCACCCGAGATCGACTTTATCTTCCTCGCGAGCTACGGCGCGGGCACGGTTTCAGGCGGCGAGGTCCGCATCTTGCGCGACGTCGAGATCGCGCTTTCCGGCCGCGAGGTCGTGATCGTCGACGACATTCTCGATTCGGGCCGCACGCTTCACTTCGCCAGGACGCTGCTTCAAGAACGCGGCGCGAAGTCGGTCAAGACCTGCGTCTTCATCGACAAGCAGGTGCCGCGCGCGGCGGCGATCGTGCCTGATTTCGTAGGCTTCCGCTGTCCGCCGGTGTTCGTGGTGGGCTACGGCATGGACCTCGCCCACCGCCATCGCGAGCTTCCCTTCATCGGGGAAGTGGCAAAGCCCTCGACACCGTGAATGGATTGAGCCTTCTGCTCCCCCCTTGAGGGGGAGCACACGCGCCATATTCGATGCGCTACCGCTTCGCTACTTGAGCGCGGGGTGGCGCGTGGAGGGGGGCTGAAGGAGATGCCGTCGAATAGGCGAGAGGAGTCTTACGTTCGACCCCCCACCCTGGCCCTCCCCCTCAAGGGGGGAGGGAAAACACGCCCGCTCGCACTGTTCGACTCAGAACCGCGACATGACGGCGACGGTCAGAAGGGCGTAATCAGGCGTTCGAGGTAATCGAGCTCGAGCGTGGGCCGCGACGGATCGCCGAGGCGCCGGCGGAGCTCGTCGAGCACTTCGCGCGCGCGTTGAATGTCGATCTCGTCGGGGACCTGCACCGAAAGCCCGAGATCGGGCCGGTTCGAACGGTCGGGCCGCCCGAGCGGATCGCGGCCGTTATTGCCGGGACCCTGACCCGCTTGCTGTTCGGCCCCCTCCATCATCTGCTCGGCCATGGACTGCGATCCCTTGCGCAAGCGGTCGAGCGCGAGGCTCTGTTGCTGCGTGGCGCGCTCGAGGTCGCTCTCGCGGATCGCCTCCTTGGCGTCGCCCATGGCTTCGCCCGCGTCCTGAAGGTCGGTCGATGCGTCGTTGCCATCGATCCCCATGCGCTCGATCATCTTTTTTAGCTTGTCGAGCAATTCCTGCTGCCGCCCGGCGAGCTTTTCATTCTCGCCCGAGCGCTCGGAATTGGGCCCGATCTCAAGCTGCCCCTGCCGGCGCGGGCTGCTCTGGCCGCCCGACTCGCCCTGTCCCTTCATGGCCCCCTGCTGGGCCTCGCCCGGCAGATCCTCGAACAAGGGCGCCATGCCGGGACCGAACTCCATCGGCTGACCTGGTGGGCTCACTTCGAACTCCTCGCTGTTGCCGCCGCTTTGCGCCGATTGCTGGCGCTTGGCGGCAAAGGTGTCGTCGAGAAGCTGTTGCTGGTTGGAAACGAGATCGCTCAGATCTTTCATCATTTGCTGCGCGCGCTGCTGCTGCTCGGTTTGAGCCGTATTGCCGGTCTCGAGCCGCTCGAGCAGGTCTTTCAGCTCCGACAGCATTTGCTCGGCGAGATCCTTTGATCCCGCTTGCGCCAGTTGCTCGATGTTGTTGAGGATCTTCTCGAGGTCCTGTTGCGACACGAGCTGGTCGCCGTCCTGCTGGGCGAGCGGCTGCGTTTCGCCGCCCTCTTGCTGCTGCGAGGCCAGCGCTTGAAGGTAGTCCTGGAGCGCGGAGCGCAGCTCGTCGACGAGTTTCTTGATCTCCTCCGCCGACCGTTCCTCCTTCAAGGCCTGCATGAGCGCATCCTGGGCGGCGCTCAAAGCGCGTTCGGCCTCGGGCAGATCGCCCTCCTCGATGCGGAGCGCGGTGGACCACAGCTGATCGACGACGCTCGCGATCCCCTCGGGCGAGCGGTCGCCGCGCAGCCGCCAATAGGCGTTGCGCAAGGCGAGATAGACGACGCTGTCGTCGATCACCCTGTCGCCGCCGAGGGTGAGCGCGTCGAGCGCATTGGCCACGCCTTCCGGCGCGCCGGGATCGCGCACGAGCTTCTTGCGCTGCTCGACCACGGCGCGCGCCAAAGGCTTGGTGAAGGTCCGCTCGGGCAGAACGAACTCGTAAGGCATGCTCTCGCCCGGTTGCCCGGCCTGGTCGCGGGCGATGAGCGTCATCAGCACTTTCAGTCCGGCCCAAGGGTGGGCGCTGAGATCCTGGGTGGCGCGACCCTCGACGCGCTTCGCGTTCGCGCGCGGCAATTGCAGCGGCATGACCGGAGGCTCGAGCAGGGGATCGGCCTCGAGCTTCGGCGACGCCTCCGAGGGGACGGGCGCGAGATTGCGCTCCTCGCCTTCGCCGAGCGCAAAGCGCGCCTCGGCGCTCGCGACGCCGTTGTCGTCGTCGGCGCGGAACACGAGCCGGAGCGCCCCGCGCGGCGTCGTTGTCGGGTTGCCCATGAGGCTGATGGTTGGAGCCACATCCTCGATCAGATCGAACCGCCATTTGGCGACGGTCTCGCCGCCGATCTCGACGGCTGCGCTCTGCGGGGTGTCGAGCGCGACGTTGAACTCGACAAGCCCCTCGCTGCCGCCCTTCTTCGGAGCGACCTTGGTCGATTCGGTGGCGCCGTCGCGGCTGGTGATGAGGCTGATGGTCTCGCCCTGCGGCGCGTGGGTCCGCACGATCAATTCGCTGCGCTCAGGGACAGACAGCGCACGAAACGTCTCGGCGCCCGCGCCGATCTTTTCGCTGCCGTCCGCGAGCACGATCGGCGCGATGCCAGTATAGACCGGCGGCGTGACCCAGGCGTCGAGCCTGAGCAGGGCGGGCGCACTCGTTGCCTCCGGCGCGAACGCCGCGCGCAGCCGATCCGACACATTGCCGCCCGCGGCCAGCGCGGCCGCGACCACGCCAAGGAGGAGCGCCGCCCGGATCGCGTAAGGGTCCTTGCGATCGGTGCGGGGCGCGGGCCAGGACGGCCTGAGCTTTGCGATCAGATGCGACAAGCGCTCGCGGTGAGCCGCCCAGAGCGCGACCGTTTCCTTCGGCGGCGTGGCGCTGAGGCTGTCTTCATAGGAGGAAGCGGGCCGGTGCTTGATGCCGGCATGGCGCTCGAGACGGCGCAGCGCCTCCTCGCGCGTGGGCAGCGAAATTCTGATGAGTGGCAGGAAGGAGACGATCAGCGCCAGCCCGAAGCCGCCGAGAAGCGCGCGATGCGCGAGCGGCGGGAGCAGGCTCCACAGCTCCAACAGCGACACCACGAGGAAGGTGAGAATGACGAGGGAGGGCCACAGCAGCGCCTCCCAGACCTTCTCGCCGAGAAGGGCGAGCCAACTCAGCCGCACGCGCCGGTCGAAGCGCTGCGTGAGCGCGCTGTTCTCCGCCGATTCGGGGGAGGGCGTCTTAAGCCGAGAGTTGGAACGCATCATCTTCATCTAACGCTGCTGAAACTGGCAACAAGGGGAATCTGGGGAGCGAAGCGGGCGAAAGCGAGGCTTACAACCACTCCGGCAGCCGCTCCTTGGCCAGCATCTCGCCGTAGCTCGGCCGCGGCCGCGTCACGCTGTACCGGTTCCCGGACACCAGCACTTCGGGCACCAGGAGCCTGCTGTTATACTCCGATGCGAGCACCGCGCCATAGGCGCCGGCCGTCATCACGGAAATGAGATCGCCGGCCTGAAGCTCCGGCAACGGTCGCGCAAGCGCGAGATAGTCGCCCGTCTCGCACACCGGCCCGGCAATATCGGTCACGACCATCGGCGCGCCGGCCTTCGGCTCCACGACCGGCACGATGTCATGATAGGCCTCGTAGAGCGTCGGGCGCAGGAGATCGTTCATCGCCGCATCGACGATGGTGAAAGTCTTCGCGGCGCCGCGCTTCACGTAGAGCACGCGGGAGACGAGGACGCCGGCATTGCCTGCGATCATGCGCCCCGGCTCGAACACGAGCCTGACGCCAAGTTCGCCGACCTCCTCCTTGACGAGATTGGCGTAGTCGGAAGGCAAGGGCGGTGGCGGCTGATCGCCGCGATAGGGAATGCCGAGCCCGCCGCCGAGATTGACGAAGTCGATCGCGTAGCCCGCCTCGCGCAGAGTGCCGACGAGTTCCTTCAGGAGTGCAAACGCATTGCGGAACGGCGCAAGGTCCGTGATCTGGCTGCCGATATGCATGTGCACGCCGGTCGGCGCGACGCCGGGAAGCCGGTTCGCAAGCGCGTAGAGCGCAAGCGCCTGCTCGAAGGGCACGCCGAATTTGTTCTCGGCCTTTCCCGTCGCGATCTTGTGGTGGGTCTTGGCATCGACATCGGGGTTCACGCGAAAGGCGATGCGTGCGATGCGGTTCCGCGCTGCGGCGACCTCGCTCAGCGCCCGAAGCTCAGGCTCCGACTCGACGTTGAAAGCGAGAATCCCGCTATCGAGCGCAAACGCCATCTCCTCGCGCGTCTTGCCGACGCCCGAGAACGCGATGCGATCGGGCGGGACCTTGACCGCGAGCGCGCGGCGAAGCTCGCCTTCCGACACCACGTCCATGCCGGCGCCGAGCCGGGCGAGCGTGGCGAGAACGCCGAGATTGGAGTTGGCCTTGACCGAATAGCAGACGAGCGTGCCGGGCATTGCCGCGAAGGCATCGGCGAACACGCGGTAGTGACGCTCGAGCGTCGCGGTCGAATAGCAATAGAAGGGCGTTCCTATCGCGGCGGCGAGATCGGCAAGATCGACCTCCTCGGCGTGGAGCACATTGGTGTGGGATACGCCGCGCCGGTAGGCGAAATGGTGCATCGGAGAATGGGGCGTCTATTCGAGCAGGCGGTCGATCCAGAGGCGGCGGGCCGGGGCTTTCGACATCTTTGTGGACGGGTCGGCCTGGGCTTCGGGATAGGTCGGCTTCGGCCGCTCCAACGAGCCCCGGCGCCCACAGGCCGTAAGCCCGATTGTCAGCACCAGCACAAGCGTTAAAAGGATGCGCAGCGCGCTTCCCATGGTCGTGCCCCTGTCCCTCGAGCCTTTTTCGCAGCTCTTCGACTATCCTTTTATCGCGTTTCGGCGTCCTTCTCCAAACGCTTTATCCACCGTTTGGCCTGTCTTTTGACGTTTGTGGGGGCGGTTCCCCCATAGCTTGTGCGGCTTTTGGCCGATCCCCCGGCATCGAGCGCCGAATAAACCTCCTCGGTAATCCGGCCCTCCACCGATTTAAGCTCCGAAAGCGGCAGCTTTTTGAGGTCGGTGCCCCGTGATTCGGCCAAAGCCACGATCTTGCCGGCCGCATGGTGGGCCTCCCTGAAGGGGAGCCCCGCCTTGAGCACGAGCCAATCGGCTAGGTCGGTCGCGGTCGCGTGCCCTGAGGAGGCTGCGCGCTTCATGGCTTTGAGGTCCGGTTCGAGGTCCAAGATCATGCCGGTCATGGCGGCGATCCCGAGCTTTAGCGAATCGAGCGCATCGAACACGGGCTCCTTGTCCTCCTGCATGTCCTTGGCATAGGCGAGCGGCAGGCCCTTCATCACCATCAGGAGCGCCTGAAAGGCGCCGGCGATCCGCCCGGTCTTAGCCCGCACGAGTTCCGCGGCGTCGGGGTTCCGCTTCTGCGGCATGATCGATGAGCCGGTCGTGAACTTGTCGGAGAGCCGCACGAAGCCCCATTGCGGCGACGCCCAGTTGACGATCTCCTCGGCGAGCCGCGACAGATGCATGGCGGCGATCGCGGCGGCTGCAAGCGCTTCGAGCGCGAAGTCGCGGTCTGAGACCGCGTCGAGCGAATTGGCGGAGGCCCGCGCGAAGCCGAGCGCATGCGCCGTTGCGTCCCGGTCGATGGGGAAGGACGTGCCGGCAAGCGCGGCGGCGCCCAGCGGGCACTCGCCGAGCCGTTTGGCGGCATCGGCGAATCGGCCCCTATCGCGCCCGAGCATCTCGACATAGGCGAGGAGATGATGGCCGAAGGTGATCGGCTGCGCCGTCTGGAGATGGGTAAAGCCCGGCATCACGGCGCCCGCATATGCAAGCGCCTTCGTGGCGAGCGCGAGCTGGAGCGCGGCGAGGCCGGCGTCGATTGCTCCGATCTCATCCCGCACATAGAGTCTAAAGTCCGTGGCAACCTGGTCGTTGCGCGAGCGCGCCGTATGGAGCTTGCCCGCGACGGGTCCGATCAGCTCGCGCAACCTGCTCTCGACATTCAAATGAATGTCCTCGAGCGCGCGCGAGAACTTGAACGTGCCGGCCTCGATCTCGGCGGCAATCGTGTCGAGACCCGCCGCGATCTGCTCGGCCTCGTTCGCGGCGATGATGCCGGTCGCGCCGAGCATGGCGACATGCGCCTTGGAGGCCACGATATCGTGACGCCACAGGCGCTTGTCGAAGTCGATGGAGGCATTTATCTCCTCCATGATCTCGGAAGGACTTGCGGCAAAACGGCCGCCCCATATGGTGTTCGTCATCGCTTTCGCGCCTTAAGGCCAGACGAGTTGAGCGGGAAGATTTGAGCACACGCAACGAACGCAAGAGCGCCGCGCCGCCGGTCATCTATCTCGTCGCCGCGCTGCTCGCGGCGATCGCCGGATTCGGCACGGTATATTGGAGTTTTGCCCCTCCTGACAATGGCCGCTCCGGCGAGACCGCTGGCAGCGTCCCCGCAGGCGCCGGCCAAGCCACGGGTGCTGCGCCTGCCGCAAGCCCGCTCGCGGGGCTCAGCAAGGGCTCCATGGCCCCCCTCGTCGCCCGCTCAGAACCCATTGATCTAGCTGAGTTTTCTTTCGCCGACAAAGACGGCGGGACGAAGACGCTCAAGGACTTCGCCGGCAAGGTCGTGCTGCTGAATATCTGGGCCACCTGGTGCGTGCCCTGCCGCGAAGAAATGCCGGCGCTCGACAAGCTCGAAGCCAAGCTCGGCGGCAAGGACTTCGCCGTGGTCGCGGTCAATATCGACAAAGGGGGCCCGGACAAGGCCGCAGCCTTTCTCCAGGAGACCGGCGTCACGCACCTTCCCCTCTACACCGACCCTGATGGCAAGCTGTTTGCGACGCTGAAGGCTGTCGGCATGCCGACGACGCTCATCATCGACCGCGAAGGCCGTGAAATCGCCCGCCTCGTCGGTCCCGCCGATTGGGCCTCGCCGGAGGCGCTCGCGGTCATCGTAGCGGCCATCGCCGCCGCGCGCGCCTAGCCGCGATGAATGCCGGCCTCATCGACGACATTGTCCGCTTCTGGTTCGAGGAGCTGAAACCGAAGGACTGGTATCGCAAGGACCCGGCGATCGATGCCGAGATCACCAAACGGTTCGGTGCAATCTACGAAGCGCTGAAGACAAGCGTGCCGCAAGACTGGCTCGCCGAACCGAAGGGCATGCTCGCCGCGATCCTCGTGCTCGATCAGTTTCCGCGCAACATGTTTCGCGACGATCCGCGCGCCTTCGCCATGGATCAGGCGGCGCTCATGCTTTCAAAGCGGGCGATCGCCGAAGGGATGGATATGCGCGTACCCCCCGAGCAGCGCGCCTTCATCTACATGCCGTTCCAGCACTCCGAGGCGCGTGACGATCAAGCGCGCTCGATCGAACTCTTCACAGCGCTCGGCGCGCCGCTCAATCTCGATTTTGCCCAGAGGCACGAGGCGATCATCGCGCGCTTCGGCCGCTTCCCCCATCGCAATGCCGTGCTCGGCCGCGAGTCGACGAGAGAGGAGCTTGCGTTTCTGAAAGAACCTGGCTCGTCGTTCTAAGCGATCGCGCTACTCGACCGGGACGACTGCATCTTTCTCGAGCCGGTAATTGTATTTGCAGGTCTCGGTGACCGGCTTGTTGCAGGGGAGGCCCGAGGTGGTCACATGGAGCATGCGCTTGCCGCCGCTCTTGCCGAATTTGTAGCTCCGCACGAAATCTTCGAACACCACGTCCCACGAGGCCTCGCCGTCCCAGAAATAGATCTGGATGGTGCAACCGGCGTCGCTGCAGAGCGGATTGATGCCACCCTCGCATTTCATCTTGGCGTAGTCGGCGATCCAGTCCTCGCCGCCGTCGCCGTTCAAATCCTCGGTCTTCAGCACCGCGTCGGTGTTGGGCGTGCCGTGCATGTCCTTGCAGACGCGCGCGGCCTCCGCAATCGCCTCGGCGATATTGTCCGGTGGCTCGGCCGCTTGCGCGAACGCGGGCGCGAGTGACGCGGCGAGGAGGGCGAACGCCGCGCGCACGAACAAATGGCGGGAGAAGGAACTCACTGAGCGCTTGAGTTTGCGGTGCTCCGCGTCTTCTTCTTGCGGACCACTTTTTTGCGCGTCGGCTTGGCCTTTCCCGCGCCGCAGATGCTGTCGCGGAGATGGGCGGGGCCGCTGCTCAGCGAGGCTTGGATGGCGAGCCCGTCGAGGCTCGTGCCGAACAGCGACTTCCAGAAATAGCGCTTGAAGCCGTTATCGAGCAGATCGACCGCGCGCTCGCGGCGCGAGGCGACCGACGGCTCGCCCAGGATCACCGCCACGAGCTTGCGTCCTTCGCGGGTGGCGCTCGCCACCACGTTGAAACCCGAGTCGCAGATGAACCCGGTCTTCATGCCGTCGGCACCGGGATAGTTCACGAGCAGACCGTTATGCGTGCGCAGCGTTTTCTTGCCCACCTGGACCTGAATGGTGGTGAAAAGATCGGCATATTCGGGGAATTCGATGATGATGGCGCGGGCGAGTTTGGCGAGATCGCGGGCGGTTGTGACTTGGCGCTCGTCGGGCAGGCCGTTGGGATTGGCGAACACGGTGCGCGTCATGTTGAGGCGCTTCGCCGCCTCGTTCATGCGCGCGACGAACGCCTCCTCGCTGCCCGCGACCGTCTCGGCGATCATCATGGCGACATCGTTGGCCGATTTGACGATCAGGACTTTCAGCGCGACGTCGAGGGTGATCGCCTCGCCCTCTTTCAACCAAAGCTTACTCGGGGCTTGCTCCGTCGCTTTCTTGGAGCAAACGACCTTACTGTCAGGCTTGACGGTGCCTTCCTTGATCGCCTGAAAGGCGACATAGGCCGTCATCAGCTTGGTGAGGGAGGCCGGGAACCACGCGGCATCGGGGTCCTCGGCGTAGAAGACGGTGCCGTTGAACGGCTCGAAGACGAGCGCGGGACCGGCCGAGGCGGCAGAAGGCGCCATCAACACGGCGCCGACGATGAGGCCAAGACCGGCGTGCCGCAGCTTCATCCTCAATTCCTCACCCGGCCTTCTGCCCGTTGCGAATCGTTGCCCGGCCGCGCCGCAGCTTAGCAAGACAACGATACTTGCGGCCCCTCCCGGCGGGGCGGTTCCCATAGTGGTTCAAATTTCGACTGTTCCGTGGCGCCCGACCGGACTCGACCCCACCGGCGCCTGCGGACCACAAAACCGCTGGCGCCGTCGCGCCAAATCGCGAAACCCTAGTGAACCCCGACCCGCCGGGAAGAGTAGCGCGCTCGCCCTAATTCGCAACTGCGAAATTGCCGTCCCTACCGTTAGAGACAAAGGGGTGTCGCGCGGGGTAGGAGAGAGGCGCGTTCCACCTTGTTAGGCCCGAGTTAGGCCCGATCGTTATGGATGCGGACTCAAGACGCCGGCAACTCGCCGCGGCGCTTCGCCGGGTCGCAAGCGGCGACCGCGCCGCCTTGCGCCTCGTCTATGATGAGACCGCGGCGAAGCTTTTTGGCGTCTGCCTTCGTATCTTGCATGACCGCAGCGAGGCAGAAGACGTGCTCCAGGACGTTTATCTCAATGTATGGCGGAAGGCCGCGAGCTTCGATGAAGCCCGCGCGAGCCCGATCACCTGGCTCGTCGCCATCGCGCGCAATCGCGCCATCGACCGCGTGCGCTCCGGCGCAGGCATGCGGCTCGCCGCGCCGATCGAGGAGGCGGGCGACATTGCCGATTCCGCGCCGATCGCCACCGAGACGATCGAAGCCGCGCAGGAGAATCGCAGGCTCTATTCCTGTCTCGAGGAGCTCGAGACGCGGCAGCAGGCGGCGATCCGCGCGGCCTTTATCGACGGGCTCACCTATGAGGAACTTGCCGAGCGCTCGTCCGTGCCGCTCGGGACGATGAAGAGCTGGATCCGGCGTGGCCTTGCCAAACTGAGAGCGTGTCTCGAGCGATGAGCGACACCGGCAGAAAAGACAATGAAGGCATGGGCCTGACCGCCGCCGAATATGTGCTCGGCGTGCTCGACGCCTCGCAGCGGCGCGCCGCCGAGCGAAGGATCGGCCGCGACCCCGCCTTCGCGCAGGAGGTCGCTTTCTGGGAAGAGCGGCTCGGTGGACTTGCCGCCACAGTCTCAGAGGTCGCGCCGCCGCGAGACTTGTGGTCGCGCATAGAGTCCAAGCTCGGCCGCGCCGCGCGTTCTGGCGATAAGCGTGTCGGGCTGTGGCAAAGCCTGAGCTTCTGGCGCGGCCTTGCCGTTGGCGCGAGCGCGCTAGCCGCCGCCAGCCTCGCCGCGCTGATCTATGTCGGCGCGGTTGGAACCTCGGGTGCGCCTCTCGTCGCCCGGCTCGACGCCGAAGGCGGGCAGGCGGGCTTCGTCGCCGCCGTCGACACGGGCGGCGGCAGCCTCACCATCGTTCCGGCGGCGCTGCTGGGGGCCGAGCAGAAATCCATGGAGCTCTGGCTGATCCCGCCGGGCGACAAGCCGCATTCGCTTGGGCTCGTCGATCCAAGCAAGCCTGTGACGATCAAGGTGCCCGAAGCGCTCCTGCCGCACGTCAATCGCGAGGCCGTGCTTGCCGTCTCGCTCGAGCCCGAAGGGGGCTCGCCCACCGGTCAGCCCACGGGCCCCGTGATCGCCAACGGCAAGCTCGCCGCGCTTTAA
>CAYMJW010000072.1:0-1150 GCA_964390455.1 uncultured Methyloceanibacter sp. | reverse complement strand
CTCACGAAAACGTCATCGCCTGGGCTGCATCCGCCGCTCGTGCCGCCTCCGTAACTCCGCCCGTACCCCCCAACGGGACAACAGTCAAAACAGGAGGATGTTATGAAGTTCGCCAAATTCGCTTTGTCCGGCCTTGCTGCGGCCGGTCTTGCTTTCGCAGCGTTTAGCGCCGTGCCGACCTTCGCCAAGGAAGACACGGTGATGGTGGGCGGCGCCCCGATGTTCCCCTCGAAGAACATCATCCAGAACGCCGTCAACTCCAAAGACCACACCACGCTGGTTGCAGCCGTCAAGGCCGCCGGTCTCGTCGATACGCTGTCGGGCAAAGGCCCGTTCACGGTGTTCGCGCCGACCAACGACGCCTTCGCCAAGCTGCCGGCCGGCACGGTCGACACCCTGCTCAAGCCCGAGAACAAGGGCCAGCTGACGCAGGTCCTGACCTACCACGTCGTTGCCGGACGCATGACCGCCAAGGACCTGATGGCGGCTGCCGAGAAGGGCGGCGGCAAGGCCATGCTCAAGACCGTCGAGGGTGAAGACCTCACCGTCGAGATCAAGGATGGCGAGATCTGGGTGTGGGATGCCAAGGGCAGCACCGCCAAGATCACCATCAAGAACGTGTTGCAGTCGAACGGCGTCATCCACGTGATCGATTCCGTGCTGTTGCCGAGCTAAAGCGCCACGACCCCCTGAAGCTTGCTGCAATAGCCAAGCCCGCCGTGCCCCATGCGCGGCGGGCTTCCTTGTTTCGGCGCGGCCGAAGGCTTAGATCGGGGCGGGAATTCCTAAGCCCCGAGGTTCTTCGATGATGGATTGGCTGCGCGCCGTGGTCCAGGACCGGCGGACCGAGCGCTTCATTATGGCGCTGATCGTTCTCAATGCCGTGACCCTTGGGCTCGAGACGAACCAGACCGTCATGGCCAAATATGGCCAGGTGCTTCTCGTCATCGACCGCCTCATCATCGGCATCTTCGTCGCCGAAATCCTCGCCCGCCTTGCCGTGCAGCGCGCTGCCTTCTTTCGCGACGGGTGGAATATCTTCGACGTGATCGTGGTCGGCATCGCGCTCGCGCCCGCGACGGCGGCGTTCTCGGTCCTGCGCGCTCTTCGGGTATTGCGACTGTTGCGGCTCATCACGGCGGTGCCTGCG
>CAYMJW010000071.1:2334-13328 GCA_964390455.1 uncultured Methyloceanibacter sp. | reverse complement strand
TCGAGCCGAAGGACGCGGGCATCGCCGGCGCCAAGATGGCCATCGAGGAGAACAACGCCGGCGGCCGCTTCACCGGACATGACTACAGCCTCGATGTCAGTACCGTCTCATCGGCGGAGAAGGCCGTCGAAGCGCTGCAAAAATTCCTCGACAGCGGGCACAACTACATCGTTGTCGATGCCTCCGCCGACACGCTGCTCAAGCTCGCGGATTGGGCCAAGGGCAAAGACGTTCTTCTGTTCAACATCCGCGCCACCGACGTGTCGCTCAGGCAGGAGAACTGCCGCGCCAATGTCGTGCACATCGTGCCCGACCGGTACATGCTTGCCGATGCGCTGGCGCAATATCTCGTCACCATGAAATGGACGAATTGGCTGCTCGTGCACGGCTCGACCGCGGGCGACCTGGCTTACGCCGACGCGGTGAAGCGCGCGGCCGGCCGCTTCGGCGCGACCATCGTCGACACCCGCGAATACAAGGACATCTCCGGCGGCAGGCGCGACGATGTCGGCACCGTTCCGCCGGGCAAGCAGGCGAGCGCCGGCGCGGCCCTCGCCGCCGAGCCCGACTATCAGGTGATCGTCGTGGCCGACGAAGACCAGGTCTTCGGTCCCTATATCCCGTTTCGCGGCGGCGCCAATCCGCGCATCGTCGCCGGCACCACGGGGCTGATCGCCACGACCTGGAGCCCCGGCCACGAGAAATGGGGCGCGACCCAGGCCAACAACAACTTCGAGAAGGACTTCAAGCGCCTGATGCTGCCGATCGACTATCAGGCCTATGTGGCGGCGCGCGCCATCGGCGAGGCTGTGACGCGCAATCCGGCCGCGGATTTCGCCACGGTCGCTGCGTTCGTCCGCGGGCCCGAGCTCCAGCTTGCGCCGTTCAAGGGTATCAAGCAGCAATTCCGCCCCTGGGACGGGCAGTTCCGCCAGCCGATCATCATCGCGACCGACAAGGTGCCCGTCTCCTTCGCGCCGCAACGCGGCTTCCCGCATGCGAGCCATCCCGAAATCGAGGTCGATACGCTCGGGATCGACGAGCCGGATAGCGTGTGCAAGATGTGAACGGGCGCGCCGGCGCCCTCAGCGTTCGGCCGGCGCGGCCGCGACCACATTGCCCTGATCGTCCAGCACGGGCACGTTGTAGCTCTCCAGGATCGCGTTGATCTCGCGCTGGTTCGCGGCGATGAACTTGTTGATCTTGTGCTTCCACTCAGGCTGGTTCGGGCGGACGCCCATGGTGATGCCGTAGATGCTGCGCGGTCCCGCTGTCTCCTTCACCAACGGCACGAGCTTGAGCGGAACCCCGGCGCGCTCGGCGTAGTAGCCGCCGACCGGCCCCCACAGAATGCCGGCATCGAGCGCGCCTGAGGCGATCTCGCCGATCATCGTGATTGCGGCCTTTGTCGCGTTTTCGCCCGCGCGGATGTCGAACGGCTTCGCGTCCGGAGTGAGCCCATGCATGGCAAGCACGCTCGACGGCGGCGTCCGCGCGAAGAAGCCGATTTTCTTACCCTTGAGGCGCGGATCGGCAAGGCTCTCGACGCCCGCAAGGTTGGTGTCGTCCTCCCGGTAAATCAGCAGGTAGGAGGTGTAGTAGTAGGGATTGGTGTCCTCGATCAAACCCGTGCCCTGCGCGTAGCCCATGACGAGATCGCAGGCGTCGCGCCCCATCGTGTTGGGAACATAGCCGGTCGCCTCCGCGAACCAGGAATAGTCAAGCCGGGCACCGAGCTTCTGGGCGATCAGCTCCGCGAGCTTGTTCTCGAAGCCCTCGCCATTGAGGTTCGAGAACGGCATGTTGTCGGGATCGGCGCAGACGCGCAGGCCCGCGACGGCGGGCGCTTCAGACTTGACCGAAGCCGCGCCGAGAAGGGCGGCGAGGCCGGCGCAAGCCGCAGTCGCGAAAAGAGTCCAAGCCTTTGGCGATCGCATCAGTTCTCCGCGGCGCATCTGGCCATGTTTTCGGCCCGCTCGTGTCCCGTCGGATAGTGCGCGCCGGTCTGGTCGGTGCCGTAACTCATCATCGCCCCTTCCGCCGCTTCGATGCCGTCGTTGTCGCTCTTCGACCGCAGCAATTGGACGGCGCAGCAATCGGCATCGAGTTCCATCTGCTTCAATTGCGGCGCGATGAAGTAGAAGCGCTGCGGGCCGGACTGACCGAGCTGGTCCTTGAAACGATCCATATGGCCGAGCGAGTGGTGACAGCATTCATGCGCAAGCAGGAACCGGCTGTAGGATGGCTTTTCCTCCAGCGTGAACCCGCTCACGACGATCGCGGGCTTGCCGCTCGAATCGCGCAACGACATTGCCTGCTCGGGAAGGTCCCGCAGCACGTAGGTGGTGACGTCGCAGTACGGATTCGTGGTCCGGGGCATCCACATCCGCGCCGCTTCGCCAGCGCCGCCGAACAGGCCAAGACTTGCGAGAGCCAGGAGAAAGGCGAGCGGAAGGCGCATCATCCGCGCCGCACCACGGTTGAAACCAAGACCTTGCTCATCGCCAATGCACTCAAGCCGCCCGGGGGGCACATCAATCAAGCACCATAAGCCGCGAGCGGGTCTATCTCGCGGCACTCTGACCGTAACGTTAGTTGAGCCCGAGCCGTTTCGTCACCGGGAAATGGACCCAAGACACATGGATTTGAAGGGCAAGGGGCGCAAGACCCCGCGGGCCCCCGGGGGCCGGAACTTGGCACTGGAGCAGCCGGGCGCCATTGGCTAGGTTCTGGCGTCTCGCGCCCGTCCGGCGCGCATCCACATGGCAAAGTCGAGCACCGGATTGGGCCCGCGCCTCCTCTATGTCCTCATCGTCGGGGCGGTCATCTTCGCCTCGCTCGCGCTTCGCGTCTGGGATCCGACCCCGGTCGCGAGGCTGCGGTCGCTCGTGTTCGACACCTATCAGCGGCTAGACCCGCGCGCCTACGATCCGGCTTTGCCTGTGCGCGTCGTCGATATCGACGAGGACTCCCTGAAGGCCATCGGCCAGTGGCCCTGGCCGCGAACGGTGCTTGCCGATCTCGTCGGCAAGCTCGCCGAAGGCGGCGCCGCGGCAATCGGCTTCGACATCGTGTTTCCCGAGCCCGATCGCATGTCGCCCGCCAATGCGCTGCGCTTCTGGCCGCCCTCCGAAGCCGTGCAAGGCTTGCGCGAAGAGATCGAGAAGCTGCCGTCGAACGACCGGCTCTTTGCCGAGGCGATCGGCAAGGCACCGGTTACGCTCGGCTTCATCGCGGCGCCGCAAGGCAATTCCATCCCTGAGACCAAGGCGGGCTTCGCTCACGGCGGCGATGATCCGGCCCTATTCGCCCCTTATTACCTGGGCGCCGCGGCAAGCCTCAAAGAGCTGCAAGACAAGGCCCAAGGGTCAGGCTCGCTCAACTGGATTCCCGAGCACGACCAGATCATCCGCCGCATGCCGATGGTGATCCGGGTTGGCGACACGCTCTACCCCTCCTTCGCCGCCGAAATGCTGCGGCTCGCGCAAGGCGCCTCGACCTATGTGGTCAAGTCGTCAGGCGCGAGCGGCGAGCGGGCCTTCGGCGAGAAGACCGGCATCGTCAGGATTCGTGTCGGCGAATTCGAAGTGCCGACCGAGGCTGACGGCCAGATGTGGATCAGGTTCACCCCCGAAACCAAGGAGCGCTACCTGCCGGCATGGAAAGTGCTCAACGGCGAGATCGGGGCCGACGACATCGCGGGCCGCATTCTCCTCATCGGTATCAGCGCCGCCGGCCTGCTCGATCTCAGAGCGACGCCGCTCGAAGCCGCCGCTCCCGGCGTCTCCCTCCACGCTCAGGCCATCGAGCAAATCCTGCAAGGGTCCTTCCTGCAACGGCCCGATTTTGCCACCTCCGCCGAGTTGCTCTACATCCTCGCGCTCGGGACGCTCATCGCCGTTCTCATTTATCGCCTCGGCGCGCTCGGCAGCGCCGTGCTCTGCGGCGCCGCCATCGCCGCCGTCATCGGCGTGTCCTGGTACGCCTTCAAGTCGTTCGGCTGGCTGGTCGATCCCATCTACCCGGCGGTCGCGCTTGCCGCGATCTATCTCGCCGGCACGCTGGTCGTGTTCCTGCGCACCGAGCGCGAGCGCAACCGCGTGCGCAACGCCTTCTCCCACTACATGGCGCCGGCCCTCGTCGAACGGCTCGCCGACGACCCCTCGCGGCTCAAGCTCGGCGGCGAGACGCGCGACATGACGCTTCTGTTCAGCGACGTGCGCGGCTTCACCGCCATCTCCGAGGGTCTCGACGCCGAAGAGCTCACCCGCTTTCTCAATTCGCTGTTTACGCCCTTGAGCAACATCATCCTCGATGAGCAAGGCACCATCGACAAGTTCATGGGCGACGCGCTGATGGCGTTCTGGAATGCGCCGCTCGAGGACAGCGCTCACCCGGCCCATGCCTGTAGCGCGGCGCTCCGCATGATGAGCGAGATGGAGCGCCTGAACCAACGCTGGCGGGACGAGGCCGAGGCCAAGGGCCGGAAGTTCAAGCCGGTGCGGATCGGCATCGGGTTGAATACCGGCGTCTGCTGCGTCGGCAATCTTGGCTCCGAGACGCGCTTCGACTATTCGGTGATCGGCGACAACGTCAATGTGGCCTCGCGGCTCGAGGGGCAATCGAAGACCTATGACGTCGGCACCGTGGTCGGCGAATCCACGACGATGCGCGCGCCCGATTTCGCCTTTCTCGAGCTCGATCTCCTGAAGGTGAAAGGCAAGACCGAGGCGACGCGGGCCTTCGCGCTCCTCGGCGACAGCGCGGTCAAGCAATCGCAAGACTTCATCCGGCTTGCCGAACGGCACGGCGAATTCCTCGCCCGCTACCGCGCCAAGGACTGGGACGAAGCCGAGGTCTTGAGCCGCGAATGCGAGAAACTGAACGGCTCACGCCTCGACACGCTCTACACGCTCTATCGCGAGCGCATCGCCCAGTTCCGGATCGAGCCGCCCCCGCCGAATTGGGACGGCTCCGCCGAGGCCCTATCGAAGTAGCGCCGATGCCGGACCTCACTCTCCTCGCGCTTGCCGCCGTCGCCGTGCTCTTGCTCAAGCACGCGGTCGCCGATTTCTACCTGCAGACGCCGTATCAATATCTGAACAAAGGGACTTACGGCCATCCCGGCGGCCTCCTCCATTCGGCCATCCACGTCGCGCTGACGCCGCTTGTTTACCTCGTGCTGGTTCCAGGCTCGCTGCTGGTTGCCGGCGCCATCGCGCTCGGCGAGTTCGTCGCCCACTACCATATCGATTGGCTGAAGGAGCAGTTCGTGCGCCGCAACGGCATCACCATGCAGGATCCCGGCTTTTGGCATGCGCTCGGCACCGATCAGCTGATCCACGGGCTGACCTATCTCGCGATCGTTGCCGCGCTTGTCGTGATTGCCGCTTAGAGGAGGGCCGAGATTTCCCGATTGGCGAATTCGAGCCGGTCCGACAGGAGCCTGATGATGAGCTTGTGCAGGGCCGCGGCGGCTGCCGGGTCCTTCTCTTGCATCCGATCGAAGCCGTCGCGCGTGAGCCGGTAGACGATGGTCGGCTCTTCGGCGATCACGCTCGCCGTGCGCGGCACGCCGCGATAGAATCCCATCTCGCCCACGACCGTATGCCCGACCATGCGCCGGAGCCTGATCGGGCGCCCATGCTCGTCGATGATGGTGATGGCGACGCTGCCCGAGGCTTGCAGCACGACCGAGTCGGCCGGCTCCCCTTGATGGAACAGGAACTCGCCGTTGTTTAGCTCCTGGCGCTCCATGAACGAGGCGATGCGCGCGAAATCGACGGCGCCGCCGAATTCGGATTCGAGCCAACTCTCGAAGCTGTGGGTCGAAGCCGCGCCGACCTCGTGATACATGAGCAGCATGTCCTCGCACCATTCAACCGCCTCGTTGCGGCTGGCGAAGACCTGGTGGGCGCGCTTGCCGCCGAAGAAGCCCGCCCGCTCGAAAATCCCCCGCATGCTGTCGCTCAAGCCGGAAAAGCCGAGCGTGACGTCGTGCTCCTCGCAATAATTGCGAAGCTTGACCAGGCTTAAGACCGCGGACGTGTCGAGCCCCGGCACCGCGCCGAAATCGAGCACGACATAGCCGACCGGCTTGTCCTGCTGCGCCTCGATCACCCGCTTGATCCGCTCGAACAGTCCGTTCGACGAGCCGAAGAAGATGAAGCCCGAGAGCCAGAAGACGTGGACGCGCTTGCCCTCCTCGCGCAACAGGCGCGACTGCTCCGGCGAGCGCTCGACATTGCTGGAGAAATCCTGGCGCGTAAGGTGACGCCGGATGACGCCGATCCGGCTATAGCTCAGCGCGAACATCAGGCAGGCGCCGATGACGCCAAGCACGACGCCCATGAAGTAACCGAAATTGATGATGACGAAAGTCATGATGCCGGTGAGCGCCCATTCCATCCATGAGCTCTCGGCCGGCGCGTTCCACAACTCGATGAGGATCACCGCGCCGAGGTAGATGAGCATGCCGGCGAGAATGGCCTTCGGCACGATGCTGCCGATATCGAAGCCAGAAAAGAGGATCAGCGCGCAGACCAGCCCGACAATGGCGCCCGCCCAGCGCGTGGTGGCGCCCGACTCATCGAGCAGCAGGCAGGCATTCATCGACAACGACCCGCCGAAGCCGCCGAGCACGGAGGCGAGCAGATTGGCGAGGCCGTTCGAGCGGAACTCCTGATCGAGGTCGCCGGATTTCTGGCGCGCCACTTCGAGGCTCGAGACGTCGAGCAGAAGGGCGATGGCCATGACGCCGCAGAAGGACCCGATCTCGGCGCTGCTCTGCGCGATCACGCCCCAATCGACCTGGTCCCCAATCATCGCATTGAGGGGCCACCACAGGGAAAGTTCGCCGAGCTCCGGCAGGAACCAGGCCCCGCGCACGCCCGCGTCGCTGACGATGCCGAACAGGCTGCCGTTGAGAACGGCGAGGAACGCGAAGAACGCGAGCGGCAACGCAAGGTAGCCAGGCACGAATCGCGCCATCACCGGGATGGCCACGGCAAACAGCATCGCGACGAGAATCTGCGGACCGTAGAGCTTCGAATAGAGCAGCGCCCAGCTCGAGGGCAGAAGCGTGAGATCGGTCTGCGTCACCACCTCCATGCCGCCGGTAATGAGCAGAATGCCGGAAGCGGCGAGGAAGCCGCCGACCACCGGATAAGGGATGAAGCGGAGCCATTGCCCGAGGCGCAGCGCCCCGACCCCATAAAGAAGGACGCCGGTGAGCAGCGTGCTGACCGAGAGCGCGACCAGCACGTTGACGATGACCTGATCGGTGCTGGCGCCCTTGGCGGCGAGCGCGGTGGCGATCGAAGCGGCGAGCACGCTCATCACCGCGACCGCGGGCGAGTCAGGTCCGCCGATGACGGGCGAGAAGGTCGAGGTGACCGCGATCACGACGCAAGTGACCACGGTGCCCATGATCAGCCCGGCGAGACCGAGCGGAAAGCCGCCGGCGAGATCGCCGGTGAAAATCAGCGCGGCGAACGAGACGCAATAGGCGATCTGCACTACGGCGGAGATGGCACCCGCCATGGCGTCGCGCCCGAATGTGGTGGCGTCGATATTGCGCGGGCGGCGGAGCGCAAGATTCGCGAGCAGCGACAAGGGCGTAGCGGGGGGTTCGGGGTTGATTTTCCCCGATCATGGCTGGCGCTTGCCGCAATGGCAAGCCGCGAGGTGGCTAAGCGGAAACTCTCCGGTTTACGGCCGCGAACGCCGCAGCCGCTCGGCAAGCGTGCGCATCACGGCGATGGCGAAATAGGGCGTCTCATGCACGAGGAACAGGAAGATCTTTTCGGTGATGGGAGCGACCTCGCAGGCCGTCTTGGCGCGGGCGGTGGCGGCCCGCGGCGACCCATCGATCAATGCCATCTCGCCGAAAATGCCCCCCGCCGACAGCGTTTCGACAAGCTTGCCGTCGCGTTCGATCTCGACCTCGCCGGTCCGCACCACGTACATTTTGTCGCCCTTGTCCCCGGCGGCGAAGATGACGTCTCCGGCATTGAAGCTCGCCGGCGGAAACCCGGCATTGGCTAGCGTCTGGAAATCGATTGCGGCAATGGTCATGTCGGTGCCCTTCCTGCTCGCGCCACTCGGCAACCTGGTGACACGATCGTGACTTTACATGAAGCGCGCCGGCTCAAGGAAGCGGAGCGCCGTCGGTCCTGACGCGGGCGACCGCGTCGAGCCAGCCGCCATAGCGCGCCTCCCGCTCGGCCTCGGTCATGACCGGCTCGAACGCGCGCGCCGGCACCCACGCCTTCGAAAGCGTTCCGGCATCGCCGAAGAAGCCCTCCGCCTGGCCTGCGTGATAGGCGGCGCCGAGCGCCGTCGTCTCGGGGTTTGCCGCGAGCTCCACACGCTCGCCAAGAACATCGGCGAGCCGTTGCAGGAACCATGCATTGGCCGTCATGCCGCCGTCGACCCGCAGTGCTGAGGGCGCGGTGATGCCGCTCGCGGTCATGTCCTTTCGCATCGCGGTGAGAAGATCGCGGGTCTGGAAGCAAACGGCCTCGAGCCCCGCCGCCACGAGATCGGCCTTCGACGCGGCGCGGCTCAAGCCGAAGATCGCGCCGCGTGCACCCGCATCCCAGAATGGCGCGCCAAGTCCTTGGAAGGCGGGAACGAGGTAGATGCACGCCTCCGGATCGGCCTCGCGCGCCAGGGCCTCGCTCTCTGCCGCCGACGCGATCAAGCCGAGATTGTCTCTGAGCCACTGCACCGTGGCGCCGGCCATGAAGATCGCGCCCTCCAGCGCATAACTCCGCTTGCCATCGATCTGATGGAAGATCGTGGACAGCATGCGCGTGGCTGACGCGACCTTCTCCGCCCCGGTATTGGCGAGCACGAAACATCCCGTTCCGAAGGTTGCCTTGAGCATGCCGGGCGCGAAGCAAGACTGACCGTAGGCGGCCGCCTGCTGGTCGCCGGCAACGCCCCTGATCGGGATCGCGGCGCCGAAATGCTCTGCTTCCGTCAGGCCGAAATCGCCTTGCGTGTCGCGCACCTCCGGCAGCATGGCGCGCGGCACGTCGAGCCTGTCGAGCAGTTTCTCGTCCCACGCTCCCGATCTGATGTCGTAGAGCTTGGTGCGGGCGGCGTTGGTGGCGTCGGTTAAGTGCAGCCTGCCGCCGGTCAGTCTGTAAAGGAGAAAGCTATCGATCGTTCCGAAGCACACTTCCCCTGCCCGCGCCCGCTGATCGAGCGCCGGCACGTTCCGAAGCAGCCAGGCGAGCTTGGTCGCTGAGAAGTAGGGGTCGATCACGAGGCCGGTCGCTTCGGCGACATGATCGCCCCACCCTTCGCGGAGAAGCTCGGCGCAAAGCGGAGCCGTGCGGCGGTCCTGCCAGACGATGGCATGTGCGAGCGCTCTCCCCGTCGCTCGCTCCCACACGACCGTGGTCTCGCGCTGATTGGTGATGCCGATCGCCGAGATTGCTGAAGGCCTGACGTCGCGCAGTGCGGCGCGGCCGACCTGTAGAACGGACCGCCAAATCTCTTCAGGGTCGTGCTCGACCTGACCCGGCGCCGGATAGATTTGCGTGAGCGGCTCTTGCGCGCTGGCGCGAGCCTGCCCGTTGCGATCGAACAGGATGGCGCGGGTGCTGGTCGTTCCCTGATCGATGGCGAGGACGAATTTCTCCTCGCTCATCTTCGTCCTGCGCCGGCCGTCTCGCTCATGATCCAGCCGCAATACTCGGGGCTGCCGCCCTCGGTCGGCAGCACGAGCAGCGCCGGCACCTCATAAGGATGGAGCCGCTTGACCTCCGCGAGCACGGCCTCGGTCAGCGCGCTTCGCGTCTTGATAATCATGGCGACCTCGTTCGCCTCCTCCCGCGCCCCCTTCCATTCGAAGATCGAGATCATGCCGGGGAACATATTGACGCAAGCCGCAAGCCGCGCCGCCACCAGCGCCTCGCCCACCCGTTTCGCGTCGTCGAGGCTGGGGAAGGTCGTATAGATCAGGACGGGTCGGTCTTCGTTCGCCATCAATTCACCATTCGCCGTTAATTCTTAAGGACTTGCTTTTGCGGACCGCGCTCGCATTTATAGTGCCCGCTTCTTGACTAAGCTCCAAGCGCCTCGGCCGGATCATGCCCCGCTTCGACAAAATCGCCTTCGTCGCCAGCGAGACCAAAGAAGCGCAAGAGGCGCTTCGGACGCTCGCCAAACGCTACGGCAACGCTCCGGCCGCCAAAGCCGACGTCATCGTTGCGCTCGGCGGCGACGGGCTGATGCTGCAAACCATGCATGACCATCTCAATAGCCGCATCCCGATCTATGGCATGAACCGGGGCTCCGTCGGCTTCCTGCTCAACGACTACGCCGAGAACAAGCTCGCGGAGCGGCTGGAAGCGGCCGAGACTACAATCATTCATCCTCTGCGCATGACCGTGAACGATCGCCACGGCGCAACGCACGAAGCGCTCGCCTTCAACGAGGTGTCGCTGTTCCGGCAGATCTATCAGGCCGCCAAGCTCAGGATCGCGGTGGACGGCAAGACCCGCATGGACGAGCTCATCTGCGACGGCGTGCTCATTTCGACGCCCGCAGGCAGCACGGCCTACAATCTCTCGGCGCATGGACCGATCCTGCCGATCAACGCGCCGCTGCTGGCGATGACGCCAATCAGCCCGTTCCGCCCGCGGCGCTGGCGCGGCGCGCTTCTTCCCAACGACGCCAAGGTCGTGATCGAGGTGCTCGAGGCCGACAAGCGCCCGGTGAGCGCGGTCGCCGACCACACCGAGTTTCGCGACGTCGTCAGGGTCGAGGTGGTCGAGGAGAGCGGCATCGACATTCTCATGATGTTCGATCCGGGGCATACGCTCGCCGAGCGCATTCTCTCCGAGCAATTCGGCTACTGATCCCGCGCCCCGGACTTGCTAGGCCCCTCACCCTGAGGAGGGCGCGGAACGCGCCCGTCTCGAAGGGCGCACATGCAGTGCGTGCTTCGAGGCGCCCTGCGGGCGCACCTCAGCATGAGG
>CAYMJW010000071.1:0-2234 GCA_964390455.1 uncultured Methyloceanibacter sp. | reverse complement strand
TCCTTCGGCGTGCCGACATAGACGAAGCCCGCGACGCGCTCGTTCTCCGCCAAGCGAAGGAGCCGGCGCACGCCCTCGCTATAGCCGTACCACTCGGTGATCCAATTCGCGCCGTAGCCGAGCGCGGTGGCGGCAAGGATCAGATTCTGGCAGGCGGCGCCGACCGAGAGGATTTGCTCCCAGTCGGGCGCCGCCGGATTTGTCACCACGCGCGAGATCACCGCGATGACGAGCGGCGCGCGCAGGAAGCGCTTCTCCTCGTTCTCGAGGCGGAACGCGCCCTCCTCCTTCTGTTCGGCGCGGCAGATCTCGGCGAGAGCCTTGCCGAAAGCGGCCCGCGCCTCGCCCTGAAACAGGAGAAAGCGCCAAGGCACGAGCTTCTTGTGGTCGGGCACGCGCGTGGCAGCCTTCAGCATCACTTCGAGCTCTTCAGCGCTTGGGCCGGGCTCCGTGAGAGAGTTGGCGGAGACCGAACGGCGGGTCAGCAGGAGGTCGATGGCAGGATTGATCATGGCTGCGGAGGGTTGGGAGGCGCGGTTCATTCCGGGCGGGAGGGGCGGCCCGGAACCTGATTTCAGCCGGACCGGATTTCGAGAGGCTAATAGCCCCGGTACCCCAAATCGGCCTTATTCACAAAGGATTTTCGGCCCCGTTGTCCACGCCCGAAACGGGGTATAACCAGCTCTGCGGCCGTCGGATCGGAGCGAACGAAATGCGGGGGAAGCGCCGCGGCAAACTTGGGCTCTTGCTCTTGCCCGCCGCTCTGTTTGGAGCCGGCGTCGCGGCAGCCGAGACCGCGCCGCAAGCGACCACAACGCCTTCCCTCCCCACGGCCATCGTCGTGCTCGACGCCTCGAAGAGCATGAACGACAAGCTGGGCGCGGCGAGCAAGATCGCTTCCGCCCGGACAGAGCTCGGCAAGGCCGTCGCGGCCTATGGCGATCGCCTGTCCTTCGGGCTCGTGGCATTCGGCCATCGCAAGGCGTCGAACTGCGCCGATAGCGAGATCGTGGCGAAGCCCGGCGCGTTAACGGGCGAAACACAAGGCAAGCTGCTCGAGAAGATCAAGCCAAAGGGTCAGGCGCCGGTCGCCGCCGCGCTCAGTGACGCCGCCAAGGGCGCGAGCGCGAAAGCCCCGCTCGATATCGTGCTCATCGCCGACGGCACCGACACCTGCGATGCGGATATCTGTTCGGCGGCGGCCGTCATGAAGGAGAAATCGCCGGCGCTCCGTGTCCATGTGATCGGCTTCGGCGATAAAGAAGACGAGTTGAAGCCGCTCAGCTGCCTTGCAGGCGCGACCGGCGGAACCTTCGTCGCCGCGGCCAATGCCGAAGCGTTGAAGGCAGGCCTTGCCAAGATTTTCGACGCCGTCATAACGCCGCAACCTTCGACGCCACAAACGGTAGCGACCGGCGAGAGCGGAGCGGCGCCCGCGACGACTGCCGCGCTGCCGGCGGGTGTGACCGCCATGCAACCGGCCAATCCCGGCGCGGCCGGGGCCGCTTCGCCCTCGCAGCCCGGTCCGGCCGAGCCGCGGCAACAGACGCAAGCACCAGCGCCGCAGCCCGCGCCAGCGCAAGGGGCGCCCGGCGAGACGGCGGTGCACAAATCCGCCTCACCGCCCCAAATCGCAGCCCTCGCTCCCCCTCAGGCCACCGGCGCGGCAAAGCCGCCGGCGCAATCGACGGCCGCGCAAATCCAGCTTCCCGTGCCCGTCACCTTCAAGGCCCTCGTCTCAGAAGCGGGACCGCGCCTGCAAGCGGGGCTGACCTGGCGCGTTTACGAGTCGAAGGCGTTGCCGGCAGGCGCCGGCTACAAGCTTCTCAGCACGCACCGCGACCCGATGCCGACGGCGGCGCTGCTCCCCGGCGAATATCTCGTCAACGCCGCCTACGGCCTGTCGAATCTCACCAAGAAGATCAAGGTCGAGAGTGGCCGCTCGCTCGAGGAGACCTTCGTCCTCAACACCGGCGGCCTCAAGCTCGCGGCGCAGCTTCCAGGCGGCGAGCCTCTGCCCGCGAGCGGCGCACGCTTCGATATCCTCTCTGACGAGGAGGACCAGTTCGGCAATCGCCAGATGGTCCTACGCGATGCCAAGCCCGGAATCGTGCTCAGGCTCAACGCCGGGGCCTATCGCATCGAGTGTCTCTACGGCGACGCGAACGCCGTCGCCAGGGCCGACATCACGGTCGAGCCCGGCAAGGTGACCGAGGCGACGCTGAAGCAGACCG
>CAYMJW010000070.1:0-13382 GCA_964390455.1 uncultured Methyloceanibacter sp. | reverse complement strand
GACCTCGACGGCTTGAGCGCCAAGCTGGGCTTGCGCCAAACCTGGTAATCGCAGGGGGGAGGGCCAAAAGAAGAGGAGCCTCACCCCTCGTGCCAAGCCCTCGCACCCTCCTCAGGGGTGAGGGTCGTCAAAGATGGGCGTGCGCGAACTGTGGCTGGCATGCGCTATAAATGGTAGGAGGATCAACCCCGCCACGAGGTTCGCCGTTGCCGCCACGAGCCAAGCCGCCTTCACGCAAAGCCGAGCGCAAGCCCAGGGAGCGCAGCAACACGCGCGCCAAGGCGAAGAAGGCGCCCCAGCCCCAAGCCGCGCCGCCTGCCGCCGCGCCGCCCGCCGAAGGCGAACCCAAGATCGAGACCGCGATCAGCGCCTCGCGCGGGCTCGTCGATTTTCTCCGAACCCACCGTCTCAGTTTCGCGCTGACGTCCTATCAGACCGGGCAGCTGATGCTGATCGGCGTTCTGCCCGACGGAAGACTCTCGATTTTTCAGCGCAATTTCGTCCGGGCCATGGGACTCTGCGCCGGCGCACAACGAATGTACGTCTCGGCCATCGCACAGGTGTGGCGCCTCGACAACGTGCTCAAGAGCGGCCAGATCGCGAACAAGCAGTTCGATCGGCTCTATGTGCCGCGCTCGGCCCACACCACCGGCGACCTCGACATTCACGAGATTGCCATCGACCGCGACGACCGCCTCGTCTTCGTCAACACGAAGTATTCCTGCCTCGCCACGCTCGACCCCGTGCATAGCTTCAAGCCGCTATGGCACCCGGGCTTCATCTCCAAGCTCGCGCCGGAGGATCGTTGCCATCTGAACGGGCTCGCGATGCAGGACGGCGTACCCAAATACGTGACCGCCGTCAGCCGTAGCGACGTGGTCGATGGCTGGCGCGAACGCCGCCACGAGGGCGGCGTCGTTATCGACGTGGAGACAGGCCGGGTCGTGACCGAGGATTTGTCCATGCCCCACTCGCCGCGACTGGCGAACGGCGCGCTCTGGGTGCTCGATTCGGGGCGCGGATTCCTCTGCCGCGTGGATCTGGGGAGCGGCAAGATCGAGCGAGTCGCGTTCTGCGCCGGATTCCTACGTGGACTTTCCTTCTTCCGGCATTTTGCTCTGGTCGCGGCATCGCTGCCGCGCGACAACACTTTCAAGGGACTTGATCTCGACGGCAATATCAAGGCGCGTGACGCCGAGCCCCGCTGCGGCGCCTACATTATCGACACGCGCAACGGCGATATTCTGCACTGGCTGCGCTTCGAGGGCGCGGTACGCGAAGTGTTCGATGTTGGTTTCCTAACGGGAGTGCGGGCGCCGATGTGCGTCGGCCTTGCCAGTCCCGAAATGCGCACCTTGATTACGCTCGAAAGCGATGTGCTCCCGCCGGCGGTCAAGGACAGGAGCGCGAAAGAGGGAGAGAAGATCGTATGAGGCTTCTCGCACTCGTTCTCGTGCTGATGGCCCTGGCCTGCGTCCGGTCCTTTGCCGGAGCGCCGGCAGACGGTACTTCGTCGGCCCCCAAGGCCCCGCCGGCCGAGCAAGCCGCGCCGGCGCCGAAGAGTCCGGCCAAAGACGCGGCGAAAGAAGCGGCGAAGGCCGGTGGCGAGCGCATCGGCGATTGGACGCTCTTCTGCCCCGAGGCCAAGGACAAGACGAAGCCCGCCTCCTGCTCGCTCGAGCAACTTCTCGTCGATGCCGAAACGAAGCGGGTCGCGTTCCATCTCGCCATCGGCTACGGGCCCCGCGGCAATCTCATTCTCGTCGTGCGCGCGCCGCTCGGCATCGCACTCGTCCGGGGTCTCGAAGTGACATTTGGCGCCCAGCCGATGCAGCGCGCGCCCTTCACCACCTGCCAAACAAATGGATGTCAAGCGGTGCTCATCTTGTCGAAGCCGTTGCAAGACGAGGTCCTGAAGGCCGAGCGTGCGCTCATCACGGTCTATGGGCCCGCGGGCAAGCCGTTTCAGGCGGCCGCTTCGCTCAAAGGCCTTGGCCCCGCAATCGATACGCTCAATAAGCGCCGCGGCCCGTCATGACCCTTTGCCGCCTCACGGATCGGTAGTCGGGGACGAACCACTCCACTTCCAGGTGCCACACTCTATATACAATGGCAACGGCCCATCAGAGGAAAGCACTCCCAGCCATGCTCGATCCCGTCGTCAATTTCTTCACCCGCATCTTCGAGGCCATCGGCCGCTCAATCGGCCTTGCCGTCAGCTTCGTGCTCGCGCCGTTCCGCTGGCTAGCGGGGTGGTACGGGCAGCGCGGGGGCGTCCTCAAGGCCGCGCTCGGCGCGCTTCTCGCCCTGCTCGTTGCGCTCTATCTCTATTTCTTCTGGAGCACGCAAGTCTGGACCGGCTTCAATCCCGATTACGCCGCGCGCTACAGTTCTCCGCCTCAGCCGGTTGCGGCCAGCACGCCGGGCGTCACGCAGACCGCGCCGGCCGCGGGTATCGTCAGCACGGCCGACGACGCCGCAGGCGCGCCCCGGACGTGCCGGCGCTCGCTCATCGTCGATGCCACCGCGGACCTCGTCGATTTCAACGTCAATCAGAACGCGTGGATCTCATCGATGATCCTGTACAAGCTCGGCCTGTTCGGGATTCCGTGGGAACGCACGCCCTTCTTCGACAACAAGGCGGCGTTCCAGCGCGGGGTCAATCAAGCGACCCGGCGCACCGCGATCGAGCTCGTCGATACGCTCGGGCGCGTGCGCGGCACCTCGGGCATCGACCCCGATTTGCAGAAGGCCCGCGGCAATCTCCAATTCGACGAGGAAACCTGGTATTTCGGTCTGAGCCCGTTCGGCCCAAAGACGCCGACGCCCTCCTTCTACCGCGCCGCCATCGGCGATCTCAAAGCCTTCAACTCTCGGCTCGAAAAATGCGAGGCGGTGTTCGATGCGCGCGGCGACAATCTGCTTCAGTTTATCGACCGCATCGCCAACGATATCGGCGGCACCTCGGCGATCCTGCGCGACCGCTCCGAGAAGTATAACAGCGGCTGGTTCGACACCCGCGCCGACGACCGCTTCTGGTTCGCCTACGGCCAGCTCTATGGCTATTACGGCATCCTCACCGCAGCGCATGCCGATTTCCGCGACGTGATCGCGCAGCGCGGGCTCACCCCCATTTGGGCCGAGCTTGAGGAGCAGCTTCGCGCCTCGCTCAATATTCAACCCGCGATCATCTCGAACGGCGCCGAGTCTGGCTGGCTGATGCCGGCGCATCTCGCCACGCTCGGCTTCTACATCTTGAGGGTGCGCTCGAACCTGGTCGAGATCCGGCTGGTGCTCGACCGTTAAGAACGCTTGGAATTCCCTGGGCACCTTTTCGCCGGTCAGGCGTTAACCTAGTCATCGCGCCGGCACTCGTGCCGTGGTAAGCTTAAGGCGCGCCCGAAGAGCGGCACTCAGGCGGCGGCGCGTCGCCTGAGGTGAGGGCGAGACAGTCGCAATGCGTGGAACGCGATCCGTATGATCGGCGAAGCGGCGGGTGTTGGCGAGGCAAGAACGGGCGAGCATAGCGCCGAGCGCGAGGTCGAACGCCTTCTGCTCGATGCGGCGGGCGCGCTTCAACGGCTCGTCGCCGAGCGCGACGCGCTCAAAGTCCGCGTCGAGGCGCAGGAGAAGGAACTTGCCCGGCTCCGGGAACATGTCGCCTTGTTCCACGACAGCTACCGCAGGCTCACGAGCGAGTTCATCACCCAATCCCAGCTCATCGATAGTGCGGTGAGCCGCTTCGTCGGAGCCGAATCCAAGGAAAATGCGCCCTTGAAGCCGGAACCAGGAGCCCGCTCCGAGGGTTGAACAACTGCGGCCGCTTTTTGGAGGCCCGCGCTTGGGCCCGCTCGCTGGATCGACTGGGCTTAAGCCACGTGCGTGTAACCTTTGGCGCGGAGGGGCGGCACATGAATATCCTCGGTCCCAACCCACAACGCGGTTATGGTCCGGTTGACTGGAACCGTCTCGGTCAGAAGCGGTCCGAGACAAGCGAGGTCACGCCGCTCAACCTTCTTGGCGGGCGCGTCGAGGGCGAAGAGGAGGCGCCCGCAAGTGACGGAAGCTCCGATCTTCTTATTCGCGGCCTGGTGGAGCGCCTGCCCGTGATCGACGAAACCTGGCCGCTCGCCGAGCGCGCAAAATGGCTGCGGACGGCGGCCACCATCTTCGCTCTCGTCTATCGGACAGGTGAAGGCGACGAGGGCGAGATCGGCGTTGCCCTGACGAGGGCGGGAGCCGCGTCCGCGAAGGCACCGGAGACCGCGCCTTCCAGATCACCGGAAGACGCGTCTGTGAAGACAGACGATAACGCGCCCGCCAAGCCGTCCGTCGATTTTTCGGTCTTGGGCGATTTATCGTCGTAAGAGAATGTCGAGGGGCGCCCCGAGGCGCGCGTCTCGAGGCACGTTTCTTGACACCACCTTGAAGCAGATACTCGCGCCAAGCCGGCGGCCCTTGTCAGGATGATAGAGGAGTTGCGCCCGCATTCCGAATACTGGGCGCAATCGGCAACGCCGATGACCGTTTGGTTTCCTGCGCGGAGTCGTCTCGTCTCCGAGCTTCCGCCGGAGAAGTGCAGAACCCTGGCAGATCTCTTCGACTCGGTCAGGCCTGATCTCGAGCATCTACTCGATAAGGCTCTTGCTATTCCCGGCGTGTCAGCGATCGTCAAGTCCGCCATCGATGCAATACGAACGAAGCTTGACGCGTTGGCCAAGGTCCAGTCAATTCGCGGTTCCGCACCATCCGGAGCGCGGGAATAGGGAGGAGGGCGAATGGCCAATCTCTACGACATTCTTGCGGGCGCCCAGCACGGTGAAGCGATGGCCGAGTTCGGCCGTGCCTTCGGGCTGAGCCGCGAGCAGACCGAAGCCGCGGTTGCGGCGCTTCTGCCACCGATCTCGATGGGATTGAAGCGCGCCACCGCCACGCCCGAGGGGCTCGGCGATCTGTTGGGCCTCATGGGGCGGCAGTCGACGCTCTACGCCATGTATGACAACCCGCGCGCGGCGTTCTCGGCAGATGGCGTTGTCGCCGGAAATGAAGCGCTCGCGCGCATGTTCGGCTCGGCCGATGCCAGCCGCGCGATCGCCGATCGGGCACAGTATTTCTCCGGGGTTACCTCGGGTATCTTGAAAAAGCTGCTCCCCATTCTCGCGGGCATTCTCATCTCGGGCTTGATGCGGAGCAAATCGGGGAAGGCCGCGCCGGAGCCCGGGCCGCAGCCTCAAGCCGATGCGGGCGGTGGCGTTCTGATCGATATTTTGCGGCAGGTTTTCGGGCAGGGGGCGGGCGGTCAGCCGGCGCCATCGGGCCCGGCCAAGAGCCCGATCCCTCCGCTCAAGGACATTCTCGGCCCCGAGCGCGGCGGCGCTCCGAGCCCAACCCCGCGTCAAGTTCCCGGCGGTCAGCAGAGCCCCGCGCCAAGCGGTCAGCCGGGTCCCGCGCCTAGCGGCGAGACGGGCCAGGTTCCCCTCGATCCTGGCAGCGATGTGCTTGCCAATATTTTGCGCGAGCTCGAGAAGGCGATCAGAGAGGGGCGGCTAAAGCCTGTCGTGATCGGACCGGTCGAGATCGGCATTCCGGGGCAGTCCGGTCCTAACCAACCCACCGGCCAGCCGAGTCCCGGCAAGGGGCAACAAACGCCCGCCGGCAGTGGCGACATCTTCGGCCAGATCTTGCGCGAAATCTTGGGCGGCGCGGGTGCGAAGACTGGGTCTCAGGGAGCGGGCGCCACCGTTTTTGGCGACTTGCTGGAGCCCGGCCAGAAGGCGACACAAAACGAGCGCGACGCCTTTCAAGAAGTGCTTGATAGCTTCCTCGGCGGTGGCCGCCGGTAGTGCGCGCGAGACCCGTGCCCCGGCTTAGCACAGGACCACGTTCCTGATCGCCGCGGCGATCATCATGCTGACGCTCGGCGCGTTCGCCTACTCTTCCGGCAAGCGCGACGAGCGGCCCCCCGCAGACAAGAGCATGCTCAAGCTGCTGCCGGGCGACATTCGCTACGAGAGCCCAAGCGGCAGGTTCCGCTTCGACTTTCCAATCGCGACGTCGCTCGTCGTCAGCGCCGTGCTTACGCTTGTCCTCTGGCTGCTGCGTTAGGCTGTCGGCCCCGGACCGACGAGGGCAACCAACGACAGGCTTGACGTTAGCGACCCGCCATCGCGTTCTTGATCATGCCGGCGATGATGGTGAGGATGGCGCCACCCGCGCCGCCGCCGACCAGCTGTCCGATGATCGAGCCGATATCGAGTCCTTCCGCACCCGATAGTGCCGGTATCAGCGCGCCGAGGAGTTGTCCGCCACCGACGCCGCCCAAGGCACCGGCAATGGCGTTCCCCACCCCGCCAAGATTCGCATTCTCTATCCGCGATCCAGCCGCGGTCCCGCCGATGAGCCCGGCCACGATCTGAATGATGAGATTGATGATGCTCGCGTCCATGCTTTTTCCCCCTCGCTGCCTGAGCCAATGCGGATGAAGCTCCTTGAACGGATAGAGTGTCGGAGGCGATGGAGTCCGGCAAGCGCTATCCGGCGCCTCTCGACACGATTCTTGAGCCGACATGCAACGTGCAATCGCACAGTCCGGTTGGCGGATTTCGCTCAGAGAGAACTTTAGCCTGGGTCCCTAAGCTTAGCAGTCCTGCGGGGTCCCCTTCGGCGGGTCGGGGCCCGCGCGGCACTTCAACCTTGCGCGCCGCGCGCCGAGGCAAGGCGTTCAGCAATCGAGCGATAACGCGGTTTCGCCGGCGATTCTTCGACCGTTTCGTGCCGCTCAAAGAGCGGCGCGTCGCTGAGGGGAAGCTCGACGAAGCGAACCTCATCGAGGGAGGTCCCCGGCCGAGCCCCTTCAGCCCATGCGAGCTCGGCGCCGACTTGGCCTTCAGCTTCCCGCAGAGACACCGCTTCCTTCTTGGCCCTGATACGCGCCTTCATGCGGAACCATTTCGCTTTCCGCGCAAAGGCGGCGCGTTGCTGCGGCGGCACGCCGAGCCGGTCGGCCGCCGCCTTCTCGTAAAGGAGTGCGATCTTGAGATGCTGTTCTGCCGTGAGGACCATGGCGGCAGCATCGCCGCTCCGCTTTAAGAGTTTGCTAATGCGGCCAAGGCGCGCTCCTTCCCGGGAGAAAATCCATGGAACGGTGCGCCCAAATGGCCGCATTCGGCGTTTAGACTCATGTCCGCAAAGCGCGATCCAACGTGGAGGAGGAAAGCCATGCTCAAGAAATCGTTGTTGGCGGCCACCTTTGCCGCCGCATTCTTGTCCCCTGCCTATGCCGCAGACCTCTGCAACGACGAGCATATGAAGCAGATGGATGACATGATCGCCAAGATGACGGACGAGACCAAGCAAAAGGAGGCGATGGCGGCTCTCGACCAGTCGAAGGCAGCGATGAAGGCCGGCGACAACGCGGGCTGCATGAAGGCCATGGACGCGGCGCACAAGGCCATGGGCCTGTAGCGCGCCGGAGATCGGTCGAAGGCTATAGACGCGCCAGGCGATACCTCAGATTCGCCTTCCGCCCGTTCATGAGTTGTCATGCCCGGGCTTCGCCGCCCGGGCTTCACCCTACCTTTGCGGCCACACGCGTGGCCGGATAGACTGGGCGCCAGAGGTGGGCCGACTGATGACCGCCGACGACCGGGGACGATTCGATCCGAGGCGCATGTTTCGCTCGGCCGCAAAGAGGCTGAAGCTGAACTCAGCCGCGAAACGGCTTTCCCGCGATGTGAGCTTCCGCTTGCTTGACTTGCGCGCGCGGTGGCGACGCCCGCACCTCGACCATGTAACCTTCGTCGGCGTGACAGGAAGCTGTGGCAAGACAACCGCCTCTGCGCTGACCCAAGCCGTCCTTGCCAACGCCGGACACAGCCAAGGCTACATCAACGAGCCGTTGGTTCACATCACCCTGCGCATTCGCTATGCCATTTTGTCGGTGGAGGAGGCGTGCCGTTACTACGTGTTCGAGACCGCTACCAACGGACCCGGCGGCCTCGCCCCTCAGCTCGAAATTCTGAGGCCGCGAATCGGTGTGGTCACTACAGTCGGCTCGGACCACCGGAGCGCCTTCCGCAGTCTCGAAGCGACAGCGAAAGAGAAAGGCACTCTCGTCGAGAGCTTGCCGCAGGACGGCATTGCGGTCCTGAATATCGACGATGCACGCGTCGCGGCGATGGCGGCGCGAACCAAGGCGCGGGTCGTCACCTACGGATTGTCGCCGGAGGCCGATGTCAGGGGGAGCGAGGTCGCGTGCCGATGGCCGGATCGCCTGACCCTTAAGGTGAGTCATGGTAGCGAAGAAGCTCGCGTGGTTACGCGGCTGGTGGGCGAACACTGGGCGACATCGATCCTCGCTGCAATCGCCTGCGGTGTCGCTAGCGGCGTGGACCTGGCAACTTGTGCTAAGGCAGTGGCAAGCGTCGAGCCGGTGTTCGGACGGTATTCCGTTCATGGATGTGACGGCGGCCCAACTTTCGTGCTCGACAGTATCAAGGCATCCTCTTGGACGATTCCGGCAGGGCTCGCCTTTATCGGCGCCGCCTCAGCCCCCCGCAGGACTATCGTGTTCGGAACGATCTCCGACTATGCCGGCAAGGCCGGCCGCGTCTATCGGCGCGTGGCGCGCGAAGCCTTGGCCGCCGCCGACCGCGTCGTGTTCGTAGGACCGCATTCGAGCCACGTCGCGCGGTTCGGCAAGGGCGACGGCGGAGATCGGTTGTTTTCGTTCGAGACCGCCTACGACGCGAGCAACTTTCTGGTGCAGGGGGCTTTGCCCGGCGAGCTGATCTACATCAAGGCCTCTCGCCACGCCGATCATCTCGAGCGGCTCATGCTGGCGCAGCGCGAGGACGTCGTGTGCTGGCAGCAGCAATGTCGCAAGGTGTGTAACTGCTTTGACTGCAAGTGCTACCGCAGGCCTTCGCCGCCCTTCACCGTGGCCGACGCTTCCCCGGTTGAGGGCGAGGCGGCATTGTGACCGAACGCTATTCCTACCGGCCGGTACTGTTCTTTGCGTTCGCCTATGCCGCGAGCTGGCTTCCGTGGCTTGGCGCGATCGCCACCCAGTCGCAGCCCACGCTCGCCCCTTCTGCGGCGCTGTTCAATCTTGCGGGTGTTCTCGGCCCGATCGGAGTTGCCCTGTTTCTCGTCCTGATATCGAAGAGCGCAGCGCTCAAGCGCGATTTTGCTGACAGGCTCTTGAACTTGCGGCGGATCAAGCCGGTTTGCGCAGCTCTCGCCGTGGCCATGCCCTTTGCCGTCATTCTCCTCTCGGTCCTTCTGTCGCTGTGGTTCGGGGAATCGCGCGATCAGCTCGCATTTGCGGGCGGCGGAGGTTTCGTCTCTCTCGTCGTGCTTGCGCTCCTGCTTGCCCCGATCTGCGAGGAGGTGGGTTGGCATGGCTATGGCGTCGACAGTCTGAGGGCAGGAGCAGGCACGATGAAGACGACGTTCCTATTCGCTCTGCTGTGGTGCGCGTGGCATGCGCCGCTAGCTTTCGTCGAGGGCACCTACCAGCATGAGCTCGCGGCGATGGACAACAAGCTGTTCATCGCCAATTTCTTCGTGAGCATCATTCCCGTCGCGATCATCGCCAACTGGTTCTACTACAAGAACGACCGCTCGATCGCTCTTGCGATCCTCGTGCATTCGATGCTGAACGGTGCGTCGGTGCTGATCAACGCCGGGCAGGTCGCCAAAGTCACGGCCACCGTTCTCTATGCGACAGTCGCCGCGGCCCTCATCATCGGCGACCGGCGGCTCTTCGCCGAGGGCCCCCGGAATTTCGTCAAGACCTGACCCTTCGGTTAGCAACCGCCGGGCAAATTGCCTGCGCATCGCGCTTCGCGGCGCGGGGTTTTGGGGCTATTCTCACTTCCGCCCCACTGTTCAATAGGAGGCAGATAGGAGGGAGGAATGCGAAAACTCGGAGTTGCCGTAGCCATGGCCGCGCTCCTGCTGATCGGAGGATCGGTTGCGTGGAAAGCCGAAGCGACAAGCGCCGTCACATCGGAGACGCTGCCCGCGCTGGTCAAGAAGTTCTCGCTGGTCGAGAAGGCGGCTTGCAGCGGGTGGGGTCGGCATTGCCCGCCAGGTTACACCTGGGTTTGCCGTCCCGTCAGGTGCTGGTGCCGCCCCTGCTAGACGTATCGGGCGTGAACGAATAAATAGAGAGAAGGCGGCTGGGCTCTGGAACCCGGCCGCTTTCCCTTTCGGAGCCATACGATGTCTCTGGCGAGCGACCCATCGGTGCCTGGGTGCTGCTTCGCCGCGAACGACAATCCACCTAGGTTTGTGATGCCATGACGCCGAAAGCGAAGAACCCGTGGAAAGGCATCGCCATCCTGCTCGCGATCCTTCTCGGCGCCGTGCTGATCGCGACCGCGCTCATCGTGAGCGGCGTCATGGACCTCGGGCTCTCGCTGCTGTAGGGATGGCGCCTGCTTTGCTGTCAGCTTCGAGGCGCTTCTTCCTATGAGTCCGCTTGAGATATCATTGCTTGCCCTTGTTCTCGCGCTTGCCGGCATCGTCGCCGGGAGCTTGGCGCAACGGATCATGCCGGACAGCCATCTCAGTCCCGATGCCAAGGAGGTGGTCAAGCTAAGCATGGGGGTGGTCGGCACCCTGGCGGCGCTCGTGCTCGGCCTTTTGGTCGCGAGCGCCAAGAGTTCCTACGATGCACGCGAGAGCGAGATCAATCAGCTTACCGCCTATGTCATTCTGCTCGATACGCTGCTTGCGCAGTATGGCGAGGAAGCGGGCCCCTTGCGTGCCTCTCTGCGTCGAGCCATCCCGCCGATCGCGGATCGCATCTGGAAGGAAGCGCAATCGAAGACCCTACAGGCGGCGCCGTTCAAGGCCGCTTCCCAAGGCGAGGCCTTCTATCGGGGCGTTCAGGCGCTCAAGCCCACGAACGAGGTGCAAAGCGACCTCAAGACACGGATCGTTCAGGTCACCACTGATCTCGCGCAAGCGCGCTTCCTTCTGTTTTCGCATCTCGGCAGCGCAATACAGGTCCCGTTTCTCGCCGTGCTCCTGTTCTGGATGACGATCATGTTTGCGGGCTTCGCGCTGCTCGCGCCTGCCAACACCACCACCTTGGCGGCGCTCGCGGTTTGCGCGTTGTCGGTCTCCGGCGCGGTCTTTCTTATTCTCGAGCTGGATCGCCCGTTCTCGGGAGTCATGGCGATCGGAAGCGAGCCGCTCCGCAGCGCCTTGGCGCCCCTCGGCCCCTGACGATCGCATCGATCGAGGGTTAGCCGGCTGCAACTGCATATGGGCGTTGTGCCTAACCCAGCCCGCGTCTGAAATTCCACCTTGACAGCCGGGTGTACATTTGCCTGACGTGTCTGAAGCGAATATTGATGCAGAAATGGCGGTCCAAGTCACGTAAGCCGAAGCGGCTTGGCGCCCGAGGGCGGCAAGCTTGATGGCCTGCGCCAAATTGTGGCGGCCGATGGCCTCGAAGATGACAAGGTTCTGAAGCATGATCAACCTTGTTTGGGGCACGTATTTATGCATTCGCTGCTTTCCCTGCTTTTTAGCTGCGCTCTGGCGGGCCTCGTCTATGGGTTCAGCCTCCTCCCCACCGCGAGTCTAAGTCAGCCGGAGGAAACGGAGGATTTGGCGAGCCGGATCGATCAAGAGAGCACCGAGGCTCTCGCGCAGAAGACGGAAGTGCTCGCGCGCGGCTCGCAAGTGCGCCGGAGCGATGCCGGCTAGCGCACCGCCCGCCCCTGAGGAAGAGCCGGCTCGCGTGACAAGGCGCCAGCTTAGCCGTTCGCCATTTGCTTTCGCCCTTCTGGTCTCTCTTGCCCTGATCGCCTTCTATAACTGGCGCTTCTGGACCGAGACGGTAACAGCGGCACATCCGACCGCGATCAGGGACTTTCTGTTTCTGCTGTCCTTCGCCATCATCTTGGTGCTGGCGCATGCCGCCATATTGCTTGTGATGCCAGGCCCCAGGAGCTTGCGCGCTGCCGCCGCGGCGATCTTCTTGATCGCCGCGGTGGCGGCCTTCTTTATCGACTCCTACGACGTGATCATCGACAAAGAGATGATCCGCAATGTGTTTGACACGGATCGTCGAGAGGCAAGCGCGTTCCTCGTTCCAAGGTTCGGCGCCTACCTGCTTCTGCTCGGCGTCGTTCCCGCCATCATCGCGTTGCGCGCGCCGTTGGTCGCTCCACCCCTGTCGCGCCGCCTGGCGCAAAGGCTCGTTTTCTTTGCCGTCGCGCCTGTGCTCAGCGCGGGATTGATTTTTGCATTTTTTCCTTACTACACCGCGTTCTTTACCGAGAATAGGACGGGAGCGTGGCTCAATCCTCTCCAGCCAATCTCGGGCTTCGTGGGCTATGTGCGCGGCGACTGGTTTCGCGCGGACGACCGCTTTGTCGACGAGCCTGACAATCACGCCCACCGCCTGGCGGGGCTCGCGGCAGGGAAGCCTCTATTGCTCTTTCTTGTGGTGGGAGAGACGGCGCGCGCCCAGAACTTTCAACTCAGCGGCTATTCGCGCCCGACCAATCCCGAACTCTCCCGCCTGAGCAATCTCTACTATTTCGAGAATGTCGTCTCCTGCGGAACGTCGACCTCGGTCTCCGTTCCCTGCATCTTCTCGCCTCGCGGCCACGAAAATTTCGATGTTGCCGAAGCGCGGCATCACGGCAATCTCTTGGATGCCATTAAGAGCGCCGGCCTGATGGTCGAATGGCGCGAGAACAACTCAGGCAGCAGGGGCGTCGCGTCACGCGTCAAGACGATGAACTTTCTCGGGGGCGACAATGCCGCAAGGTGCGGCAAAGACGGCTGTTATGACGAAGACATGACCTTCGGGCTTGCGGAGGAACTGAAGGATCTCAAGCGGAGCAGCGTCATCGTTTTCCATGACATGGGAAGCCACGGGCCTGCTTATTGGCGGCGATACCCGCCTCGCTTTGAGCAGTTTAGGCCGACGTGTCGGACGAGCGAGCTGTGGACGTGCTCGCATGAGGCGCTGGTCAACACCTACGACAATACGATCCTCTATACCGATCATGTTCTGGCCGAACAGATTCGTCTGCTCGAATCGCTATCGGCCTTTGCCGATACGCTGTTGATCTACGTTTCGGATCACGGCGAATCGCTCGGTGAGCACGGGTTCTACCTTCACGGAGCGCCACGCGCCATCGCGCCCGAAGAGCAGACGAGGGTGCCGCTTCTGATCTGGATGTCAGAGGGCTATCGTCAACAGTACGCGGTCGAGCAGGCGTGCCTGCAAGCTGAACGGCGCCGGCCCCTGACCCACGATGTGATCTATCACACCGTTCTCGGCGCGCTTGGCTTGCGTAACGCCGACTACAAGCCAAATCTCGACCTCGTCGGGGCCTGTTGGGCGATGC
>CAYMJW010000069.1:0-13590 GCA_964390455.1 uncultured Methyloceanibacter sp. | reverse complement strand
TCGGTCTCATCACCGTGATGGGCGCCATCAACATCGGCACGGCCTTCTTCTTTACGGGCACGTTCGGATCGTTGATCGGCATGACCGGCACACCCGGGGAGATCGTCATCTTCGTCGGCGTGATCACGGCGATTCAGGCGCTGATCAACCATCTCGGCATCAAGCTGACGGCTATGCTCACCGACTGGTCGGGCTATATCATCCTCGGCACCACCGCGGCCCTGATCGTGCTTTGTCTCGCCTTCGCGCCGACGCATGACTTCAGCCGGCTGTGGACCTTCACCAACTATTCCGGTGAGGCCGGGGGAAATGTCTGGCCGCAGAGCGACTCGCTACCTTATCTTTTTGCACTTTGTCTCCTGCTGCCGATCTACACCATCACCGGCTACGACGCCTCGGCGCACACTTCCGAGGAAACCTATCGGGCCGCTCATTCCGTTCCGCGCGGCATTGTTGATTCGGTGTTGTGGTCCTCGCTTGCGGGCTGGGTCATGTTGTGGGCCATGGTGATCGCCATCCCGGACATGGCGGAAGGCGCTAAGCAGGGCTGGAACGTCTTCTTCTATACGATCACCTCGATCATGCCGAACGGGCTGGCGAAGATCCTGTTCTTCTTCATCCTGATCGCTCAGTTCCTATGCGGTTTGGCGACGGTGACCTCGGCGTCGCGGATGATCTTTGCCTTCTCCCGCGACGGCGGCCTGCCCTTCATCTCCAAATGGGTGGCAAAGGTTAGTCCGCGATTTCGCACGCCGGTCGCGGCGATCTGGCTGGGAGCCGTGCTTGAGTTCCTGTTTGTGTGGATGGCGCAGACCGTGTCGATCGGCGGGACCAATATCTACACCATCGTGGTGAACGCGACGCTGATCTTCCTGTTCCTGTCGTTCACCGTGCCGATCGCTCTCGGCATCTTTGCCATCGGCACCCCGAAATGGCCGACGATGGGCCCTTGGGACATCGGCATTCCGCTGTATCGGTTTTTCGCCGTGCTGTCGGTGCTCGGCATGGCGCTCATCATCTACATTGCCGTGCAGCCGCCGAATGAGAGGGTGCTTTGGATCACCCTGGCCTTCCTGGTCATCACGGCCATTATCTGGGTCCTCGTCGAGAACAAGCGCTTCCAGGGTCCGCCCGTGGGCGACATGATTAAGAAGCGCCAGGCCGAGATCTTGGCGGCGGAGAAAGCCATCGGCGAGATCACCTAGCCGCCTGACGAGTCGAAATACCTGCGCGGGACGTTTCCCGCGCAGGTTCCCTCCGGAGTTCGGAGGTAGCGTGGCGTCGCCGTGTCTCGATTTCCGGACATCGGCGAAAGCAGAGCCAAAGAGGTCCTGTGTCAGGTCCCGCTATTCTTGCGCGCCGCGCCTAGCCAATCGCGCTATTGACGGGGCGAAGGCTTTCGGGAGAGCCTTGGGTTCGGCCGCATGTGCGGCCACGGCGCGAGCCTGCTGCTGGCAACGCGCGCCAGAGCACCGACGCGCCGAACGTCGAACGCGAGGTCGGGAACATGACCAAACCAGTGCTTGCCGCAGTTGCGGTGCTTACGCTTTTGACAGCCGGAGGGGCTCCGGCGCGGGCCGAAGACTCCAAAGACCCCATCAAGCTCACGCTTCACGATTGGACCGGGCAGCTGATTACCACTCAGCTCATGGGTGAGGCGCTCAAGAAGGCGGGCGTCAACGTCGAATACGTTCAGGCCGACTATCTCGCCCAGTTCGCCGGTCTCAAGACCGGCGATTTGCACGTCGCCATGGAAATCTGGGCGACGACAGGTCAAGAAGCCATGGACGAGGCGACCGGGACCGGCAAGGTGGAAAATCTCGGCGAGACCGGCATGCTTGCCATCGAGGAGTGGTGGTACCCCGAGTATATGAAAGAGAAGTGCCCGGGTCTGCCCGACTGGGAAGCCCTGAAAAAGTGCGGGGAAGCATTCTCCACGGCTGAGACCGCACCCAAGGGTCGTTACCTCGGCGGGCCCGCGACCTGGGGCGGTTTCGATGAGGAGCGTGTAGCCGCACTGGATATGCCCTTCGAGGTCGTGCATGCCGGAACCGATGCCGCGCTCTTCGCCGAGCTCGAATCCGCGACGCAGCGCAAGGCTCCCATCATCCTGTGGGTCTATGCGCCGCATTGGGCGCCGATCAAATACAAGGGCGAGTGGGTCGAGTACCCGAAATACGAGGCCGACTGCTACAAGGACCCGGCCTGGGGCATCAACAAGACCGCCACCCATGATTGTGGCAAGCCGCGCGGACCGGTCTGGAAGGTGGCCTGGTCGGGCGTGAAGGACAAATGGCCGAGCGCTTATGCCGCGATCAAGAATTTCAACATCTCCAACGACGAGATGGGCGCGCTCATCACCAAGGTCGATCTCGAAGGCCAGAAGGTCGAGGACGTCGTCGCCGACTGGATGAAGAACAACGAGGCCCGCTGGAAAGGCTGGATCGGCCAGCAATAGGCGAGAGACTCGATTAGGGCTCGCAGCCTGCTAAACTAGCCAGGCCGCGAGCCCTCATCGTATCCCGGGCACGGGGGCCCCGATCCGTGACAGACGCCGCTCTCGCCTGCCGCAATGTCTGGAAACTCTACGGACCCGATCCGAAGGGCTTGTTCGCGCGCCTTGGGCCCGAGCCCGGCGCCGCGGCGCTGAAGGACGCGGGCTACATCACCGCTGTTGCGGCTGCCACGCTCGAAGTCGCACGCGGCGAAATCTTCGTCATCATGGGTCTTTCGGGTTCCGGCAAATCGACGCTGGTGCGCTGCCTTGCGCGCCTGATCGAGCCCTCGGCCGGTGAGGTCATTTTCGCCGGCCGCAACCTTCTCGATGCCTCGCCGCACGAGCTGATCGAGCTCAGGCGGCACAAGATGGGCATGGTGTTTCAGCACTTCGCGCTTCTGCCGCATCTCACCGTTCTCGACAATGTCGGCTTTCCGCTCGAGATCCAGGGCGTTCAGCGCAAGGATCGCGAGGCCCGCGCGCGCGAGATGACGGCGCTCGTCGGGCTCAAGGGCCGGGAACACAACCTGCCGCACGAGCTGTCCGGCGGCCAGCAGCAGCGTGTCGGCATCGCCCGCTCGCTCGCCACCGACCCCGATATCTGGTTTCTCGATGAGCCGTTCTCCGCGCTCGATCCCCTGATCCGCCGGGAGATGCAGAACGAGTTCCTGCGCTTGCAATCGGTGTTGCAGAAGACCATCGTGTTCATCACCCACGATTTCGACGAGGCGATCCGGCTCGCCGACCGCATCGCCATCATGCAGGACGGGCGCATCGTCCAAATCGGCACGCCGGAAGAGCTCGTGCTGGCGCCGGCCGACACTTACGTCGCCGAGTTCACGCGCGACGCGCCGCGGGCGAAAATCCTCTCGGCCGGTGCGATCGCCCGCCCGAAGCGCAACGGCGAAGACATCACCGGCAGTATTGCGGCCGATAGCAGGGTGGCCGAGTTTGCCAAGGAGGTGGAGGCTTCCGCTTGCGCCTTCGCCGTGCATGACGCCGACGGCAAGCTCGTCGGCGTCGTCGATCGCGCGGCGGTGATGTCGGTGCTCATCGGCGGCACGGAGGCGCAATGACGGCGGCGGCAACCTTCGAGGAACAAGCGGCTGGCGGGGCGCTGTCGCCGGCGCTCCTCGTCTGGATCGTCTTCGCGGCGCTCGCTGTCCTCTGCTTCGCGCTTCCTTCCGGCACGATCCCCGCTTGGCTGCTCGAAATCCCGCCGGCGTGGCGTCTTGGCTTGGCGCCTGCGATCTCGAGTTTCATGGCTTGGCTGGTCGAGGATGCGACCTTCGGCCTGTTCACCTTCCGGGAGGCCACGCGCGCCGTCAGCGCGGCCCTCAACGTACCGCTCACGGCCGCGACCGCGATCTTCTCCACGGGCCTCTTGCGCGGGAGCGGATCGGCCGCCGTGCAGCTTGCCCCGCCTCTGCCGTGGATCGCGGTCGTCGGGATCGCAGGCGCGCTCGGCTATCGCTTTGGCGGCGCGCGTCTCGCTCTGCTCGCCGGCGGCGCGTTTCTTTATCTCGCCGTGTTCGGCCAGTGGACAAGCGCCATGACGACGCTTGCGTCGATCGCGATTGCCGTGCCGCTCGGCGTCGTGGGCGGAATCCTGTTCGGCATCCTCGGCCACCGCGTGCCGCTCGCACGCAAGATCATGGAGCCGATCCTCGATCTCATGCAGACGGTACCGATCTTCGCCTATCTTGTGCCGATCCTGTTTCTGTTCGGCTTCGGCCCGGTGGCGGCGCTGATCGCGACCATGATTTATGCCATGCCGCCCATGGTGCGCGTGACCATGACGGCGCTCGCGGCCGTGCCGCGCGAGATCGTCGAATACGGCACCATGGCCGGCACGACGCGGCGGCAGATGCTGTTCAAGGTCATGCTCCCGTCCGCACGGCCGCAGCTCCTCGTCGGCGTCAATCAAGTCATCATGCTCTCGCTGAACATGGTCATTATCGCCTCGATGATCGGGGCAGGGGGCCTCGGCTTCGACGTGCTGGCGGCGCTGAGAAGGCTCGACATCGGCGCCGGCTTCGAGGCGGGGCTTGCCATCGTCGTGCTCGCCATCGCGCTCGACCGGCTGAGCCAGGCCTATGCGTCGCGGCGGGCCGCCGGCCGGGACAATGATCGGAGCTTTTACTTCGGCCTTCTCGCCTTCATCGCCGCCGCGTATGTCATCGGGCTCTTCGTTCCGGCGGTCGCGGCCTACCCAGAGTCGCTTCAGCTTTCCACCGCGCCGTGGTGGGGTGAGGCGGTCCGGTGGTTCAACGTGCATTTCTTCGACACGATGGATGCCATCAAGACCGCGCTCCTTCTTAACGTGCTCATTCCCGTCAAGCGCTTCATGCTGGCGCAGCCCTGGCCGCTCCTCACCGCCGCGCTCGCTTTCGCCGGTTGGCGTCTCGGGGGGCTGCGGCTCGCCGCGCTGGTCGCGGCGCTCGCGCTGTTCATCGCCTTGAACGGCCAGTGGCAGAATGCGATGGAGACCGTCTATCTCTGCGGCATCTCGGTGATTGTCGCTTGCGCCATCGGCATTCCGCTCGGCATCTGGGGCGGGCTTTCCGAGCGCGCCTGGCGCGTGCTCGAAGCCGTTATCGACACGCTCCAGACCTTGCCGAGCTTCGTTTACCTCATCCCTGTGGTCATGCTGTTCAGAGTCGGCGATTTCACCGCCATGATCGCCATCGTGCTCTACGCGCTTGCGCCTGCCGTGCGCTACACGGCCCACGGCATCCGCGACGTGCAACCGTCGTTGATCGAGGCCGGCACCGCGGCCGGTTGCACGCAGCGCCAGCTCCTGACCAAGATCCGCCTTCCGCTCGCGGCGCCGGTTATTCTCCTCGGCGTCAACCAGACGGTGATGCTTGCGATCTCGATGCTGGTGATTACCGCGCTCGTCGGCACGCGCGATCTCGGCCAGGAGGTCTATATCGCGCTCACCAAGGCCGACACCGGGCGCGGCATCGTGGCGGGGCTCTGCGTCGCGGCCATCGCCATCGTCGCCGACCGCCTGATCCAGACCGCGGCGCGCAAGCTCGCCGCGAAACGAGGGGAGCGCATGCATGAATCGTGAGAGTGAGCAGTCGCGTGCGGCGGCCCGCGTCGCCGCGCTGCCAATCTGGTCCAAGCGCGTGGACCCAAAGCCGCTTTCCGGGGGGATCACCAACCATAATTTCATGGTCGAGGATCGCGGACGCCGCCATGTTGTGCGGGTTGGCCACGATATTCCAGTTCACGGGGTCGTGCGCGCGACCGAGCTGGCCGCAAGCCGGGCCGCGCATCTCGCCGGGCTAAGCCCGGAAGTGGTGCATGCAGAGCCGGGCATTCTCGTTCTCGATTTCATCGAGGGGCGCACCTTCACCGCCGAGGACGTGCGGAACCCGGCCAATCTCGAGCGTCTCGTCGACGTGGTCCGGCGCTGTCACCGCGACATTCCGGAATACCTGCGCGGTCCCGCCGCGATGTTCTGGGTGTTCCATGTCGTCCGCGACTATGGGCACACCTTGCGCGATGGCAACAGCCGCCATGTTCCGCTGCTGCCCGATCTTCTCGCGCGCGCGGCGCAACTCGAGGCCGCAGTCGGCCCAATCGAGGTCGTGTTCGGACACAACGACCTGCTCGCGGCCAACTTTATCGATGACGGGAAGCGCCTGTGGCTCCTGGATTGGGAATATGCCGGATTCAACTCGCCCCTCTTCGATCTGGGAGGACTCGCCTCGAACAGCGAGTTTTCCCGCGAGCAGTTGGACCGGGCGCTGAGCCTCTATTTTGGCAAGCCGGTTGACGATCCGTTGCGCCTTCGCGCCTCGGCCATGACCGCGGCGTCTCTCCTGCGCGAGACAATGTGGAGCATGGTGTCGGAGATCCACTCGATCGTCGATTTCGACTACGCGGCCTATACGGCCGAGAACCTGCGGCGCTTCGAGCTCGCCTACGCCGCCTTTCAAGAAATGGACAACTCATGAGCGACCTTCCCTCTTCGGCCAAGATTGTCATCATCGGCGGCGGCATCGTCGGCTGTTCGGTCGCCTATCACCTCGGCAAGATGGGTTTGACCGACACGCTCCTTCTCGAGCGCGGCAAACTCACCTGCGGTTCGACCTGGCATGCCGCGGGGCTCGTCGGCCAATTGCGGTCGAGCGCCAACATCACCCAGCTCCTCGGCTACTCCGTCGCGCTCTACGAGAAGCTCGAGCAGGACACGGGCCTTGCGACTGGATGGAAGCGCAATGGGGGCTTGAGGCTCGCCTGCAACGCCGAACGCTGGACCGAGGTGAAGCGGCAGGCGACCACCGCCACGTCCTTCGGGCTCGACATGCATCTCCTGACGCCGAAGGAGGCGCAAGATCTATGGCCGCTGATGCAGATCGACGACGTTGTCGGTGCTGCGTTCCTGCCGACAGACGGACAGGCGTCTCCCTCCGACATCACCATGTCGCTCGCCAAGGGCGCGCGCATGGCGGGCGTCAAGATCGCCGAGGGTGTGACGGTCACCGGCATCGAGGTCGAGGATGGACGCGTGCGCGCGGTCGTCACCGACAAGGGGCGCATCGCTTGCGACAAGCTCGTGATCTGCGCCGGCCAGTGGTCGCGCGCGCTCGGGCGCATGGCCGGGGTCAACATCCCGCTGGTCCCGGTGCAGCACCAATATCTCATCACCGAGCCGGTCTCTGGCGTGACCACGAATCTGCCGACGCTCCGCGACCCGGACCGTCTCACCTATTGGAAGGAAGAGGTCGGCGGCTTCGTCATGGGCGGCTATGAGCCCAATCCCAAACCTTGGGCGATGGACGGCCTGCCCGAGAGGTTCGAGTTCCAGCTTCTCGACACCGATCTCGACCATTTCGAGCCTCTGCTCGAGCTCGCGGCTGGCCGCGTCCCGGCCATGCAGACGGCCGGCATCAGGGAGTTCATCAACGGGCCCGAGAGCTTCACGCCCGACGGCTATTTCATCCTCGGCGAAGCGCCCGAGACGCGCGGCGTCTTTGTCGGCGCGGGCTTCAACGCCTTCGGCATCGCCGCCGGCGGCGGCGCCGGCATGGTGCTCGCCGAATGGGTGGCCAAGGGCGAGCCGCCCTACGATCTCTGGCCGGTGGACATTCGCCGCTTCGGCAAGAACCATCTCGATACGAACTGGGTGCGGACGCGAACGCTCGAAGCCTACGCCAAGCACTACACCATGGCGTGGCCGCACGAGGAGTATCGCTCGGGCCGCCCCTTGCGCCGCTCGCCGCTCTATGACCGGCTGAAAGCCCAAGGCGCGAGCTTCGGCGAGAAGCTCGGTTTCGAGCGGCCAAACTGGTTCGCCGATCTTGCGCGCGGCGAACGGGCGGAAGACATCTACACTTATGAGCGGCCGAACTGGTTCGATGCGGTCGGGCGCGAGCACAAGGCGGCCCGCGAGCGGGTCGCCGTTTTCGATCAGACCTCGTTCGCGAAGTTTCTCCTCGCGGGGCCGGATGCCGAGAAGGCGCTCTCTTGGATTGCCGCCAATAATGTGGCGAAGCCGCCGGGTCATCTCATCTACACGCAGATGCTGAATGCGCGCGGTGGCATCGAGTGCGATCTCACGGTCGCGCGGCTCTCGCCGACCGAATATTACATCGTCACCGGCACGGGTTTTGCCACGCACGATTTCGACTGGATCGCGCGTTCGATCCCTGAGGGCCTCGATGCGCGCCTAAGCGACGTCACCTCGTCCTACGCCGTGCTGTCGGTCATGGGCCCACGGTCGCGGGAACTTCTCCAAAGTCTGACCGAGCACGACATGTCCAATGCCGGCTTCCCGTTCGGCCGCGTGAAGCGGATCACGGTCGCAGGCGCGCCTTTGCTCGCGCTCCGCGTCACCTATGTCGGCGAGCTCGGATGGGAGCTGCATATTCCCGTCGAGTTCGCCGCGAGCCTCTACAACGCTCTGATGGAGGCCGGGCAGAGCTTAGGCATCGCCAATGCGGGCTATCGCGCCATCGAGTCGCTCCGTCTCGAGAAGGGCTACCGCGCCTGGGGCGTCGATATCGGGCCTGACCATTCGCCGCTCGTCGCGGGCCTCGGCTGGGCCGTGAAGCTCAAGTCGGACACGCCGTTTCAGGGACGTGCCGCGCTCGAAGCTCAGATGAACAAGCGGCTGCCCCGCCTGCTCGCCGGGTTCACCGCCGACCCCTCGGTCCTCTTGCTCGGGCGCGAGACCATCTATCGCGATGGCAAGCGCATGGGCTGGCTCACGAGCGGCGGCTACGGCCATACAATCGGCCGCGCGATCGGCTACGGCTATGTCCGCGATCCCGAGAACGGCGTTACGCGCGAAGAATTGCTTGCCGGCCGCTATGAGCTCGAAGTCGCGACCGCGCGCGTGCCAGCCGAGATCTTCTTCGACCCGCTCTACGATCCGGCGATGTCGCGCATCAAGAGCTGAGCCGCGACGTTCCGTTCACTGCGCCGCGGCGAGATTGGCGGCATAGATCCAACCGCTCTGCTCGGTCCCGGGATGCTTGACCTGCACCCAGCTGCGTTTTCGCCCGATGATCTGCAGCTTCACGCCCTTCGCCACGATAGTGACCACGGGCGCGGTCGATGAGGGACTTTCCCGAAGATTGACCCAGGCCGTCGGCCTGATCCAGTTCGGATCGCCCGGCGGCGGCGGCCGCCGATCCGGCAAGGGCATGGTTTCGATCGACGCCGTGCCGGTCGAGGCCGTGTCGAGGACTTCGAACCTCTCCTCCAACCCCGCCTCGGCATCTCTGGCCTCGATGTCCATCACTTGCACCTGCGTGACCTCGTAGGGACCGGGCTCCGCGCTCGGCTCGGATCGCATTCTCAAAATCGTCGAAGCGGTCGCGATGACGCTCGCGTCCGGCGCAACGAGCTGCACCAGAAGCGTCGCTTCCCCGTTCGCAGGCTCGGTGACCGCAAGACGCAGATCGCCGATCTGGTCGGGCTTCAACTTCCACTCCGTCTCTCCGGCGGCATCGCCATCGGACAGGGTGCTGCCGGGTGGCAGGCCCTTGATGACGATGAAGCTGCGATCGGGAACGCCATCGGTGCCGTCGAGCGCGATCGGGAAGATCACGGTCTCGCCTTGCGCGACCTCGAGAACATCGGGCGCCGTCAGGACGGGAGGCAGGGCGGCGAGCTTTGCCGCGGGCTGAACGGCGGACTTTGCCGTGGACTTTGCTGCGGGCAGGGCGATCTCCTTGGCGGGAGGCGCCGTCCCCTCGGACCAAGGCGGATCGATCACGCCGAGCCAGAAGAGCGCGAGCGTCAGGTTCGGCAGCAGAGCCGCAACGATCAGGACCGCCGTCAGCTTGCGAATCCCCGAGGTGAGGCCCGCGAGCGGCAAAGTCTGCGGCGTGGGTGCGCCGGGCTTAGCTTCGGCGGGCGGCGGCACGTTCGGCGCACGCGGCGCGAAGCGCTGCGCGATCCGCGACGTCGCCGCCTCGTCGGCAATCCGCGCGCGGCCCCTGGCCACAGCCTTGATGAGTTCGAGGCGTTCCGGCGTGATCGGGAGCGCCGGCTCGTTTCGCGCCCCGAGATGGTTCGCGGCTTCGGGCTTTGCCTCAGTCTTGGCTTCGGTCTTGACGTTGTTGTTGGCCACGCTTTTGACGAGGGGCCCGGCTTTCGGCGACAGGATACGCGGAGAACGGAGCTCAGCTTGACCCATGAGGACCCTCTCGTGCTGTCTGTTGGATTGTGCCCCCCTCGATTTGCACAAACGCAAACACGGCACGCCTACAGCGCCGGCGGCTTTCGTCACAAGCACCGGCGGCCAGACAGAGCTTGAGTGGCAGGGAGAGTCGCATCCCCTCACTCGCATCGACGCGATTTACCGGAACGCGCAGAGAGCAGTGCAACCGACCCCTAACCACACGGCGGCCGAGGCACACGGCCGCGGCCGTACTTTGAGGCACCGCAATCCCTCTTGTTTGGGAACGATTGCCGGCCCGAAGCGTTCCCCTCAGACCGAAAAAAGTTTGACGCCCCTAAGGGCTGAATCCATGTCGGCAGGGCGGCCGATTCATGACCGCTCCATGGCGAAGCCGGAAATTCATGATCTGTCATCGGAAGTTTCGATGAGCGGGCGCTTGCCTCCGGTCGCCGGAATGTCGATTTGACGAACGCCCGCGACGTGACCGGGGTCACAGAACGGTCGTGATCAAGGCTTTAGGAAGAAGCGGGCAGAGATCTGCCGTAATTGGTAAGGAGAGAGAACTATGAGAAATTACATCATGTCTGCCGTTGCAGGCGCTGCTTTGCTTGGCCTGTCCACGGCGGCCTTCGCTGGCGAGTACGACAATATGTGCGCGATGGGCCTTGCCATGGGCAAGGAAATCAAAACCGATTGCACCATCAGCGGTGATATCGGCGGCAAGACCTATTGCTTCGGCAGCGAGGAAGCCAAGACGACGTTCATGAAGGATCCGGACGGCAACCTGGCCAAGGCGCAAGCCTACGCCTCTTCGAAGAAGGGCTAGCCTTAGAACTTGCAGGAGCGCTCTTCGCGAAACGCGGAGGCCTCTCCTGCCAGCACCGCGGCGGTCGAGCCGCGGTGCTCGCCTACCGGGCGCAAATGACGGAAAGAATTTGCGTGAGCGCGGAACCTCTGGCGCTCACGATTTATTTGGGGGAATATTCAAGCGGGCAGCGTCCGAGGTGGGCGCCCCTCAAGGTCTGCTTCAGAGGGAACGGTCACATGCGCGTTGCGCTCCTTGCCTTAGGATGCGTCTTTCTCAGTCCGGCCGTTCGCGCCGAGCCGGCTTCGACAACCGCGGGGCCGGGTGCGATCGCAATCGAGCTCAACAAGCTCGAGACGCAAGGCAGCCAGTGCCGCGCCTATTTCGTCATCACCAACAAGAACGGCGCCAACTACGAGGAACTGAAGCTCGACCTCGTGCTGTTCAAGCCCGACGGCGTGATAGGACGCCGCTTCGCTGTCGATCTCGCGCCGCTCAAGTCCAACAAGAAGACGGTGAAGCTGTTCGAGCTTGCGGATACGGCCTGCGACGATGTCGGCAGCCTGTTGATCAACGAGGTGATGGGATGCAAGGCCGAGTCAGGGCCGGTTGACGACTGCCTGACCAATATCTCGGTCTCAAGCCTCACCAAGGCGCAGCTTACCAAGTAGAGGCGGCGCTACCATCGCCGGAACGGCCAGAAGCCTCCGTACGACCCAGGCGGCGCGGCGCGGCGCTTCGCCGATTTTTTCGACACTTGAGCGCTTGGTTTTCCCACGAGAGCGGCCTTGGCCTGATTTCCTCTTGCTTTCTTGACCTTTGCCTGCCGCGTGAGGGGCGCGGCAGAAGCGACCGCCGGCGCATCGCTCGTCCATACGATGAAATCGTCGCCCTCACGCAGAAGCGCCGAGTTGGCGCTGGTCTCGGCGACGATCAGCGAGGATCCCGGTACCAGTCGCGCGGCGATCTGCGCACGCACCTCCTCGGGGATCTCGATGCGATCGAGCACGCTTGATGCATCGCCGCCTTCGAGGCTGACCGCCATCCACGGAATCTTCGCGTTCGCTTGCGCCGGCGTCATCGCCGTGAAGATGTGCGTGCCGAGCGTCCGCTCGGGATTGCGAAAGACAACCGGCGCGTCGAACGCGCGGCTAAAATCCTGCCTCGCATAAAGGTGCCCCGCGGGCGGCTCGGCTTTGCCGGCGACCCTGTAGACCGCTTTTGCCAGATCTTCGGAGAAGGCGCCCGTCGCGGTGAGACCGTTCGCCTTCTGGAACGCCTTGATCGCGGCGATCGTCTCGGACCCGACCCGCCCGGTGAAGTTCTGCGGTTTGAGATAGCCCAGCGAGGCGAGCAGGTATTGCACGGCAATGATGCGGTCGCGCTCCGTGCGGCGCGTGATCAGAATCCGCAACGGCGCGCCTGGACCGTCTGCGACGATTGGAGAGACATCAGCCGCGATCCCATGATCCGCGCTCGCGAGCGACATTTGGGGTTCGGATGAAGCGGGCTGGAACAGGTTCGGATGCTCCAGCGGCTTGGGCACGACGGGGTCATTCGCCACGACGACGTTCTCGCCGACATTCGTCATCTGGAACAGTTTGGGCGCGAAAGAGAACGGCAGCCGGACGCAGCCGTGAGAGGCGGGATAGCCCGGGATGACGCCCGCATGGAGCGCGGTGCCTGTCCAGGTCATCCTCTGCATCCAGGGCATGGGCGCGTTGCTGTAGAGATTGGAATGGTGGCGCCGCCGCTTCTCCAGAATGCTGAAAATGCCGGTCCTGGTGTCGTAGCCGGGTTTGCCGCTAGAGACTTTTGAACTCACGACGAGGGTGGTGCCGCGATAAACCTCGAGCTTCTGCTGCTTGAGCGACACGACGAGCATCAGGGGGTCGACGCTGGCGGGGACCGCCAGCGCCGGCGCCTTTTCCGCTTTTTCTCTGACACGGAGCGTGATCCTCGCCGGAACGGCCGCGACGACGGGCGCTTTCGCGTCTCGCAAGAGATCGCCTGCCGCCGGAATCGCCGGTGCAAGTCTTTTAGCCCCGATAGCGCGTTCCGTTCTTTCGAGCGAGATATCTCGTGTCGTTGCCGTTTCCGGCACGGAGGCAATCAGGACCGGACCGACGTCGCCAGTTGGCACGAGCTTCGCCGGGATCGGCCGGGAAGAGACCGGCGGAATTTCCGAAGCAAGCACAGGCGCATGCCGCGCCAGCAGCGTCGGATGCAGCGACAGGGATGCAAGCAAGACCGGCGCGACCGGCTCCGCGGCATCGGACGATTCCATGTGCAGCGCCGGCGCGACAATTGCGGGCGCAAGCGATGCCAATGCCGGTGTGACCGGTGCTTCCGGCGCGACCGGCACCGCCATCGTGACAATAGACATTGCCCGACCGCCGGGGTGTTGAGGTTGCAAGACAAGTCCGAGACCGGCCGCGGCGCCGATCAGACCCATCGCGAGTCCTGCGGCAAGAAGCGGCCGTCTTCCATTTCGCGCCCGGACGCTGGCCGCCTGCGGCGGCTTTGGCTCGGAATAGTGAAGCGGCAGGGCCGTGGCGTCGTCGATCCGGGCTTGCAGGATTTGCGCCGGCGTCAGGTTCTTGGCGTAGCGCAAATGCGCGCCGCGCAGCTGCGCGCCGGCAA
>CAYMJW010000068.1:0-13796 GCA_964390455.1 uncultured Methyloceanibacter sp. | reverse complement strand
GGTCGCGACGAAAGTCGTTCACCTGACCAAGCTTCCCGTCACGCTGGTGAAATAGCGATCTCCCCCCTGGGGAGGCAGAAGCGACTCCCGGTCACCAAAACTTAGGCTACCAAGGGATGCGCAATTGAGGCGTGCGCAGGTGCTTCTCCAAACCGCCGGGGACTTTCTTGGGCTTCAATTTCTTCGGCTTGATAGCGTCCGGCAGTCTGTCTTGCTGTCTTAACACATCGGGGAGCTTGTCCTTGCCGTCGCCAAGACCGGGGATGTTGAACTTGCGGAGCTCGCGTTCGAGCTGCTTCATGCCTTCGCGCGTCACGGTCCGCGTCAGCGCGCCTTGGATCCTGTCGGCCGACCAGAGGCTGGGCGCGAGCGGCGCCACAAGGCCCGAGCGGATCACGGTGGCAAGCCCGGGCTTGTTGAGCCTCACGGTGCCGGCCTGATTCTTGACGTTGACCTCGCCGGCGAGCAGCAGCACGCTGTACTCGCCGTCGACCGGGCCGCCCCAGAACTCCGTCCCGCGCACGCCGATCTGCGCGACAGGGGTTGCGACGGTGATGTCTTTCTTGCTCAGCTTGTTCATCCGCCCGGTCGCGAAGCGGAACGCCCCTTGGGTCGTCGTCAAGAGGACGTCGCCCACGCCCTGGTCGGGGTCGTACACGTAACGGTCGATCACGACGCGCGCGTCCTCGCTCAGCGTCAGCACCGTGTCGTCGCGGAACTTCACTTGCAGATGGCCGTCGGCCCCGGTCGTGAGCGCGTCGTTCATGTGCACGGGGGCGCCTTTGGCAGCGCCCGCGCTCGCGCCGCCCGAGACGATTTCGGCCGTGCCTTCGACGTCGCTGATCGCCCCCACGGCGGTTTCATCCGCCGCGCGGGCGACACCGAGCGAAGCAACAAGCGCAAGAATGGCTGGAAGAAGAGACCCGCGCCGGCAGAACGATCGCAAGACTCTGATTGGCGTTGTGGCGTGCACGGGGCCCTGCGGAGGTGAGGCGCGTGAAACTGACGATGGGCCCCAATCTTGTCAAGTTGGCGACCGCTTTCTAACCTCCCCCGCGTGGGGAGGTCGGCGCGCTTGGCGCGCCGGGTGGGGGGGATTCGTTTCTTCGACGCCGCTTCGCGGCTTACCCCTCACCGCGAGCGCGAAATTGCGCTCGCGTGCTCTCCCCCAAGGGGAGAGCGGGGACAAATTCTAGTGCCGCCATTCGCGTTATGTTCTTTGCGATCCGGCGTGCTCGGCGATAGCGACAATTGATCGCTCGTCATAAACATGCGCGAAACGAGTGCCCATATAGATGTTGAGCTTCGCGTATGAGGAGACCCGCCCCATGAACAAGGACGTCAAGGAACGCCGCAAGGCCCCGCTTCAGACCCCGACCGATCTCGGCGACAACGCGCGCCGCGACATCACCGGCGCGCTCAACGCGCTGCTCGCCGACGTGTTCGCGCTCTACCTCAAGACCAAGAATTTCCACTGGCATGTCAGCGGGCCGCATTTCCGCGACTACCATCTTCTGTTCGACGAGCAGGCCGACCAAATCTTCGCCATCACCGATGACATTGCCGAGCGCGTGCGCAAGGTCGGCGGCACCACGGTGCACTCGATCGGCAATATCGCCCGCCTCCAGCGCATCCCCGACAACGACGCCGACTATGTCGATCCTCTCGACATGCTGGCGGAGCTCAGATCGGACAATCAGGCGCTGATCGCCTCCATGCGCGAGACGCATGAACTTTGCGCGGCGGAGAACGACGTCGCGACCACGAGCCTGATCGAGGTCTGGATCGACCAGGCCGAGCGGCGCGTCTGGTTCCTCTACGAGGCGAGCCGGCGCGGCGATCCGACCGGCCACTAGGCGGGGCGGACAACATGGGTATGGGGAACCGTCTCGGGGCGGTGCTTGGCCTGATTGCCGCGATTGCGCTCGTCGCGTGCGGCGGACCGAGCACGCCCGATTTCGTCAAGAAGGCGGCGAAGAGCAACCTCTATCAGATCGAGGCAGGCCAACTCGCGAGCGAGAAGGGACAGTCGGACGCGGTGAAACAGTTTGCGCGCGCCATTGTCGAGGCGCGCGGCAAGATCGGCGACGCGCTCAAGGCCGCCGTGCAGGCCGCGAAACTTTCCGTCGAGATCCCGGCAACGCTGGATGGAAGGCAGCTGAAATGGATCGAAACGCTGAAAGCGGCCAAGCCCGAGAGTTTCGACCAGATCTACGCCCAGCAGCAGGTCAAGGCGCTCGGCCGCGCCACCGAGCTCTTCGATCGCTATGCCGAGCTCGGTGACAACGCTTCGCTTAGGCAGTTCGCCGCGAACAATTCCGCAACCCTCAAGCAGCTTCTCGAACAGGCGAAGCAACTGCCCCAATAGGGCAGGGTCTCGACGCCGCTCGTGCCGTCGCGTGGCCGAGATTGCCACGCGTGCGGCGAGCCGCTAGGAAACGGCTGCCTCAAGCCACGACCGGAGCTTCATGCCCATCATTCGGCGCGCGCGCTCGACCTTCCAACGCTTCGCCGAGTCCGAGGCTTCCGGCGGGTTGGCGCTCATGGCGAGCGCCGCTCTCGGCCTGATCGTCGCCAATTCGGCGTTCGCTGGATTCTACAACGCGCTCCTGCACACCAAAGTCGGCGGCCTCGATCTGCTCCATTGGATCAACGACGGCCTGATGGCGCTGTTCTTTCTGCTGGTCGGGCTCGAGATCAAGCGCGAGCTTCTGGCCGGCGAGCTCGACGGCTGGCCGCGCCGGGCGCTGCCTTTCGCGGCCGCTCTTGGGGGCATGGTCGTCCCGGCTTTGATCTTCTTGGCGATCAATTGGCAAACGCCGGAGAACTGGCGGGGATGGGCCATTCCGACCGCGACCGACATCGCGTTTGCGCTCGGGGTCCTGTCGCTGCTGGGGTCGCGTATTCCGCATGCGCTCAAGGTCTTTCTCACGTCGCTTGCGATCATGGATGATCTCGGCGCGATCCTCATCATCGCGGTTTTCTATGCGGCGGGCCTCTCGCTACCCGCGCTTGGCGCGGCCGCGCTCATCGCCGTGGGGCTGTTCGGGCTCAACGCGTCCGGGGTCATGCGGCTTGCGCCCTATCTCGTGCTCGGCGCCATGCTCTGGGTGGCGATGTTGTTGTCCGGCATTCATGCCACGCTCGCCGGTGTCGTTTTTGCCATGGCCATTCCCCTCGGGCTTGACCCGAGGGTCGGCGCGGCGGGGGCGGAGGACGCGTCCCACTCACCGCTTCACCGCCTCGAAAACGGGCTGGGCTCTTGGGTCGCGTTTGTTGTTCTTCCGGTCTTTGGTTTTGCCAATGCGGGCGTGTCGCTCGCGGGCGCGAGTGTTGACAAGCTGCTCGCGCCCTTGTCGCTCGGCATCATCGCCGGTCTCTTTCTCGGCAAGCAGATCGGCATCATGGCCGCGGTGTTCGCCGCGACCAGGACCGGGCTCGCGCGATTGCCCGTGGGCGTATCATGGCGCGCGATCTATGGCGTCGCGATCCTCTGCGGTATCGGCTTCACCATGAGTCTTTTCATCGGCTTGCTGGCTTTTTCCGATCCGGAACGTGAAGTTGCGACCAAGATCGCGGTCCTTGCCGGCTCGCTCCTATCGGCCCTTGCCGGCGTTGCGATGCTCGTGGGATTGCGCCGGCGATCGGAACAGGTTGATTGAGTTTGCGCATTTTCGTCATTCCGGCGTAAGCCGGAATCCAGAGGGCACGCACAGCGTGTGGGCACTGGATACCGGCTTTCGCCGGTATGACGGAATCGTGGTGTCAGTCCGCGCGGTAGAGCCAGTCGAAGCGTCGCAGCGCATTCGCTTCGCGCCGCCGCGCAAGGATGAAATTGCGCGCCTCAGCCAACGGGCCGCCGAGGTGGTAGAGAAAGCCGAAGCGGCGCGCGGCCCGCTGCACGCGCGCGGCGCGCGGCCGGCGCAATGCCTCATAGCGGCGGAACGCCGACGCCGGATCGCCTGGCGCTTCCGCGAGACAAACGGCGAGGGCCGCGGCGTCCTCGATGGCGAGAGCCGCACCTTGCGCGAGATACGGCAACACGGGATGGGCGGCGTCGCCAAGCAGCGTGAGGCGACCCGCGCTCCAGCTCTTGAGGCCGGTGAGGCGATAGAGCGACCAGCCGCGCCAGCCTTCCGCCCGTTCCAGCAAGCCTTTCGCGTGGGTGGCCCAGCGCGCGAAACGCGCGATCACGTCCGAGGCGCTGCCCGACTGGCTCCAGCCTTGACGCGACGCGCTGCTTGCGCCGACGCCGCCTTCGGTGACGGCGACCATGTTGAGATCGGCGCCGCCGCCGACCGGGTAGTGAACGAGATGGGTCCCGGGCCCGAGCCAGAGCCCGACGACGGGCTCGGCGAAAGGCGCGGGGAGAGTGTCACGCGGGAGTTGCGCGCGCCATGCTGTCGCCCCGGCAAAGCGCAAGCGCGCCGCGGGGTTGCTGACGGCGCGGAGCGTGGACCACAGCCCGTCGGCGCCGATCAGGCAGGTTCCTTTGGCGTCGCTGCCGTCGGCGGCGCGGGCGACAACACCATCGCTCCTTTCCGCGTCGATCGCGGCGAGCTCGAAGCCTGATTTCAGAGTGATTGCGCTGAGACCGGCGAGGCCGGCGCGCAAGGCGGCGTGAAGATCGGCGCGGCGCAGCGTGAGATAGGGCGCGCCGTAGCGTTCTTGAACCGCGCTCCCAAGCGGCATCGCGGTCAGCTTGCGGCCGGAGATACCGTCATAGATGACGATCGCGTCGGGCCTGAAGGCGTAAGGCTCGATCGCATCGAGCACGCCGAGCGCCTGGAGGGCCCGCGTCGCATTGGGGCCGAGCTGAATGCCGGCGCCGGTCTCCTCGGCGAAATGCGAGCGCTCGAGGATTTTGCACCCGATCCCCCGGCGCGCGAGTGCGATCGCGGCAGCGAGCCCACCGATGCCGCCGCCGGCAATGAGTGCCTGCTTGGGCATGGATAAGCCGGCTTAAGCCGCCGGGGCCCCCGGCGGGGCGGTCTCCGCGAAGACGCAGGAGCTTGGCTCGCTCTCGGTTGCCTTGAGCGCGCGGTCATGCTCGAACACGGTCGAGCAATAGGGGCAGACGATCTCGGCTTCGTCGCCCATGTCGAGATAGACATGCGGATGATCGAAGGGCGGCGTCGCCCCCATGCATTGAAACTCCTTGACGCCGATCCTGATCCGGCCGACGCCCTTGTCGTTCACCAAATGAGGCACGAGGGTCTGGGCCATGGGTTCTTCTCGTCGTTGTCGTCAGCGCTTTCGCGGCGAGCATAGTGACAGAAGAGGGGGAGCGGTAGGTCAAGAATGCAGAGTTTCGACTCCGATGGCGTAAGGATCGCCTATCTGGATGAGGGCAAAGGCGACCCGATCCTCCTCATCCACGGCTTTGCCTCCAATGTCGCGACAAATTGGCGCGACCCGCATTGGCTGTACACGCTGACGACAGCGCCGCGCCGGGCCATCGCCTACGACAATCGCGGGCACGGGCAGAGCGAGAAGCTCTACGACCCGAGCCGTTACGGCGCACCAACCATGGCGGAGGACGCGCTCCGCCTGCTCGACCATCTCGCCATCGATCGTGCCGACGTCATGGGCTATTCCATGGGCGCCCGCATCGCCACATTTCTGGCTCTTGCACATCCGGAGCGCGTGCGGAGCCTGATCCTGGCCGGAACCGGCATCAATCTCGTGCACGGCATGGTGGGAACAGGTCCGATCGCGCGTGCACTCGAAGCCCCGCGCATCGAGGACGTCACCAACGACACGGCGCGCAGCTTCAGGGCTTTCGCCGAGAAGACGCGAAGCGATCTTCGGGCGCTCGCCGCCTGTCTCAGGGGTCCGCGCCAGAAAATCGGGGCCGAAGACCTCGCCCGCATCGCCGTGCCGACCCTCGTTGCGACGGGCAGCGAGGACGTGATCGCAGGCTCTGGCGAAGCGCTGCGAGGCCTGATTCCCGGCGCCCAACTCCTTGATATCGAAGGGCGAGACCATATGAAGGCGGTCGGCGACCCCCGCTTCAAGCAAGGCGTGCTCGACTTTTTAACCAGGCGGGCTTAGTTCAGTGCTAGTCCCGTGTTTCGGAAAGCCCCGGTCGTTCCGGGGCAATGCGAGGTTCCCATGTCAAAATCCTTGGCGGCCAAAGAGCATATCAAGAGCGTCGATCCGATCTGGAGCCAGATGCGGCGCGAGGCCGAGGCCATCAGCGCGGCGGAGCCTGCTCTCGGCGGCTTCATCTATGCTGAGGTGCTGAATCATCACCGGCTCGAGGATGCGGTTGCTCATCGGCTTGCGCGCCGGCTCCAGCACTCGACCCTCGACACCGGCCTTCTGCACAAATTGTTCAATGAGGTGGTCGCGGACGATCCCTCGCTCGGCGATGCGTTTCGCGCCGACCTGATGGCCGTCACCAAGCGCGACCCGGCGTCGAGCCGCATGATCGAGCCGCTGCTCTATTTCAAGGGCTTCCACGCGCTCGAGACCTACCGCATCGCCCACTCGCTGTGGAAGGCCGGGCGCAAGGACCTTGCTCTCTATCTCCAGAGCCTCACCTCGCGCTTCCTTCAGGTCGATATCCACCCCAATGCCGTCATCGGCAGAGGCATCATGCTCGATCATGCCACCGGCATCGTCATCGGCGAAACGGCGGTGATCGGCGACAATTGCTCGCTGCTCCACGGCGTGACGCTCGGCGGCACCGGCAATGAGAAGGGCGACCGCCATCCCAAGATCGGACGCGGCGTCATGATCGGCGCCGGCGCCAAGATCCTCGGCAACATCACCGTCGGCGATTGCGCCAGGATCGCCGCCGGCAGCGTCGTTGTGAACGACGTCGCGTCACGACGGACCGTGGCAGGGGTGCCTGCGCGCGAGATCGGCTTCGCCGGATGCGAGGAACCCGCGCTTGCCATGGACCAGATGGTCGATGACGAAGCGAGCCAAGACTAGGCGCCGGCAGGTAAACAGCTCGAGCTTGTGGAAGAGGGGGAGCGGGCGGTGACGCGGGACGAAATCCTTAAGCTCGAACGTTATCTCAAGAAGATCTTCCGGCTGCCGCAGATCCAGGTGCGGCAGCGCCCGCGCAAGGAAGACTCCGCCGAGGTCTTTGTCGATGAAGAGTTCATCGGCGTGATCTACCGCGACGACGACGAGGGCGAGACCGCCTATCAGTTCCAGATGGCGATCCTCGACTTCGACCTGCAAGAGTAGAGCGCGCCTTCGCCTCGAGCGGAAGGCCCCGCCTTTGCGCCCCAAGCAGAAAAAGAAGAGCCGGTCTCTTGGGAGAGACCGGCTCTAGTCAAGACCCGGTTGGGTCGGGGATGGTGGGGGATGGTTACCGGGCCTTGTCAACTGTCCCCAGAGAGTCTGGGTCGAAGTTTTCCAGCTAGTTGCTGTTGGAAGCCGAGACGACGGTCTGCGGCGCGGTTTCGGGCGGCAGCAGCGAGATCCACACCAGCGGATTGCGCTCGGACTGCCGCTTGACGAAGGTGTAGGGCGTCTCGGCCCAGCGCATGATTTCGCGGCGCTTGTTGTCGAGGACGAGATCGCCGCGATCGGTACGGACCGTCAGCACGGCGTGGCCCTCATTGTTCTCGTCGCGGACGACGGTGATGAGGAGCGTGCTCTCGGGGAACCCGCGCTGGGCCAGGAGCCGGCGCTTGAGCAGCACGTAATCCTCGCAATCGCCTTTGTTGCCGCTCGGGTAAGCCCACATCTCGGCCGTCCCGTAGAGTTCGAAATCGGTGATCGGAGCGACCGCCGTATTCACGGCGTCGTTCACCTCTTTGATCTCGTCGAACTTCGACACGGTGAGCTGAATGCGGTCGGTGAAGCGGCGCGCCGGCCGGCATTCGGCATCATGGTCGCGGCAGAAATTCACATAGCCGATCGGTGGCAGCGTGTCGCCGAACGACGACATGAAGGCGATCTTCTGCACCTTCACCTGCGGCGACGGGTCAAGATTGATGGCATGATTATTGCTGGCATCGACCGACATTGACGAGACAAACATCAAGAAGGCAGAGCCCACGACAAACTGTTTCATTGCACCCCCCGGTATTCTTTGTTGGGGGGACTGTCGCAGAGAGATTTTGAGATCCCGATAAAGCGAACGACGATTTTCCGAGGTATTTTGTAGGGGTTTCTTAGCGAGGCCTACTCAAACCTGAACGCGGAGTGCGTGGTTAAGATTTCGGAATCGGGCGAAGAAGCCTTGCGTTCGGCGTCTTTCCAATGATCTTGGAGCGATGACGACTTGACCGCGCCGGTATGGGACGGCGGTGAAGGGGGGCACGCGTTTGCCGAACATTAAGCTTGCCGCGATTTCATCCGCGCTGTTCCGCGAGGTCCGGTCATGAGCCGCTCCGAACCGGCGCTCAACGTCCCGCGCGTCGTGACAGGCGTGGCGGCGCTGTTGACCGGCGTGCAAATCGTCAAGAGCTTGCTGCCTGACGAAGCCAAGATCACCCTCATTCTGGCGCTTGCCTTTATTCCGGCCCGCTATAGCGGCGCGGCGCTCGAGCTTCCCGGGGGCTATCTCACCGCCGTTACATCCTTCGTGACCTACATGACGGTGCATAGCGGATGGGTGCATCTTACGGTCAATCTTCTGTGGATGCTTGCCTTCGGCAGCGCCGTGGCGCGCCGCATGAGCGGTCTCGCCTTTCTCGTTTTCTCGGTGCTGTGCGGGATCGCCGGCGCCTTGACCCATCTTCTGGTGCATTTTGGCGATATGACGCCGGTCATCGGCGCCTCTGCGGCAACATCCGGCCAGATGGCGGGCGCATTAAGATTCTTCTTCAACGCGAAGCCGGAACCGAGGCAAGGCGTTTCGGATTTTGGCGGGGCGCCGCGAATGAGCCTTGGTCAAACCCTGACCGACAGGCGCATGCTGTTCGTTCTCGCGCTCTGGATCGCGCTCAACGCCTATTTCGGCATCAGCGCCGTGCAAATCGGCGGCGCGGAGGGAAACATCGCCTGGGAAGCCCATATCGGCGGATTTCTCTGCGGTCTCTTGATCTTTGGCGCCTTCGATGCGGGAAGGCGCCGGGACGACGGACCGGCGGTGGCGCCGCACGGCCCATAAGCGCCGTTTGTACCGCTGTCTCTTGCGCGCCAAGTTCGATCAGGACAGAATGTCGCAGTCAACGGGACGCAAGCTCCCGGCTGGAGGACACGCGTATGAACGTCGCAGCAATCCTGAAACAGAAGGGCAGGGGCGTGTTCACGACCACGTCCGACACGCCGCTGCTCGATATTGCCAAGCTGCTTGGGCTGCACGGCATCGGCTGCATCGTCATCACCGGCCCCGACGGGAAGGTCATCGGGATCGTTTCCGAGCGGGACATCGTGCGCGAGATTTCAAAGTCCGGAGCCAAGGTACTCAAGGACCCGGTCGAGCGCTGCATGACCAAGACCGTGGTCACGTGCCGGGAGGCCGATACCATCGACCGGCTGATGGCGGAGATGACCGCGCACCGGTTCCGCCACATGCCCGTGGTGGAGAGGGGCCGGCTGATCGGGCTCGTCTCGATCGGCGATGTGGTGAGGATGCGAATTGCCGAAGCGGAGATGGAAGCGGCGGCGATGCGCGAATATATCGCCACCGGCTGACCGCTTAAGCGGCGAGCGACTCCACGGCCGACTTGATCTCGTCGATCTGCTTCTCGGCCGCCTTGAAGCCGATCTCGATCGCTTCGCAGGCGCGGTGAAACTCGAACAGGCCGATCGTGCCGGTCTTCGGTCCGATGGTGATATCGGGCGGGTCGCCGGCGAGCCGCGACCTGGCGATGCGATCCTGGGTGATGTTGATCGCGTCCATCATCACGGCCGAGATGCCGGGCGCGCCGTCGCTCCTGCCGAAAATCTGACGGTGCAGCAGATGCACGGCCGCGCGTCCGTTGCTGCCGGGAAGCTCCGTGTCCTCCATCGGCGGTAAGGGTTCGGAGAGGACCCCGTGATCGTGGATCACGCTGCCTCTGCCGAACGGGTCGCTGCTCAGATTGACGGCGATGACGATGCGGGCGCCAAGGGCGCGGCACACCGAAACCGGGATCGGGTTGACGAGGGCGCCGTCGATCAGCCAGCGCCCGTTGATCTGCACGGGGCGGAAAATGCCGGGAAGCGCGAACGAGGCCTTCAGCGCATGCACCAGGCTGCCCTTGTTGAGCCAAACCTCGTGTCCGGTGCCGAGCTCGGTCGCGACCGCCACGAACTTCCGGTCGAGCCGCTCGATGTCGAAGTGCTGCAAATGGTGGTCGAGCCGCGCGCTCAAGCGCTGCCCTGAGATCAGCCCCGAGCCGCCGAAATTGAAGTCGAGGAACCCGAACAGCCGGCGCCGCGTGAGGCCGGTGGCAAAGTCCTCGAGCGCGCTCAGCTTGCCGGTGACGTAGCAGGCGCCGGCCACGGCGCCCATGGATGTGCCGGCGACGATATCGGGAAAGAGTCCGGCTGAAACGAGGCTCTTGAGCACGCCGATATGGGCCCAACCGCGGGCCGCCCCGCCGCCGAGCGCAAGACCAATTGTCGGCCGTCCCGTGCTCATGGTCAGAATCCATGCCGCAAGCTTGCGCGCTCGCGCACGCCAAAACTGCGAGCGAAACGCAAGGAGTTTACCCTTAACTCTTTAAGGTTCTCTTTGCGGCGCCAGGATGACGGTACACCGATTCCGGGTCGAATCGCCGCTCGGCATCCACAAAGCGCAAGGTGAGGCCGCCCGAAGCGGTGGTCCCGATGGGCAGCGCGCGATAGAAGCACGACCTTCGCCCCGTATGGCAGGCCGCGTCTGCTCCTTTCGTTTCGACCATGAGCCAGATCGCGTCCTGGTCGCAATCGGTACGCATCTCGATGACGCGCTGGGTGTTGCCGCTTTCCTCGCCTTTGCGCCAAAGCCGCCCGCGCGAGCGCGACCAGTAATGCGCTTCCCCCGTCTCGATAGTGCGGGCGAGCGCGTCAGCGTTCATGTAAGCGAGCATCAGCACCTCGCCGGTCTTGGCGGAGGTCGTCACCACGGGAAGAAGGCCGTCCCGGTCGAATCGCGGGGCGAAGACGGTGCCCTCTTCGCTCCCGGTCTTGCTGTCGGGGGCGGGGAAGGGAGTGTCCTTGCTCACCGCGATGTCCTTAAGGCGCGCGTCAGCCGCGGCCGCGCTCGGTCGCGAGCATCATGAAACGCGACTGCTGCGCCGGGTCTTCCTTGAAGATGCCGGTGAACTGCGTGGTGATGGTGGCGACGTTGGGTTTCTTCACGCCGCGGATCGACATGCATTGATGCACAGCCTCGATCATCACCGCCACGCCCTTCGGCTTCAGCGCCTTGTCGATGACCTCGGCGATCTGGGCGGTCATGGTCTCCTGCGTTTGCAGGCGGCGGGCGAACACCTCGACCACGCGGGCGAGCTTGGAGATCCCGACCACGCGGTCGGTCGGGAAATAGGCGACATGGGCCTTGCCGACGAAGGGGATCATGTGGTGCTCGCAATGCGAGTGAAGCTCGATGTCGCGAAGCATGACGATATCGTCGTAACCCGCAACCTCGTCGAAGGTGCGCGACAGCACTTCGAGCGGGCACTCGAGATAGCCGGCAAAGAATTCGTCATAGGCCGCCGTGACGCGGCGCGGCGTCTCGCGCAAGCCCTCGCGGTCGGGATCATCGCCCGCATAGGCGATCAGCGTGCGCACCGCCTCCTCGGCTTCCTCGCGCGAGGGGCGAACAATGACGGGTCCGCGGCCGATTTCGGCCCGCGGCGTGGTCCGCAGCTTCTTGACGGTTGCGTCCATGATTCCTCGAAACTTTCCTAGCCTGCGGCCCTTTTTGGGCCGGTCCAACCCGGTTTAGTTGGGATCACTATACCCTCTTCGTCAACCTTTGATCGCCCCGTCTTGCCGCCCGGGCCCCTCTCATCCTTAAGCCCCGGTGCATATATAATGCAGGCGATAGGCCCGCAAGGTGAGGCTCACACGGGGTTAAAGACAGGCGCATGACACTTCCCGAAGACATCTATAGCCAGCGTATCCTCGAACTCGCGGCGGCGCTCCCGCGGACGGCGCGGTTGGCTGCGCCCGAGGCCACGGCGACGGCTCATTCCAAGCTCTGCGGTTCGAGGGTCACGATCGATCTCGCCATGGACGGTGAGGTGGTGAGCGACTACGGCCAAAGCGTGAAGGCCTGCCTGTTGGGGCAGTCGTCCGCTTCGGTGATGGGACGGGAAATCGTCGGCTCGAGCGCGGAGGAGTTGCGGGAGGTCGGCGCCGCCATGCGCAAGATGCTGAAGGAGGGTGGACCGCCGCCGCAAGGGCGGTGGAGCGATCTCGGGGTGCTCGAGCCCGTGCGCGATTACAAGGCCCGCCACGCTTCGACCCTGCTCGTGTTCGACGCCGTCGAGGAGGCGATCGCCAAGATCGAGGCGAGCCGCCGCGAGAGCAAGGCGCGCGCGCGCGCCGCCGAGCCGGCCTAAACCGCATTGGCTCAGCGACCGTCGACCAGGAAGGGCTGCAGCATGGAAAAACCGGGTGCAAAGGCGAAGTGCTGGCTCGATCCCGCGAGCGTCAGTGCGCGCGTGGGAAGCATCTATCCCGCGCCGTTCGCGGAACCGCTTGCGGGGCGCGAGAAGCAGGCGCTCGGCGATCCGCTCGGGCTCACCCAGTTCGGCGTCAACCTCGTGACGCTTCAGCCCGGCGCATGGTCCTCGCAGCGGCACTGGCATGAAAACGAGGACGAGTTCATCTACGTGCTGGAAGGGGAGGTGACGCTTGTCACCGATGAAGGCGAGACGGTGCTCGGGCCCGGAATGGCGGCGGGCTTTCCGGCCGGCAAGGCCGACGGGCATCATCTCGTCAACAGGTCGACGCGCCCCGTTCGCTACCTCGAGGCCGGCACCCGCGCCGCAACCGAAGTCGCGCACTATAGCGATATCGACATGATGGGCAGCAAGCGCGACGGGAAATTCGTCTTCACGCGCAAGAACGGGGAGCCGTATCGGTGAGCCGGCTCGGCCGCGTGATGAAGGCGCCGATGCTTGGCGCGATTGCCGCCTATCGCTACGCCGTGTCGCCGCTCATCGGCGTCAATTGCCGCTATCTCCCGTCCTGCTCGGACTATGCGCGCGAGGCGATCGACATGAACGGCGCGTGGAAAGGCGGCTGGCTGACACTTTCAAGACTCTGCCGCTGCCATCCCTGGGGCAACCACGGCTTCGACCCTGTGCCCGACCTCAGCGGCGAACGCCACCCTCTCGCGCCGTGGCGCTACGGCAGGTGGCGGATTTCGACAGGTGACGGGCCGCCCGATTCCGGGTAAAAGCGCCCCGCATAATCCACGATCTCTTACCTGCGCTGGTACGCAGGAGTGAGAGGAGCAATGACATGTCGCAAATCTCCCTGACATTTCCCGATGGTTCGGCCCGCGCTTTCAATTCCGGGGTCACGGGCCGCGATGTCGCCGAGTCAATCGCGAAGTCGCTCGCCAAGAAGGCGGTGGCGGTCGAGCTCGACGGCAAGATGCGCGACCTCTCCCAGCCGATCAAGCAGAACGCGCGCATTCGCATTCTCACCCGCGACGATCCGGAAGCGCTCGAGCTGATCCGCCACGACGCGGCGCATGTGATGGCGGAAGCCGTGCAGGCGCTTTACCCCGGCACGCAAGTCACCATCGGCCCCGTCATCGAGAATGGCTTCTATTACGACTTCGCGCGTGCGGAACCCTTCACACCCGACGATCTGCCCAAGATCGAAGCCAAGATGCGCGAGATCATCGCCCGCGACGCTTCCTTCACTTGCGAGGTGATGGACCGCAAATCCGCCAAGGC
>CAYMJW010000067.1:0-13900 GCA_964390455.1 uncultured Methyloceanibacter sp. | reverse complement strand
TCAGCGCCAAGCGCTACAAGGAAGGCGACGTCATCGTCATCCGCTACGAGGGCCCGAAAGGCGGCCCCGGCATGCGCGAGATGCTGTCGACCACGGCGGCGCTCTACGGCCAGGGCATGGGCGACAAGGTGGCGCTCATCACCGACGGCCGCTTCTCCGGCGCCACGCGCGGTTTCTGTGTCGGCCATGTCGGGCCGGAGGCCGCGCTCTGCGGACCGATCGCGCTGATCCGCGACGGCGACATGATTGCGCTCGACGCCGAGAAGGGCACCCTCGATGTCGAGCTTGACGAAGGCGAGCTCAAGCAGCGTGCCAAGGCGTGGACGGCGCCGCCGATGGCTTTCCAAAGCGGTGCCTTGTGGAAGTATGCCAACGAGGTTGGGCCGGCGCGGACGGGCGCCGTGACCCATCCCGGCGGCAGCGTGGAAGTGGCGTCCTATGCAGATGTGTAACAGGCTGGCGGCGGCCGCATTTGCCGCACTCGTCATGATGGGCTCGATTGCGGCCGCGGCCGACGATCTCCCATACTCTTCGGCCACTGAGGCCTATCGCCAGGGCGCGAAGGCGCTCAAGGCGGGCCGCCCGGCAGCCGCCGTGCCTGCGCTCGAATATGCCGCGAAACGCGGCGTGCTGGGCGCCCAGGTCAAGCTTGCGCGGGCTTATGCCTCGGGCCGCGACGTGCCCAAGGACGACGCCAAGGCCTTTGCCTATTTCGAGCAGATTGCCGACAGCCAAGCCGACATCAGCCCGTCGAGCCCTGTGGCGAAATATGCCGCCGAGGCCTTCGTGGCGCTTGGCCAGTATTACTTCGACGGCATTCCGGCAAGGCCGCTTGCGGCCAATCCCCCCTATGCCGCGGGGCTGTTCCGTCACGCCGCGAGTTACTTCGGCGATGCCGAGGCGCAATACCGGCTGGCGCGGCTCTATATGAACGGGACCGGCGTCGAGAAGAATGTCGGGCTCGCCGTCAATTGGCTGGCGATTGCCGCCAAGAAGCAGCATGCGGCCTCGCAGGCGACGCTCGGCGAGATTCTGTGGCGCGGCCAGGAGGTTCGGGAGAGGCGCGCGCGCGGTCTCGCTCTCATCATTCTCGCGCATGAGAATGCAAGCGCCACTGGCAAGGAGCCGCAATGGATCGGCGCGCTCTATGCGGAGGCGTTTTCCGGCTCTGACAAGGCGATCCGCAAGGACGCCGAGGCGCTGTTGCCGGTACTCGGCATGAAGACGACGGCCGATGCCAAGCCCGCCGAAATGCTCGCCATGCCGGCCGAGGAGGATGCGCCGGCGCCTCTGACAGGGGCTCCACCGCCGGCGCCGATCGGCCTCTCCGTCGGCTTTGGCGGCGAGCCTGAGAAGGGTGGCTTCAAGCCTTAGGTCTGAAGCCGCGGCGCGAGCGCAAGCCGCCGCTCAAAGCGCAAGTTCGACCACGATTGGCACGTGATCGGAAGGCTTCTCCCAGCTACGGGGGGCCGCGTCGATCTCGCACGCTTGCAGCCGGTCGGCCGCTTGCGGCGACAACAGCACATGGTCGATGCGCAAGCCCTGGTTTTTCTGGAATGCGCCCGCCTGGTAGTCCCAGAACGTGTAACGATGCGGCTCGTCGTGACAGGCGCGGAAGGCGTCCGTCAGCCCGAGATTGAGCAGTGCCTGGAAATGCGCGCGGGTCTCTGGCCGGAACAGCGCGTCGTCCATCCACGCATTGGGATTGTAAACGTCCTCCGGTGCCGGGATCACGTTGAAGTCGCCGGCAATGACCATCTTCTCTTCGTTGGCGAGCAGCGTCCTGACGCGCTCCCTCAGCCGGGACATCCACGCGAGCTTGTAAACGAACTTCTCGGTGCCGGACGGGTTGCCGTTCGGCAGGTAGATGTTGATGAGGCGGAGCGCGCCCGAGGGAACCGAGATCACCGCTTCGAGATAGCGCGCCTGCACGTCGTCGGGGTCGCCGGCAAGCCGCGGGTGAACCTCGTCGAACGGGAGCTTCGATAGAAGCGCCACGCCGTTGAAGCCCTTCTGCCCGTGCACCGCGACGTTATAGCCGAGGTCCTCGAAGGCCTCCTTGGGAAACGCCTCGTCGACGCATTTGATCTCTTGGAAGCAGGCGATATCGGGGGAGGCGCCCTTAAGCCAAGTCGTGGCCGCCTCGATGCGCGCCTTGACACCGTTGATGTTCCAGGTGGCGATCTTCATGGACTTTGATGGTCATTGCCCTGCGTGACGCGCAATGAAGTAACCCAAGCGTGCCAAAGCATCAAACTCGTCATTCCGGCGAAAGCCGGAATCCAGTGGGCGGCATGCACCGCGCATGTAACTCTGGATACCGGCTTTCGCCGGTATGACGCTATTGGGAAGAGGGATTAGGCTAAATCGTGAAGCTGGTGCCGCAGCCGCACGCGGCCGTGACGTTCGGGTTGTTCAGCTTGAATTGGGCGCCGATCAGATCGTCGACGAAATCGAGCTCGGCGCCATGCAAGAAGCCGAGCGAGACAGGATCGACCACCACCCGCGCGCCGTCCCGCTCGATTAGGAGATCGTCCGGCGCGGGCTCCGCCACCACGTCGAAGCGGTACTGGAACCCGGAGCAGCCGCCCCCCTCGACGCTCACGCGAAACAGCGCGGGCGCCGCCTCGCCTTTGAGGATCGTGGCGATGCGGCTCGCGGCGCGCTCGCTGATGGTGATGGACGTTTCGCTCATCTTGGGTGTAGCCAATCTCTCACTGAAACATAGGGTGGTAAAGGCGCTTGTCAATCGACCCCAGAGATGAGGCCGATGCGACGTTTCCGGCGCGGCCGGGCGATAGTGCCGCAGCGGAGCCGCGTGGCCTCGCCCCTTACGCCGTCGATCCGGGCGCGAGCCGCTTGCGGCTTCTGCCCGAGCCGCCTTGCCCCACGCGCTCGCCCTACGCGCGGGACCGCGACCGCATCTTGCATGCGACGGCGTTCCGGCGGCTCAACTACAAGACCCAGGTCTTCGTCTATCATGAGGGCGATCATTATCGCTCGCGCCTGACCCACACGCTCGAAGTGGCGCAGATCGCCCGCGCGCTTGCCCGCACCTTGCGGGTCGATGCGGATCTCACCGAGGCGCTCGCGCTTGCCCACGATCTCGGCCATCCGCCCTTCGGCCATGCCGGCGAGCGCGCGCTCGACGCCGCGATGGAAGGTTCCGGCGGCTTCGACCACAATGCCCAGTCGCTTCGCGTCGTCACCGCGCTCGAAAAGAAATATGCCCGCTTCGATGGCCTCAACCTCACTTTTGAAACGCTCGAAGGCCTGGTCAAGCATAACGGCCCTCTGACCGGACCCCACGCGCGTGAGCCGCGCCCCGTGCCGGAGCCGATCCGCGATTATTGCGCCACGCAGGACCTCGAACTTGCGACCTTTGCGTCAGTCGAAGCCCAAGCGGCTGCTCTCGCCGACGACATCGCTTACAACAATCACGATATCGACGACGGCTATCGCGCGGGCTTCTTCACCTTCGCCGAGCTTGCCGAGGTGCCGATCGCCGCACGCGCGCTTGCCGAAGTGCGACACGCCTATCCCGGCATCGACGGCACGCGGCTCCTCTACGAAGCCATTCGCCGCCTGATCAGCGCCATGATCGAGGACGCTGTCGCCGAAAGCGAGCGGCGGCTTCAAGCACTTCAGCCCCGAAGCGCCGCCGATGTGCGCCACGCGCCGCACGCCGTCGTGGCCTTTTCCGAAGCGATGCGCCGCGACCTCGATCGCTTGCGCGCATTCCTCTCCGCGCGCGTGTACCGGCATGAGCGCATCGTTCGCATCATGGCCGAGGCCGAGGGCGTCGTGCGGGACTTGTTCCAGCGCTATAGTGCAGAGCCCGAGGCGCTCCCGCCCGACTGGCGCGAGGGAGCGCCGCCGCGCGACACGCGCGCTTATGCCCGCCACGTCGCCGATTTCATCGCCGGCATGACCGATCGCTTCGCTTTGGCCGAGCATCGCCGCCTGTTTGACGCCACCCCCGATTTGCGTTAGTCGCGGCCGACATCCTCCGGAGCTTCCATGGACGTTTTTGCAGGGTTTCAGGGCCGGGTTCTCGCTGCGGTCCAACAGCTCAAGCATGACGGCGTCGTCCCGCCCGAAGCGAACATCGAGGGCATCACGCTCGGGGCGCCGAAAGACGCCTCGCATGGCGATCTCGCCACCAACGCCGCGATGGTGCTCGCCAAGGAAGCGGGCCTCCCGCCCAGGGCGCTCGCCGAGCGCATTGCGCCGCTGCTGGCCTCGGACCCACATATCGACAAGGTCGAGATCGCGGGGCCTGGCTTCATCAATCTGACACTCGCGTCTGCCTTCTGGCCGAGCGTGTTGCGCATGGTGCTCGAGCAGGGCGCCGCCTACGGGCGCAGTGCCATCGGCAAAGGCGAGGCCGTGAACATCGAATATGTATCGGCCAATCCAACCGGGCCGATGCATGTCGGCCATAGCCGGGGCGCCGTGTTCGGCGATGCGCTCGCCAATCTCCTTGCCTTTGCCGGCTTTGCCGTCACCCGCGAGTATTACGTCAACGACGCCGGCGCCCAGGTCGATGCGCTCGCCCGCTCGGCCTATCTGCGCTATCGCGAAGCGCTCGGCGAAACCATCGGCGCGATTCCCGAAGGGCTCTATCCCGGCGACTATCTCAAGCCGGTCGGCGCGAAGCTCGCGGCCGAGCACGGCAAGGAGCTGCTCGCCATGCCGGAAGCAGAATGGCTCCCGATCACGCGCGCCGCGGCGCTGCAGGCGATGCTTGCCTTGATCGCGGACGATCTCGACGCGCTCGGCATCCACCACGACGTGTTCTTCTCAGAGCGCTCGCTGACCGAAGGGCCGCGCGACGAGGTGGCCGAGACCATCGCCGACCTTAAAGCCAAAGGGCTGATCTATCGCGGCAGTCTGCCGCCGCCCAAGGGCAAGGTCGATGAGGATTGGGAGGACCGCGAGCAATTGCTGTTTCGCTCGACCGCGTTCGGCGACGACATGGACCGCCCGCTGGTCAAATCCGATGGGAGCTACGCCTATTTCGCCGGCGACATCGCCTATCATCGCGACAAGTTCAAACGTGGCTTCAAGACCATGATCGACGTCTTTGGCGCCGACCATAGCGGACACATCCGCCGCATGAAGGCGGCTGTCGCGGCGCTGACCGGCGGCGAGGCCGAGCTCGACATCAAGATATGCCAACTCGTGCGCTTGTTTCGCGCCGGCGAGCCTGTCAAAATGTCCAAGCGTGCCGGGACGTTTGTCACGCTGCGGGAGCTTGTGGACGAGGTGGGCGCCGGCCCGGTTCGCTTCATGCTGCTCTACCGCAAGAACGACGCGCCGCTCGATTTCGACTTCGTCAAGGTCACCGAGCAGTCGCGGGACAACCCGGTGTTCTATGTCCAGTACGCCCATGCACGGGCGAGTTCCGTCCTGCGTAACGTCCGGGAGACCGTCCCGGACCTTGATCTCGAGGAGGGATCGTTGGCGCGCGGCAATCTTGACCTGCTGAGCGATGAGGGGGAGGTCGCGCTGATCCGGCGCATCGCCCAGTTCCCACGGCTGGTCGAGGCCGCCGCGGCGGCGCACGAGCCGCACCGGATCGGGTTTTACCTGTACGAACTTGCCGGAGACTTCCACACCCTGTGGAACCGAGGCAAAGACTTGCCACAATTACGATTTATTTACGAGAGTGACCGAGAGTTAACGCGTGCTCGGGTGGCCCTGGTGGCCGCGACCAAGCGCGTCCTGGCGTCGGGTTTGGGGATCCTCGGCGTTCACGCCATGCACGAGTTGCATTGAGCCAATCCGGGGCAGGGGGGATGGTTCGAGGGGAAGTATCATGACGAGGCAAGATGACGGATTCGGCCGCGCGGCCGGTCCTAATCCTGGGTCGCAATCAGATTTCACCAATAGGCCGAGTGTCGCGGGGGGCCCAAATGCGCAAACTTGGGGCAACAACGCGCTCAGCGCCCGGCCGAGCGAGGTAAGCTTAATGGCTCAAGGAGCGGGAGGGCCGGGCCGGCCGGTTGCCGGACAGCGCCCGATGTTTGGCGGGGGGAGCCCCGTTTTTGCACCGATGCCGTCGTACACGCCCGTCACCCGTGGTTCCGATCCGCGCCAGCACATCCCCGAGCCGCCGCAAGCGGCCTATTCGCCCTACGCCCCTCCCGCGCAACCCCTTCAGCCGCTCCCGCCGCACCAGAACCAGCATGCGCCGGCGCCGAGCTACGCCAGTCCACAGGCGCCGTCTCCCTTGAACTATCCGAGTGCTTATGCGGAGCCTGCGCCGAGCTACCAGAGCCCTCAGCCCGGCGCTGCGCCCGGCTATCAGAGTTCGCAGCGGGCGGTGCCGGGATATGACACCGCGCCTCACTACCAGGCGACAGATTTCGGCGGCCAGGCGTATCAGCCGGTTCAACCGGCTGCCTTCCGCGGCGCCGATCATCCTCAGTCTCAGCCTTATCAGGCTTCGAGCTATGACAGCGCCGAAGGCTTCCAGAGCCAGGACTATCAGAGCCAGGACTATCAGAGCCAAGATTTCCAGAGCCAGGATTTCCAGAGCCAAGCCTACCAAGGCCGCGCCTACCAGGATCAGGGCTTTGCCGATGCGAGCTTCCCCGATGCGAGCTTCCCCGAGCAGGGCGAAGCCGATGCAAGCTTCTCCGAAACGAGCTTCGATCAGAATTTTGCCGATACGAATTTCGCCAAGCCCGGCTTCGCCGATGCGGGCTTCCCGCAGCAGCCGCAGCCGCACGGCTTTGATGCCAGTTTCCCCGAGCAGGTCTTTCCGGCCGCCGAGCCCCGCGGTCATCAAGACCGAAATCAAGACCGGCAGGGCGGCCACTCTTATCGTGGGCCGGATCGCCATGCCGATCAGGGCTTCGAGCCCTTCGCCGAGGAGGCCGCTCAGGCCTACGGCGAGCAGGCGCCGAAAAGCGATCCAAGGCGGCAGCTCCAAGCCTTCGACGCGATCTACGACCAGCCGCCGCAGATTGCGCTCGGTTCGACCGAACCCGCACGCCGTCCGACGCAAGACTTCTATGAGAGCGAGCGCCTTGACGCGGATTTCCTCGACGGCGCGCAGCTTCCTCCGCCCGGCACCCCGGCCAAGAGCGGGCTGACGCTCAGGAGCCGGAGCGCCTTTATGGTCGGAAGCGCACTCCTCGGCGCGATCGCTCTCGGTGGGGCGCTCGCCTTCGCCTACAAGCAGAGCGGCGGCGGTCTCGGCAGCGAACCGCCCCCCTTGGTCCAAGCCGACGCCACGCCCGTCAAGGCCGCGCCCGACCAGCCGGGCGGCAAGGAATTCCCGCACAAGAACAAGCTCATCTACGACCGCTTGCAGAACGGCGACGCGCCGGAGTCCGAGAAACTTGTGCCGCGGCAAGAAGACGTGGCCGTCCCGGCGATGCCCGCGTCCGATCCGGCCGCGATGCCGGCGCCGGTCGCGGTCACCGATGCGGCCCCGCCGACGACGCAGGCTCTCCCTGGCGCCCCGACCATGGCAATGGCCGCGGCAGACGAGACCGCGCCCGATGGCGGCCCGCGCAAGGTCAAGACGATGGTTGTGCGTCCCGACGGCTCGGTCGAGACGCCCCAAGTCCCCGCCCTTCCGACCGAGGCTGCCCCTGCGGGCGCGGCTCCCGTCGAGGCCGCAGCTTCACCCGCTCCGGCCGCAGAACCTCAGCAGCTTGCGGCCGTCGCGCCGCCTCAGCCCGCCGAGCAGCCGCCGGTTCAAGCCGCGCCGCAGGAGGCTGCGGCACCTGCGCCCGCACCCGAGCCTGAGCCCAAACCCAAGCCCAAGCAGCAGACCGCTGCCGCAACGCCGCAGGCCGCTCCGTCGAAATACGTGGTGCAGGTCGGCTCGAAGAAGAATCAGACCGAGGCGCTCGCCAGCTTCGCCGATATGCAGCAGAAATACCCGACCCTGCTCGCCAGTTACCGGCCCATCGTGCAGAAGGCCGATCTAGGCGCCAAGGGGGTATGGTACCGGCTGCGAATCGGCCCGATCAGCGACAAGGCGGCCGCCGGCAAGCTGTGCAGTCAGCTGAAATCGCAAGGCCTGCCCGATTGTCTGGTGATGGCGCAATAGGCGGCTTTACGCGGCGCTTCTGGCTGGCCTTGACGGTGAGTGGCGGCGCACGTTAACCCGCCCCGTGGACCTCAAGGCCTTCATCTCCGGCTGTGCGGGCTTAACCCTCGATGACGCCGAGCGGCGCTTCTTTGCCGCGACCCGCCCCTGCGGCCTCATTCTATTTCAGCGCAATTGTGGCACGCCGGAGCAGATCCGGACGCTCATCGGGGACTTCAAGGACGCCGTCGGCAGCGGCGAGGTCCTCGTGGTCATCGATCAGGAAGGTGGCCGGGTGCAGCGCCTCAAGCCGCCACATTGGCGGCACATGCCGCCCGCGCGCTGCTATGGGCGTCTGTATGTAATCGATCGGGAGATGGCGCTGCGTGCCGCCTTCGCAGGCGCCAGGCTGACGGCTGCTGAGCTTTATGACATCGGCATCACCGTCAACACCATGCCCGTCCTCGACGTGCCGCAGGTAGGCGCGCACGAGATCATCGGCGACCGCGCTTACGGCACCGATCCCGATACCGTCATCGCCTTGGGTCATGCCGTGATCGAGGGGTGCCTCGCCGGCGGCGTGCTCCCCGTCATCAAGCATGTGCCGGGCCATGGGCGCGCCTGCGCCGACAGCCATCTGGCGCTCCCGCATATCGACGTTGAGCCCGCGGAACTCGACGCGATCGATTTCCGGCCCTTCCATGCGCTCCGCCATGCGCCGCTTGCCATGACCGCGCACGTTCTCTTGCCTGCCTTCGACGAACGGCGACCGGCGAGCGTCTCGCCGGTTATAATGAGTGAAGTGATTCGAAATCGGATCGGCCTGACCGGATTGGTGATGAGCGACGATCTCGGCATGAAGGCTCTTGGCGGTTCCTTCGCGGATCGCGCCCGGGGCGTGATCGATGCGGGCTGCGACGTGGCGCTACATTGTAGCGGCAACCTCGCCGAGATGATGGAAGTTGCCGGCGCGGTGCCGCCACTTGAAGGGCTTGCCGCCGAGCGCTTCGCCAATGCCCGCGCCCACTTCCGCGCGCCAGAGCCGTTCGACGCCGACGAAGCGATGGCGCTCGTGACCGAAGCGGCCGGCACCCAAGTCGCAAGCTTGGGGCGCGATCCGACGGTGCCGGCATGAGCGAGATCGAGACCCCCGTGAACGAAGACCCGCAAGGCGACGACGCGGCCTTGGAGTGGGAGAGCGGCGAGACCGAGCTTGAGCCGGGCGACCGGCTCGTGGTCGATGTCGAAGGTTTCGAGGGACCTCTCGACCTTCTCTTGGCGCTCGCCCGCACCCAGAAGGTCGATCTCGCCAAGATTTCCGTGCTGGCTCTCGCCCAGCAATATCTCGACTTCATCGCCGAGGCGCGGCGGCTCAGGCTCGAAATCGCCGCCGATTATCTCGTCATGGCGGCGTGGCTCGCCTTTCTCAAATCGAAGCTGCTGCTGCCGGCGGAACCGTCTGAGGAGGGAGAGCCGTCGGGCGCCGAGCTTGCCGCGCTGCTCGCCTTCAGGCTCAAGCGGCTTCACGCCATGCGCGAAGTCTCGGCCGAACTCATGACGCGGAAGCGGCTCGGCCGCGACGTGTTCGCCCGCGGGCTGCCCGAGCCGATACGGGTCAGCCGCAGAAGCGTCTATGACGCCAATGTCTACGATCTGCTCAAGGCGTACTCCCAGCAGCGCCAGCGCATGGCCGTGCGCAGCTACCGGATGCCGCCGCGCAGCGTGTGGTCTTTGAAGGAGGCGCGCGACGAGCTCGAACGGCTGCTTGGCATGAACCTCGATTGGGCGCCCCTCGACCAATTGCTCGCCGAGTTCCTGGTCGAGCCGGAGCTGCGGCGCACCGCGCTCGCGTCAAGTTTCACGGCGAGCCTCGAGATGACGCGCGAGGGAGCGTTGGAGATTCGCCAGGCGAAATCGTTCGCACCGCTTCTGGTTCGCCGCCGCGAGCGCGCCGCATGATGATGTCGTGAACGAAGCAACAACAACGGGGACGGGGATGACAGCGAAACAACTGAGCAGGGCCGAGGCAATGCCGGAAGACGAGACGGAGCCCGAGCGAAAGGCCCTTCGCCTGCCGCTGCCGTTCCCCTCCAATGTCATCAAGTTGCAGTCCACTGACCGGCGCGAGAAGCTGCGTATCGTCGAGGCGCTGCTGTTTGCCGCCGCGGAGCCGCTCGACGAGCAGACCCTGGCCCGGCACTTCAACGATGGCGAGGACGTGAAGGCGCTGCTCGAGGAGCTGCAGAGCCTCTATGCCGGGCGCGGCGTCAATCTCGTGCGCGTCGCCGGCAAATGGGCGTTCCGCACCGCCGACGATCTCTCCTTCCTGCTCGAGAAGCAGGCGGTCGAGCAGCGGCGCCTGTCGCGCGCGGCGCTGGAGACGCTTGCCATCATCGCCTATCACCAACCGGTGACCCGCGCCGAGATCGAGGAGATCAGGGGCGTGAGCACCTCGAAGGGCACGATCGACGTTCTGCTCGAGACCGATTGGATCAAGATGCGCGGGCGCCGCCGCGCGCCCGGCCGGCCCGTGACCTATGGCACGACCGAGGCGTTTCTCACCCATTTCGGCTTCGACTCCATTCAGGATCTGCCCGGCCTCAACGAGCTCAAGGGGGCGGGCCTGCTCGATTCGAACCTGCCCCCCGGCTTCTCCATGCCGAACCCCGACGATGCGGCGGATCTGCGCGAGGACGAGGAGCCGCTCGAAGACGAGCCGCTCGGTGAGGGTGACGACGACGAGGGCGAGGGGAGCGGCGGACCCGCCTGATCGCGCGCCGCCGCTAATCGTCTGCGTTAAGGACAAGCTCCCTTTCCCGCCGCGGAGAAGGGGCGCTGGAACGGTTGCCCTTTCGGCGGCGAGTGCGTAGATCAGCGCCATGCTGAAGTTTCTGAAGCCGCGCGGCAACGGCGCGCTCGGCCGCGACCGCAAGGCCGGAAGCGGCGCCGGCCGCGGCAAGGCGGCGGTCACCTTCGCTGCCCGGCTTACCCTGGAAGAGGTTTCGCGCCGTTATGGCGAGACGCTGGCGCTCGACCGCGTCAGCCTCGATATCGCCCCCTCGGAAGTGCTGTGCCTGCTTGGGCCTTCGGGCTGCGGCAAATCGACCTTGCTCAGGGTCGCCGCCGGCGTCGAGCGCCCATCCTCGGGACGGATCCTCCTCGACGGCCAGGAGATCGCCGGGCCGAACGTGTTCTTGCCGCCGGAGAAGCGCGGCATCGGGCTGATGTTTCAGGATTTCGCGCTCTTCCCGCATTTGACCATCCTCGACAACGTCGCCTTCGGTCTCAAATCGCTGACGCGCAGCGAGGCCAAGACGGAGGCGCGCACCGCGCTCGAACGCGTGGGTCTTGCGCATTATGCGAGCGAGTATCCGCACATTCTCTCCGGCGGCGAGCAGCAGCGCGTGGCGCTTGCGCGCGCGATCGCGCCGCGCCCGAGCGTGCTGCTCATGGACGAGCCGTTCTCGGGGCTCGACTCGCGGCTGCGCGAGAAGATGCGCGAGGAGACGCTCGCCATCCTACATGAGACGCGCGCGACCGCGATCGTCGTTACCCATGACGCCGAGGAAGCCATGCGCATGGGCGATCGCGTCGCGCTGATGCATAAAGGGCAGATTGTGCAGACCGGCAACGCGCCCGATCTCTATCGCGCACCGAAAGACATTCTCACCGCGCGCACCTTTTCCGACTTGAACGAGCTTGCCGCGCGGATCGAAGGCGGAAGCGCCGCAACGCCGCTCGGCCGCTTCGCCGCCAACGGTCTGGCCGACGGCGCCGAGGCCATCGTCTGCGTGCGGCAGAGGGGAGTGCGCTTGGTGGCGGCGGGGGAGGGCGTGCCGGCCCGCGTTCTCGACGCCCGCTTCCTCGGCGACGTCGCCCTGGTCGAATTGGCGGTCCAGGGGCTCGACGCGCCGCTCTTCGCCCGCGTGCGCGAGAACGACGTGCCGCCGCAAGGCACCGACGTCGGCATCGTCATCGAAACCGGCGCGGTCCTGGTGTTCGCGGCCGGAAACGGCAATCGGCCCGCCCGTTGAAACGCAAGGATTCGCTGGCTTGCGACCGGGGCGGCTTTGCTGCCATAGTGTGTCGCAAGAAACCGGAGCGCGCGTAAGAGGCCGAGCCATGCCTCGGCGCGATGGAGATTTGTAATGGGATTGAGCTGGTCGCACATTCTGATCGTGCTTGTGCTGTTTGTTCTCCTTTTCGGGCGCGGCAAGATCTCTGAGCTCATGGGCGACGTCGCCCATGGCATCAAGAGCTTCAAGAAAGGCATGTCCGAGGACGAGCAGGCTGCCGCCGTCGAGACCAAGGCCATCGAGCACGAGGGCGCGAAGCCCGCTGCCAAGTCAGCCTCCCGCGCCAAAGCCCCGCGTAAGCAGAAAACGGGCTAGACGCCCGGCGGACTTCCACGGGCAAGGTGTGGGGCCGGCGGCCCTCCTCTGAAGGGCGCACATGTTCGATATCGGTTGGTCTGAGCTTCTTGTCATCGCCGTGGTCGCGATCGTGGTGGTCGGGCCGCGGGAGTTGCCCAAGCTCATGCGCAGCTTCGGCTACTACGCCGGCAAGGTCCGCAAGGCCGCCGCCGAATTTCGCCGCCAGTTCGACGACGCCATGCGCGAGGCCGAGCTTGACGAGGTGAAGAAGGCGATCGAGAGCGTCAAGACCGAGACGGCCTCGATCGAGATGTCCGTGCGCGAGGCGCAGGCGCCCATGGAAAAGCGTTTCATGCCGCCGGGAGAAGAGGAAAGACCGCTTCTGGTGCCGCCCGAGGAGGCGAAGCCGGCGGCGAGCGAGGCGAAGCCGGCGGTGAAGGCGCCGCGAAAGCGCGCCGCGAAAGCCAAAGCGCCCGCCAAGCGTGCCAAGGGCGGCGCGGAGCCCGCGCCATGACCGATCAGGACATCGACGCGAGCAAGGCCCCCCTGATCGAGCATCTGATCGAGCTCAGGCGCCGGCTGGTGTGGGCGCTGCTTGCGATCTTTGTCGCCTTTCTCGTCTGCTTCTGGTTCGCCAAGCCGATCTACAATTTCCTGCTCTGGCCCTACCGGCTCGCCGCCGGCACCGACGCCCCGATCGAGCTGATCTACACCGCGCCCCAGGAATTCTTCTTCACCCAGGTCAAGCTCGCCTTCTTCGGCGCCATCTTCATCGCCTTTCCCGTGCTCGCCTCGCAGATCTACATGTTCGTGGCGCCCGGGCTTTATCGCAACGAACGCCAGGCGTTCTTGCCTTTTCTGGTCGCGACGCCGGTCCTGTTCCTGCTTGGCGCCGCGCTCGTCTATTTCATGGCGATGCCGCTCGCCATGAAATTTTTCCTGTCGATGCAGCAGTCCGGCGACGGGCAGGTGCAGATTCAACTGACCGCGCGCGTGAGCGAATATCTCTCGCTCATCATGGCGCTCATCCTCGGCTTCGGCATCTGCTTCCAATTGCCGGTCGTGCTGACGCTTCTCGCCCGCGCGGGGTTCATCACCGCCGACACGCTCAAGCGCTATCGCCGCCACGCGATTTTCGCCGTGTTCGTGGTCGCCGCCGTGCTCACCCCGCCCGACCCGATCAGCCAGATCGCGCTCGCCGTTCCGACCGTGCTGCTCTACGAGCTGTCGATCTACGCGGTGAGGCTCGCCGAGAAGAAGCATGCGGCCTCGGCCGCCGCCGCCTCCGCCGCAGCCTCCGCCTCGGCCGCGGGAGCAGGTGCGGGCGCAGGCGCGAGCGCTTCCGCCAAGCCCGCCGGCAAACCGGCTTAGTCTCTCCCTCCCCATTTCTAGGGAGGGGGAAATGGACTCGTCATACCGGCGAAAGCCGGTATCCAGAGCAACAAACGCAGTGCACGCCGCTCCTGGATTCCGGCTT
>CAYMJW010000066.1:3575-13962 GCA_964390455.1 uncultured Methyloceanibacter sp. | reverse complement strand
GGGGCATGCTTGCCGCGGGAAGAGCGAGACCCGGCAGCGCGAGCAGGAGACTTGCGAGCAGGAGACGATTGCCCGCGCTCGTCGGAGCGCTCTGCGTCGCGCTGGCGGCGTTTCTGGCTGCGCCCGACACGGCGCGCGCGCAATGCGAGCTGAGCGAGACAGAGGTCACGCACGGCGCCCCTGGCGTTCCGGCCGATGCCGTCATGGTTGTCGATCCCCTCGGCGTCCGCCGCGCGCTTGGCCGCCACGGCATCGAGATCGGCGGGGTCTATTACGGCGAGGCCTTCGGCAATTGGGGCGGCTTCGACCAAGGCGTCGAGTATGACGGCGTGCTCGAGCTTTACGTCAAAGCCGACATGCACAGGCTCGGCTTTTGGAGGGGCCTCTGCTTCCACGCCGACGGCTTCCAGATTCACGGCAACTCGATCACCGCCGCCAATATCGGTTCGCTCATGCCGGTCTCGAATCTCGAAGCAACCGACGCCACGCGACTGTTCGAGCTTTGGTTCGAGCAACACCTGTTCGATGACAGGCTCGCCGTGAAGATCGGCCAGCTCGCGGCCGATGCCGAATTCGTCATCAGCGAGGGCGGCGGTTACTTCCTCAACGGCACCTGGGGCTGGCCCTCGATCACGGCCGCCGATCTGCCGAGCGGCGGCCCGGCCTATCCGCTCGCCACACCCGGCGTTCGCGTCGCGCTCCATCCGAACGAGAATTTCGATCTCCTTGTCGGCGTCTATAACGGCGATCCGGCGCCCACTTGCGCCAGCGACGACCCGCAAGTCTGCAACCCGCATGGCCTCGACTTCGAGCTCGACGACGACCCGTTGCTGATGGTCGAAGGCGCCTATCGCTACAATCAGAAGGGAAGGCTCCCCGGCACCGTCAAGATCGGCGGCTGGAACCATTTCGGTTCGTTCGCGGACAACCGCTTCGATTCTGGCGGCGCGCTGATCGCGGTGACCGGCAATGACGGGCGCCCGCTCGATCACAATTGGGGCCTTTACGGCATCATCGATCAGCTCGTCTGGCGCGTGCCGGGGAGCGAGGACCCGCACGGCGTCGCCATCTTCGCCCGATTCATCGGCGCGCCCGAGGACCGCAATCTGATCGACTTCTATACCGATATGGGCGTCACCTTTGTCGGCATGTTCCCGAACCGGCCCGGCGACGCTCTCGCCATCGGCTTCGCCTACACCAACATCTCGGACGACGTGACGGCCTTCGACGTCGATTTCGGCGAGCCGGCGCCGCGAAAATACGAGGCGCTGGTCGAAATCTGCTACACCTACCAGATCGCCCGCGGCTTTCTGCTGCAGCCAAACTTCCAGTATATTTGGCAACCGGGCGGCAGTTCCGGCGTCGATGACGCGACGGTTTTGGGGGCGCGCACCAGTATCAGTTTCTAACGAAGGATTCGTGTCCGTACCCCATTCCAGATCCCGGAATCGATCAACAAGGCTGTCCCTGCAAGCTCCATCGTGTAAGGCGCGTCGTGCCTTGCGCGGGGTGGTGATCGCGTTCGGGGCGGCCTTGCCGCTGCTTGTCGGCCTGATCGATGCTCATGGCAATGTGACCAGGCTCGAACCGGGCGAAGACAGACCCGGCGGCGGCGCGACCTCGCGCGGCAGTACCTCGACCGCCAACGCCTTCTCGCTCTCCTCCGGCAATCTGGATTTCAAGCGCGAGCTCGATTTCAAGATCGGCAACGCCATCTTCCGGAAAACTTGGGTCTCGGCGCCGTCATCGACCGACGCCTCCGACGGGCTCGGGCCGCTGTTCAACGCGCGGGCCTGCCAGAGCTGCCATCTGAAAGACGGCCGCGGCCATCCGCAACTCTCAGCCGAAATCCCCGACGATTCGGGCTCCATGCTGATCCGCCTTTCCGTTCCGCCTCAGACCGACGCTGAGAAGGAAAAGCTCGCAAGCCATCGTGCGAACGCGCTTCCCGATCCAATCTATGGCGGCCAGCTCCAGGATCGCTCGATCCAAGGCATTCCGGCCGAAGGCAAGCTCAGAATCGAATACGAAGAACGCGAGGTGAAGCTCGAAGGCGGCGAGACCGTCTCGTTGCGCGCGCCGACATACACGCTGACCGGCCTTGGCTACGGGCCGATGAGCCCTGAGATCATGCTCTCGCCGCGCGTGGCCCCGCCGATGATCGGACTCGGACTTCTCGAAGCGATCCCCGAGGACCAGATCCTCGCCAATGCCGCTCCCGACGATGCGGACAAGGACGGCGTTTCCGGCGAGCCGAACCGCGTCTGGTCGCGCGAGCACGAGAAGCTCATGCTCGGCCGCTTCGGCTGGAAGGCCGGCGTCCCCACCATCGCGCAACAGACGGCGGAGGCGGCCGCGGGCGATATCGGGCTCTCCACCACCATGATCCCGCACGGCTCGGGCGACTGCACCGGGGAACAGGAGGCGTGTGTCGCGGCGCCGAGCGGCAACTCGCCGAAATATCAGAACGTCGAATTGGGCGACGATCTGTTCAAGCTGGTCACGTTCTATTCGCAAAATCTTGCCGTGCCCGCGCGGCGCAACCCAAACGACCCCGAGGTGCTCAACGGCAAGGCGGTGTTCCACGCGATCGGCTGCGCGAGCTGTCACCGGCCGAAATTCACGACCGGCGAGGTGCCGGGCCAGCCGCATCTCTCGCACCAGACGATCTGGCCCTACACCGATCTCCTGCTGCACGACATGGGCGAAGGCCTTGCCGACGGCAGGCCCGAAGGCGAGGCGAGCGGGAGCGAGTGGCGCACGCCGCCACTCTGGGGCATCGGGCTGACCGAGACCGTGAGCGGGCACACGCTGTTTCTGCATGACGGGCGCGCGCGCAATATCACCGAAGCCATTCTCTGGCACGGTGGCGAGGGAAAACCCGCGCGCGACAAATTCGCGGAGCTGCCTAAGGCCGATCGCGATGCCCTCCTCGCCTTCGTGAATTCGCTATGAGACCCGCGTCTGGCCGCGCCTTATTCCACCTCTCCCCTCCGGGGAGAGGTCGTCTCATCGCCATTACTGGCGATGAGACGGGTGAGGGGGAGCCGACCTCTGTTGTGTCGCGCCAAAGCCCCCTCACCCCGACCCTCTCCCCCGAGGGGAGAGGGGGCCTCGCGGCGGTCTTTGCGGGTGCCGTACTCTTATTTGCCGTCGCAACGCTGGCGCATGCGGAAACCGATCATGCGGCGATTGCACGTGCCGCGCTGAACGATGTCATTCGTCCGGGCTACGCAGCGCTTGCCGGAGAGGCCGCCTCCCTCAACGACAAGGTTGGCACGCTTTGCCGTGAGCCTTCGGCGTCGTCGCTTGAGGCGAGCAAGAAGGCCTTCGTTGCGACCGTGGCGGCCTGGAGCAAGGTCGAGATCCTGCGCTTCGGCCCGATCTCTGGCGATCACCGTTATGAGCGTCTGTTCTATTGGCCCGATCCCAAGGGACTCGGACAACGGCAAATCGACGATGTGCTCGCAAAGCAGGACGACACGGTGACGCGCGCGGAAACGCTTGCCGGCAAGAGCGTGGCCTTGCAGGGGCTCCCGGCCCTCGAATATCTGCTCTATGGCGAGGATGCGAAAACGCTCAGCTCACCCGCGGGCGCGAGCGCCTTTCGCTGCGCCTTCGCTCTCGCCGTCGCCGCGAATATCGAGGGGATCGCCAGATCCGTGGACGCGGATTGGCGCGAAGGCTCGCCTCACGAGAAGGCGTTCCTCGCTCCCGGCCCTGATGACCCGAGCTACCGTGCGCCGAAGGAGGTCACGCTCGATCTGTTCAAGTCCTTCACCGCAGGGATCGAGCTCGTGCGCGATCAGAAGCTCGGAAAGCCGCTCGGCGCCACGGTCGAAGAGGCGAGGCCGAGGCTCGCGGCCTTCTGGCGAAGCGGGCTCAGTCTCGCCAATGCCGCCGGCAATCTCGAAGGCGTAAGGGCGGTGTTCGAGAAGGGCGGCTTCGCGCAAGTCGTGGCCGAAGACTCTCCCGGCGTGGAGAAGTCGGTCGCGTTCGACCTCGATCATGCCATCGATGTTTTGAACGGCATCGTTATGCCCATGGCTGAATTGGTCAAGGATGCGGGTGAGCGCGGCAAGATCGAGTCGTTGCGGGTTTCGCTTAAGAGCGCGGGACAGACCGCAGCCGACGCGATTTCGCGCGGCGCAGGCCTCGCCTTCGGCTTCAATGCCATGGACGGAGACTAGGTCATGGCCCTCAGCCGCCGCGCGCTCCTGACAGGTCTGGCTGGCGGCGCTGCCGCGCTTTCGCTTAAGGGACACGCCGGCGCGGCGCCCTTGCCCGAGTGCTTCGCCGCCGCGCGCAAAGACGACAGGGGAAATTTTCAGGCGGCGCTCTTCACCCTCGATGGCGACGAGCAATCGATCGAGCTTCCGGGGCGCGGCCACGATATCGCGCTCCGCCCAGGCGGCGGCGAATGGGTCGCGTTTGCGCGGCGCCCCGGCCGGTTCGGCGTGGCGGTGTCGCTTCGCGGACCGCCGCCCATCTGGTTCGCCTCGAAGCCGGGGCGTCATTTCTTCGGGCACGGCATCTTCTCTGCCGACGGCAAGCTGCTCTACGCCACCGAGAACGACTACGAGCGTGCGGTTGGCATGATCGGCGTTCGCGACGCGACCAGTGGCTACAGGCAGATCGGGGAATTTCCGGCCCATGGCATGGAACCCCACGACATCGCGCTCCTTGCCGATGGCCGCACCATGGCGATCGCCAATGGCGGCATCCGCACGCACCCCGATCACGGCGCCGACGAGCTTAATCTCCCCGACATGCAGCCGTCGCTCGTCTATGTCGATGTTGCGACCGGCGATCTCCTCGAGGAGCATCGGCTTGCGCCCGCGCTGCACCAGCTCTCGATCCGCCATCTGGCCGTGGGCGCGGACGATACGGTCGTGTTCGGCTGCCAATATCGCGGGCCCGAAGAGGATGCGCCGGCGCTGGTCGGTTTCCACAAGAGGGGCGAGGCGCCGGTCATCGTCGAGGCGCCTGGCGCGACGCAGAAGGCTTTGCGCAACTATATCGGCTCGGTCGCCGCCGACCGGAGCGGCGGTATCGTTGCGGCGTCTGCGCCGAAGGGCGGCCAGGTCACCTATTGGGACGTAACGGGAAGGCGCTATCTCGGCGCTTCCGATTTGAGGGACGGCTGCGGGCTTGCGCCAACGCACCGCAGCGCGAGCTTTCTCCTGACGAGCGGCGAGGGGTGGCTCGTCACGGCGGGGCCGAATGCGCTCCCGGTGCGCCTTGCGTCGCGATTTCAGTGGGATAACCACGCCGTCCTGGTGCGCTGACGGCGCCGCTGAATAAGGCAAATCTCGGTTCCCATTCTCACCTTATTTGTCGGGCTAGAGTCAGGGATTCGGTCCCAAGCCCATGCAGAGCCAACAGAATCAAAACCCGCCGGCCCGGGAGAGTCCCAAGGAGCCCTTGCCCCGCCGCGCGCCTCAGCGCATGAGCCGCCGCACAAGGCTTCTTCTGATCTCGGCCGGAGCCGTCGTCGGCGCGGCGTTGCTCACGCTGCTGGCGGCCAATCTGCTCATCTCGGCCGATTGGGTCCGCGACCGCGTGGCCAATCGCATCAAGGAACAGACGGGGCGCGAACTCACCGTCAAGGGGACGACCGCGCTCCTGTTCACGCCCGGGCCGCATGTCGTCATCACCGACGCGACCTTCACCGACCCCGAAGCCCGCGCCGGCACCGCCGATATCTCGGTCGCCCGGCTTGTGGTCGATGTCAGCCTGCTTGAGATCTTGAGCCGCAACGTCGATGCCGAGCGCATCGTTCTCGAGAGGCCGGTGGTGACGGTCCGCCTCGGCGATGACGGCAAAGAGGCCGAGCCGAAGAAGCCGAAAACGGCAAAGGCCCCCAATCCCAATCCGAAGCCCCGTCGCGATGTGAGGCTCAAGGACGTGCGCATCGAGGATGGGACCGTCACCATCGTCTATGACGAGACGGGTAAGGAAAGGCGCATCGAGCACATCACGGCAAATTTGAACCTGCCGACTCTCACCGCCCCCTTCACCGGCTCGGGCAAGTTCGACTGGAAAGAGCAGACCGTCGACTTCAGCTTCGAGTTGACCTCGTTCGCCGATCTCCGCGAGAAGCGCCCCGCGCGCCTCTTGGTTGCGCTCGACACAAAGGCGATCGCCGCGCGGTTCGATGGCAGCCTCATCACGCGCCCCGGTCTCTCCGGCCAAGGCGCGTTGTCGGCCAAGGCGCACTCGATCCCCTCGCTGCTCGCCTGGATGCGCGAGAAACAATCGGCCATGACCGGGATCGGCGACGGCGAGCTTTCAAGCCATGTCGCCTGGAAGGACGGCGAGATCATTTTCAGCGATTCCCGCTTCGCGCTCCAGCATGCGAGCGGACAGGGGCAGGCCGTCGTCACCTTGCGCGCGCCGCGGCCGCATGTGAGGGCCGCGCTCGCGCTCGACCATCTCGACCTCAACCCGTTCCTTGCGGCGGCGCCGAAGGCGGCGAGAGCCGAGCGCAGAGCATCTGCTGCAGAGGCAAGCGCAGCCCCTCAAGCCGAGAGGAGCGAGGCCGGAGGCGAGAGCGACGGGAACTGGTTCACCAAGCCGGATGCTGCCGCAAGCCCCGAGGCAGCCGCACAGGAGCCCGCGCCCGGCGCTTCCGCCGGGACCGCCGCGCCCGAGGCCGCGAACGCCAGCCCGCCTGCCGCACCCGCCGCTCCGGCGCAAGCCGCCGCGCCCGCGTCCTTCGATGCCGACGTCAATCTCAACGTGCGCAAGACCCGGGTCTTCCATCTCGAGATCGGGCCGAGCTCGCTCGGTCTAGCCTTTCGCGACGGCGTGCTGAATGCGACTCTCGGCGGTATGGACCTCTATGACGGACACGCGCGCGGCACGTTCGCGCTCGACGCGTCGAGGGACGTTCCCGCCTTCAGCGGTGACTTTCTGCTCGAAGGTGTCCAGGCGAAGAGCCTGCTGTCGGATGCAGCCCAAGTCAGCCTGCTCGAGGGCCGGACCAAGCTCGCGCTTCAGCTCCGCGGCGCGGGCGGCAACACCGAGGAGGTCAAGTCCTCGCTCGTGGGCCAGGGCAGCATTGCCGTGAGCGACGGCGCGATCGAAGGGGTCAACCTCACCGAGATGATCGATCAGCTCGGCGCCGGCGAAATCCCGGATTTGCGCCAGGGGCCGGGCGCCAAGACCGCGTTCACCGAACTCGGCGGCAGCTTCACCATCAAGGACGGCATCGCCGAGACGAGCAATCTCACCGCGACGAGCCCGCTGTTGAAAGTGACGGCGGCGGGCACCGTGAACCTCGTCGCGAGCACGATGAACCTGCTCGCCAATTCCGAGATCGTCGCGGGACCTGAAGGCGAGCGGGGCGCCAACGATTTTGCCGGGCTCTCGGTGCCGGTTCGGATCGAGGGACCGCTCGACAGGCCGACCATCAGCCCTGAGGTCAAGCAGATGTTCGCCGATCCGGAGAAGGCCGGGAAGACCGTCAACCAGATCGGCAAGGCCATTCAGAAGAAGTTCAAGGGCAAGCCGGTCGGCGAGGCGATCGGCCGCATGCTCGGCGACATCAAGATCGAGCAGCGCGGGGGCGGCGGAAGCGAGTCGGGAACCGATCGCCAAAGCTCCGGCAAGAAAGAGACGCCGCAAGCGAAGCCCAACGCCGAGGGTGGCGCGCCCCCCGAGCAGGGGGCCGAAGAGCCCGCCGATCCCGAGATCGAAGAGCTGCTGCGCTAGTTCGCTCGCCCGTCAATGATGCTTGTGGGCGTTCATCTCGTGCGGGATCTCGCGGCGCTGAAGCCCACCCTCCGCAAGCCACGCCTCTGTCCGCTCTGCCGCCCGCTCGATCAGTTCGTCGGTGCGCGAGAAATCGTAGGCCGAGCCGGTCAACGGGCAGAGCGGCGGCGCGACATGGAAGTCGATCGTCTCGTCCAGACTTTCGAGTTCGGCCTTGACCTGCCGCGAGATGAGCAGCGTCAGCGCATGCAGCGCGTTGGCGATGGCCCCTTGCGGCGGCATCTCCCGCGCGCAGGCATAGCCCGCAGGCAGCACGATCAGCCGTGTGGCCCCCGCCATGACCGCGACCTTGACCGGCGTGCAACTCGTGATGGCGCCGTCTGCGAGATAGAGATTGCCGAATTTCACGGGAGCGAAAGCGGCGGGGATTGCGGTGCTCGCCACGATCGCCGTCGCGGCGTCGCCTTGCGACAGCACGACGGGCTGACCGGAGAGCAAATCTGTGGCGACGATATGCAGCGGGATGCGCGCCTCTTCCAGATTGCGGAAGGGCAGATGCGTGTGGACCAAGCGGTAGAGGCCGTGCGAGCCGAGCAGGAAATCGCGGTGCCGGATCAGCCCAAGCAGCGCGCGCGGGGTGATGGGGAAGACGTCGCGCCGCCGCAAGCCGCGCCAGATCGCTTCAAGCCGGCTTACGCTATCCGCTGTCGGCATTCCGGCGAAATAGGCGCCGTTCATGGCGCCCACGCTCGATCCCACCACCATGTCGGCCTCAAGCCCATGCGCCGCGAGCGCGCGCAACATGCCGACCTGCACGGCGCCGAAGCTGCCGCCTCCGGCAAACACGAGCGCCGTTTTCCGCGTCCCCGCTTCGGCTGCGGAGGACGGGCTTGAAGCCTCCGCCATTCTGGCTGCCCCCAAGACTGGTCGCGGTCATTTGAGGCCGATCCGCTTCCGGCCTCAACCGAAACTTTCCGCCCATCGACGGGGCCGCGCGTCTCGCCTATAAGCGCGCCAATGAACGATATCCCGGCAAAAGGTGCGGCGCCCAAAATCGGCTTTGTCAGCCTCGGCTGCCCCAAGGCGCTGGTCGATTCCGAGCGCATCATCACCCGGCTTCGCGCCGAAGGCTACGAGCTCTCGGCAAGCTACCAAGACGCCGATGCGGTCGTGGTCAACACTTGCGGCTTCCTCGACAGCGCCAAGGCTGAATCGCTTGCAGCGATCGGCGAGGCCCTGCGCGAGAATGGCCGCGTCATCGTCACCGGCTGTCTTGGCGTCGAGTCTGAGCGCATCCGCGCCGCCCACCCGCAAGTGCTCGCCATCACCGGTCCGCACCAATACGAGGCCGTGGTCGCCGAGGTCCACAAGGCCGTGCCGCGGCCGCACGATCCGTTCCTCGATCTCGTGCCGCCGCAAGGGATCAGGCTTACGCCCCGCCACTACGCCTATGTGAAGATTTCCGAGGGCTGCAACAACAGATGCAGCTTCTGCATCATCCCGAGCCTGCGCGGAAAGCTCAAGAGCCGCGAGCTCGGCGACGTCATGCGCGAGGCCGAGCGTCTCGTTGCCGCGGGCGTGCAGGAGCTTCTCGTCATCTCGCAAGACACGAGCGCCTACGGGCTCGACATCGGCTACGCCAAAAGCGCCTGGCGCGGCGAGGAACGCGAGACCCGCTTCCTCGCGCTCGCAGAAGCGCTCGGTTCGCTCGGGGTCTGGGTGCGCCTCCACTATGTCTATCCCTATCCCCATGTGGACCAGGTCCTGCCGCTGATGGCCGAGGGCAAAGTGCTGCCCTATCTCGACATTCCCTTCCAGCACGCGAGCCCCAATGTCTTGAAGGCGATGCGCCGCCCCGCGCATCAGGAGAAGACGCTAGAGCGTATCGCGCGCTGGCGTGGAGTCTGTCCCGACCTTGCCATCCGCTCGACCTTCATCGTGGGCTTCCCCGGCGAGACCGAGGACGACTTCGCGGAGCTTCTCGATTGGCTCGCCGAGGCGCAGCTCGCCCGCGTCGGCTGCTTCAAATACGAGGACGTGGGTGGCGCCGCCGCGAACGCGCTTCCGGGTCAAGTGCCCGAGGCGATCAAGGCCGAGCGCTACGACCGCCTCATGCAGCATCAACAGGCGATCAGCGCGGCGCTTCTCGCCTCCCGAATCGGCAAGACGATCGAGGTTATGGTTGATCGCATCGACGAAGAGGGCGTTGTTGCGCGCTCGCACTGGGACGCGCCGGACATCGACGGAAATGTCTATCTCGGCGGCGGCAGAGACCTGAAGCTAGGGGATCGCCTGCCCGTGCTGGTCGAGGACGCCGACGCGTACGACCTCTATGCCCGGCCTCTCGGCGCCAAAGCCGCACCTCGGCGACATCGGGCCGCGCGTGCCCCGGCTTGAGCAGCGAGCGATCGCCTTGTCATGCCCGCGAAGGAATTCGGCGGCTGTCATTCCCGCGAAGGCAGGAATCCAGTAACCACTGACGCCGCCGGACTACTGGATTGCCCGGTCAAGCCGGGCAATGACAATTGAAGGGGAACGCCGTGGTCACTGGATTGCGCGGGCCCTGCCGGGCAATGACAATGACAGAGAATTAACCCGGCCTTCAGCGCGCCTCGATGACATTCGCCCGTCACGAAGCAGGCACGCTAAGACCGGCGGATGATCCGAGATC
>CAYMJW010000066.1:0-3475 GCA_964390455.1 uncultured Methyloceanibacter sp. | reverse complement strand
TGACATTCGCCCGTCACGAAGCAGGCACGCTAAGACCGGCGGATGATCCGAGATCTCCTCATTCTGACGATCTTTCCCGGCGCCATGGCGATCGCCGCGATCATCGATCTTGCCACGCTGACGGTGCCGAACCGGCTCGTTCTCGGCCTTGCCGCGCTGTTCTTGCTTGTGGCGCCGCTCGGAGGTCTTGGCTTGCCGGATATCGGCCTCCATGTCGGCCTTGCGCTCGTGGCACTCGCGCTATCCTTTGTCGTCTTCTCTCTGGGCCTGGTTGGCGGCGGCGACGCCAAGCTGTTCGCGGCAACCTGCCTCTGGCTCGGTCCTGTCGCGATCGTCCCTTACGCCATCTATGCCGCCTTGATCGGCGGCGGCCTTGCGCTCCTGCTTCTGTTCTGGCGCGGCCTGCCGCTGCCGGCGATGCTCGTCTCTGAACGCTGGCTGGTCCGCCTGCACAGCCCGGACGAGGGCGTGCCCTATGGCGTCGCGCTCGCGGCCGCCGGGTTGCTCGCTTATCCGCAGAGCCCGTTTATGGCCGCGCTCGGCGGCTGACCCGCTCGCGAGCCTGATCTGGCACGGCGATTAACGCCGCGTTGAGAATTGGCCCTCAGAGTGAAGCGGGTAGGACGGCATGCCGTCTGCTCTTGAGGTCAGCCAGGTCGGAGCGAACCAGTGATCGGCGACGCCGCATTTTCGCTGGGGTCCGCGCCGCCGGGCGAGCCTGTCCCGGATCGCGAAAGCAAGCCGTCGAGCCGCCCACACATGCGCCCCCTCCCGCGCGTCAATATCCAGGCCTTCTGCGAGGACCAGGACACGGCCGCCTCGATCGAGAAGGCGGCGCAAGACCGGCGCCTGATCCGGGCGCGCGTGAGCGTGCAGATGGGAGGCATCGAGGCGGCGTGCGCCTTCTACCGCGACGCCGCCACGCCAAATCTCATCATCATCGAGTCGCTGCTCGACCGTTCCCCCATGCTCGCCGAGCTCGACCGTCTGGCCGAGCTCTGCGATCCCGCGACCAAGGTCATCGTCGTCGGCCACCTCAACGATGTCGTGCTCTATCGCGAGCTGCTGCGGCGGGGGATCAGCGAATATCTGGTCGCCCCCGTCTCCGTGCTGCAAATCATCGAGAGCCTGTCCGGCCTCTACAGCGACAAAGAGGCGCGGCCGGCGAGCCAAACGATCGCCTTTGTCGGCGCGAAGGGCGGCGCGGGCTCGAGCACCGTTTGCCATAACACCGCGTTCGCCATCGCGTCCTCACTCGAGCGCGAGGTGGTGATCGCCGATTTCGACCTCCCCTTCGGCACCGCCGGGCTCGATTTCAACCAGGACCCCATCCAGGGCATCGCCGACGCGCTCGCCGCGCCCGGCCGTCTCGACCCGCTCAAGCTCGACCGGCTGCTCTCGCGCTGTTCCGATAATTTGAGCCTATTCGCGGCGCCCGGCACGCTCGACCGCACCTACGATCTCGATCCAGCCTCCTGCGAGATGGTGCTCGATGCGGTGCGCGAAAGCGCGCCATGGATCGCGCTCGACGTTCCGCATTTGTGGACGGAATGGGCGCAGGACGTGCTCATGCGCGCCGACCATGTGGTCATCACCGCGATCCCCGACATCGCCAATCTGCGCAATGCCAAGAATCTGATCGATCGGATCAAGCGCGCGCGCCCCAACGATCGCCCGCCTTTGCTCGTGCTCAATCAGGCCGGTCTGCCCAAGCGTCCTGAAGTCACCGTCAAGGATTTCGGCGACGCCGTCGGGCTCGAGCCCAGGATCGTCATCGGCTTCGATGCGCAACTCTTCGGCATGGCGGCCAATAACGGGCAAATGATCGAGGAAGTGTCAGCCAAGTCGAAGGCGGCTGACGCGTTCCGCAAGCTTGCGGGCCTCCTGACCGACCGCTCCGAGCAAAACGCCGAGCGCCAGTCGGCCCTGTGGTCCGTGCTATCCCGCCTCAAGGGCGCGAAGCTGGGCGGGTAGCGCGCAAGTATCAGACGTTACGCGCGCGCGCCATTGTCTTGGTCCGACTCCCCTGCCATTAATGCGGCCCTGCATCAAGTCCGGGATCTAAAACCCTTCCGTCATGACCAGCAAAGCGACGACGCTCGAAACAACGCGCCGCGGATTGGAAGACCTGCTTCTTCCCCCTGGCTCCGATTCCATTCCGATCTACCTCGTCGCCTCGGCCGAGGACGCAGCGCTCGACAATTTGAGCGAGGCCGAGCGGAGCTGGGTCAAGGCGCAAGGCTTTGGCGCCAAGCAAGGCTCGGTCCTGGTTCTGCCGGGCGACCGCGGCATTGGCGGCGTCTTGCTCGGGACCGGCGGCGCTGATGGGGCGGCACAATCGCCGCTTCTGACCGGCGCCCTCGCGACGACGCTCCCCGAAGGCGACTATCGGCTGGCTTCGCCGCTTGCGGACGCCGAGCTTGCGGTGCTCGGCTTCCTCGCCGGGAGTTACGCCTTCACCCGCTACAAGACGGCGGGCGCCGACAAGAAGAAACGCCTGGTGCTGCCGGAAGGCGTAAACAGGGACGAGGTGCTGGCGCTCGCCGAGGCCCTCTATTTCGGCCGCGATCTCATCAACACGCCGGCCAATGACATGGGGCCGGCCGAGCTCGAGAACGCGGCACGGGAGCTTGCGACCATGTTCGGCGCGAGCGTCAAGGTCACGGAAGGCTCAGGCCTCCTCTCCGACAATTTCCCGATGATCCACGCCGTGGGACGGGCCAGCGACCGCAGCCCCCGTCTCATCGATCTCCGCTGGGGCCCAGAGCGCGCGCCCAAGGTGACGATCGTCGGCAAAGGCATCTGCTTCGATACCGGCGGGCTCGACATCAAGCCCTCGAGCGCCATGGCGCTGATGAAGAAGGACATGGGCGGCGCGGCCTCTGCGCTCGCCTTCGCGCTCCTCGTCATGCGCGCGAATCTCCCGCTCAGGCTGCGGGTGCTGATCCCGGCGGCGGAGAACAGCATCTCCGGCAACGCCTTCAGGCCGGGCGACGTGCTCCCGAGCCGAAACGGCATGACCGTCGAAATCGGCAATACCGATGCCGAAGGACGCCTTGTGCTCGCCGACGCCATCACGCTCGCCGACGAGGAGGCGCCGGACTATCTCATCACCATCGCCACGCTGACGGGCGCCGCGCGTGTCGCGCTCGGGCCCGATCTGCCGCCGCTCTATGCCGACGACGACGGCTTTGCCGCTCGCCTTCTCGCCTCGGGGCGCGCGGTCGGCGATCCCATGTGGCGCATGCCGTTCTGGGCGCCTTATGACAAGCAGCTCAAGAGCGCGGTCGCCGATGTCAGCCATATCGCCGAGGGGCCGTTCGCGGGCTCGATCATCGCCGCGCTCTTCCTCAAGCGCTTCGTGAAGAATGCCAAGCGCTTCGCCCATCTCGACATCTTCGGCTGGGTGCCGAGCGAGCAGCCCGGCCGGCCGAAAGGCGGCGAGCCGCAAGCAGCGCGCGCGCTGTTCCACTTC
>CAYMJW010000065.1:0-14086 GCA_964390455.1 uncultured Methyloceanibacter sp. | reverse complement strand
TTGGCGCGCCCGGAGGGATGAATCTGGGCACTGGCACGAGATCGTATCAGTCGAGTAGCCGAACGAAACGATAAAACGAAAACTCATCCGCCCCGCTCGCGTGCGTGGCCGCCGTGCGCTGCGGGGGCAGGCGCGGGAACGCTCGGCTTGCGGCGGGTTTGGCCGGTCATGAGCGTTCCTCCGGGGATTCGAGCGTTGCGCAATCGGCGTGATGACGCATCTTGCCCGCGCTGGCTTGGATCACGCAAGCAAAGCCGCGCTCCGGGGCGAGCGAGCCCCGCAGCGCGGCTTCAGGCGATGTCGGGCAGGGGGTGGCAGGTGAGCGCCAGATTGGCGTGCTCGGGCCAAGCCCGCGCGGGCGCGGGCGGGGCGCGCTCGAGCGCCTGCGGCTGCCAGAGCCCCAAGTGCGTGAGGATCGCTCGCACCAGCGCCGGATCCCCGATCAGCGAAATCACCCTCATCGGGCCTTGGCGCGGCTCGCGTACTCACCAAGCACTTCGATGGCGCCGCTGGCCGGAGTCGCCACCGCAGGGGCGCCCTTCGCCTTGCGCACCCTGCGGCTGCGGCTCGAGTACCAACCGCAGTACCTCACGAGTTGTTCGTAGCGATCCGGAATAGGCTTGCAAAGCAGCTCCAGCCACTAGGCGCCCGGCATGACCTGGAAGTTCCGCTTCAGCCCCAGGGGCATCTTCGAGCGGTAGATCACCGTGCCGCTCGCCGGGTCGTAGCTCATCTTGGCAAGCGAGAGCGGCGCGCGCAGCATATAGGCGGCGAGCTTCTTCCTGCCTTCGGCGTCATCGGCCGCGACGCGCACCTGGTTGTGAACGGAAAACCCGCTATAGCGCCAGCCGAGCAGGCGGCCGCAAAGCTCCTCCGAGATCGCCCGATCCCGGAGATCCGCAGGGACCAGGCTGCCGAGCCGCCGTTGGTGGAAACGCCGCCGGTCGAAGTGGCGCCGGCCGCCGAGGCGACGGCAGGAGGCAGCTGACCTGGGACAGCGAAAAGGGCGCCATAGGGCGTTCTTTTTTGGTGCGCCCGATCCACATGCACGCGCTTTCCGTCGACGGGGCATTTCCGCCCGAGGGCCATCTGGGCGAGCCTGATCCGCAAGGTGTATGAAGCCGATGCGCATCATCACACTGATGGAGGATCCGAAGGTCATCCGCCGCATCCTCGCGCACTGCTTGCACGTCGGTTCGAGCGGCATGGTGGCCATTTCGACGTAACCGGCGTTGCGGATCGGGCGGCCGGAGGAGCAAAATGCCCCAGCGCGCAAAAACCGCAAACCCTGAATCGGCGCGCAGCCGCCGCAATTGGCGGCACGCGCGAGAACAGCGGGATCGAATTTCCTAGTGGTTCAAGGTAATGCGTTTCGGGCAATTTCGGCCTTGCGCGACTATCCATCGACTTTCTTTTGTGCTTGGTTCTCTTTGCTCTCGCGGCGTGCGGCCATCCGCTCCCCACGCCCCGCGAAACGGCGCCAAGCGTCGCGTTCGAAAAGAATCGTTCTTGCCTGTGATTCCAGCTTGTCCAAGATCCTGTCCAGGGCAGCGAGCTCGTCGACGGATAGCGTGGACCGGAGCGACAACTCGAGTTCCCGCGTCGCGCGCTCGATCTCCGCATAGACCTGTGCTCCCTTGGGGGTCAGCGAAAGCGCGACGCGCCGGCCATCGGTCTCGTCGCGCCGGCGCTCGACGAAACCGAGCCCGACAAGGCGATCGACGGCGCGCGTGATCTTGTCCGGAGCGACGGTGGTATGCGCGCACACGTCCTTCGCCGACACCCTGCTGTACCGGCCGATCGTGGCCATCGCCTTCCAGCCGGAAAGCAGAAGGCCAAAACGCGGACCGTACATGTCGGCGACGGCCCGGATCATGCGGTCGGACAGGATGGAAAAGCGGTAGGACAGCCGCTTCTCAATGTTCAGCCCGGCGCCCCCTGGCAGCCGCGCGGCCTCTTGGCCTTGGCCGCTTCCGTTCGTTTTCTTCTTCCGCATGGCTCGAGCCGCCAATTCAGTCGTTGCGCGCGCCCGTGAGCCGGATGACTTCCGACCAGCGCCGCGACTCGGTCTCCATGAGACTGGCCATCTCTTCGGCGGAGCTGACCCAGGCGTCTACGCCGAGGTCGGCGAAGCGTTGCTGCACGTCGGGCAGGCGCACGGCGCGCTGCAACTCCTCGCGCCATTTGCGCCCGACCTCGGGCGGGGTGCCCGCAGGCGCCGCGAAGCTCATCCAGGTGGCCGACACGAAATCCGCAAAACCCGCCTCGACCAGAGTCGGGGTGTCGGCAAGCGCGAAGTAGCGCTTCGCGCTCGCGACGGCGAGGGCGCGGATGCGGCCTCCCTTCAGCTGCGGCAGCACGTTGCTCGCATCGAGGAAGGCGAAATCGAGCCGGGCCCCGAGCAGGTCGGCGAGAATCGGCGGAAAGCCTTTGTAAGGCACGTGCACGATATCAATGTTGGCCGCGCGCGCGAGCATCGCTCCGGTAAGGTGCGGCGTCGAACCGACTCCTTGCGAGCCGTAGCTCACTCCGCCTGAATTTGCCTTCGCGAACGCGAGGAACTCCTGCAGGTTCGCCGCCGCGACGCGAGGCCCGACCACCAGGACGTTCGGCATCACGCCGACCACGGACACCGGCGCGAAATCCTTGAACGGATCGAACGGCATGTTCTTGTACAGGTGCATGTTGATCGCCAGCGGCGGCGGCGGTGTGAACAGGAGGGTATAGCCGTCGCCGGGCGCCTTGGCGACGATTTCCGCGCCCACATTTCCGCCCGCGCCACCGCGATTTTCTACCACGATCGGCTGACCCCACGCGGTCGAGAGCTTCGGCGCAACGGTGCGCGCGAGCGTGTCTGCGGAACCGCCCGCAAGGAATGGCACTATCACGCGGACTGGTTTGTTCGGGTACTGCGCGCCTGCCACGCACGCGGCTAGCGCGAGGACTACGGCCAGCGCCGTCCGGATGGCATCGAGTCGCTTCAGGATCTTCATGTTCCCTCGTTGGTGAACGGCGAGCCTTCGCGATAATAATATTTTCGTCGAGGTTTTCAAGCAGCCGATCCTTGCTACGCTGGTGGCATACACCGTTTCGAACTTCTTGTCGACCACTTCAGACATGAGCTTTTATCGCGGTAGACCCAACAGGTGTTGTGTTGTTGTTCTGCGCCTTAAGCAGGCGTTCTACGATGCGACGGGCCTCAACGCCTCCTGCATCCGCAGCAAGGTGGATGATTGGCGCCCCGGGATCTAGGTCAATTAGTTTCTGCTGCGCCTCGAGGATGGCAGTGTCCTCCAAAAAGGCCTCGCGCACTTGCAGGAACACTCTCTCCGTGGTTTCTGGGTCATTCACGGCGAAGTCATGCGCCTGCGCCCAGAAATAGTGCGTCGTTCGCTCCGTCTCCGGGGTGATTGCGTCGAGGTTCCTGAACCCAACCCCTCCGATCCGTTTGCCTTGCGGAGCGCCTGTCCCGGCCTCCGTGGCGCCGCTGTTTATGCGAACGAAACCCGGTGGCGTGTAGTCGGTGATTAGCCAGCGGTCGACATTGACATGGTTCGGGAAACGGCCAGTTCTCAGAAAGCTAGGGGGCGGGGGCGCATCGAGCATCCAGAGCGTAATCGTAACGCTCTCCATTTTCCGCTCAACCTTGAATTCCGAGGGCGCGGCGACCGCAATGTTGCCGATCGTTGACGTATGCACAAACGCAAGGTGCGAGAGGTCAAGGAGGTTGTCGATGATGAGCTGCCAGTTGCACCTGACGTGAATGACGTCGCCTTTGGCTCTCCATTCCGGAGATTCGAGCCAGTGATAGTCGGTAATGAGGGAGGAATCCGCCTTCGCGGGGTCACCCATCCAGATCCAGATCCAACGATAGCGCTCCACGACCGGATAGGTCTTGACTTTCGCGTTGGGAGGGATGCGGGTTTGACTCGGTACCGCTGTGCACGCCCCCTCGCAATTGAAACGGAGCCCGTGGTAACCGCACTGCAATTCGTCGCCAATTACTTTGCCCATGCTGAGAGGTGCCTGGCGATGAGGACATCGGTCCTGAAGCGCCACGGGCGACCCATCCGCCTTGCGGTAAAGTACGATAGGCTCGCCTAACACAGTACGTCCCAGCGGTTTATCGCTGATCTCGTAGTCCCATGCCGCCACGTACCAGTAGTCTTTCAGAAACATTTCTGACCTCCTTTTCGGTTTCCGGATCAACCCCCACCTTCAACTCAGAGCAACCGGGGCAACCACAGAGCCACGTTGGGCACAAAGAACACCAACGAGAGAACGACCAGACTCATTACCACGTAGGGCACTACCGCCCGGTAGATGTCCGCCATCCTCACCTCGGGCGGCGCGACGCTCTTCATGGTCATGAGCAGCAGACCATGCGGCGGCAGCAGCAAGCCGAGCTGCATGCAGATCAGGAACATGACGCCGAACCAGACTTGATCGACGCCGAAGCGCTGCACGATCGGCATGAAGATCGGCAGCGTGATCATCATCATGCTCACCTGGTCGACGAAGACGCCGAGGAAGATCAGGATCAGCATCATGCCGGCGATGATCACCATCGGCGACAGGTCCTGGCCGATGATGATCCCGACGATGCCGTTGCTCGCCCCGGAGAAGCTGAGGATCTGCGAAAAGGTAGTGGCGCCGACGATGATGAACAGGATCATGCCGCAGATCGCCACCGTGCCACGCAGCGCCTTGAGCAGGTTGGCGACGGTGAGCGCGCGATACAGCAGGGCCAGCACCATGGTGGCGAATGCGCCGATCGCCGCCGCCTCGGTGGGTGTCGCCCAGCCCGCAGACATCGAGGCCACGACGATGCCGAAGATCGACACTAGTGGAATCACGTACTGCATGAACGGCCGTAGCTTGTGCCAGCCATGGTGCTCGACCAGCGCGAAGGGCGGCGCGAGCTTCGGCTCGAGCCTGACGCGCACCACGATGTACGCGACGAACGCCGCGGACAGGATCAGCCCCGGCGTCACGCCGCCGATCAGCAACTTGGAGATCGAAATCCCAGAGAGGCTCCCCAGTAGCACGGTGAGCGCCGAGGGCGGGATCAGCATGTCGACCGCGCCGATCGCCATGATCGGCCCCGTCGCCATGGTCGGGTGATAGCCGCGGGCGAGCATCGCCGGCAGCATAAGGCTGCCGAGCATCGCCGTGGTGGCGATGGTCGAGCCGGAAATGGCGGAGAACACCGTGCCCGCGACCACGGCGACTACCGCCAGCCGCCCAGGCACCTGCGTGACCAGGCGCTCGATGCCGTCGATCACTTTCATCGCCAGGCCGGTGTGAAATAGGATTTCTCCCATCAGAACGAACAGCGGAATCGCCGTTAGCGAGAAGCTGGTCACCGACTGCACGCTGTTGCGCGCGAGCTGCACCAGCCCAGGCTCGCCGCCGAGCCAGATCACCGCGCCGACGAAGTTGATGACGAGAAAGGTGAACGCGACCGGTAGGCCGAGGAACAACAACAGCGTCGAGCCGCCGAACATCAGCCATGCCGCGACCTGCCAGGACATTGCTGGTTACGACGCCGAGACGGCGTCGGCGCGGGGCGAGCGCTCGCCGAGGTGCAGCCGCCGCATGCGGAACAGAACCTCGATCGCGAGCAGCGCGAATGCCGCGGGTAGCGGCGCGAGCAGCCACCACTCCGGGGTGACCAGGGTCTTGATGGTCAGGGAGCCTCCATTGTAGCTGGCCAGGGTGGAACTCGCGCCGTACACGACCATCAGGACGCAGCAGGCAAAAGCGAGCGCGTCGGTGAGCCACTCGAAATACCACGCGGTGCGCTTCGGGATCGCGCGCAGCAGAATGTCGACGCGAATATGCTGGCCTCCGCGCAGCAGCCACGGTGCAGCGAGCATGGTAATCAGGTACAGCATGCTCTCGGAGAGATCGTACGACCACTTCAGCCCGCGCAAGCCGGGCACAAGCGGCACGTTGCGCAGCAGCACGTCGGCGCAGATCATCAGCATGAGCAGGAACAGCAGCGCGCAAGCGGCGAGCGCCAGCGCATCCAGCAGCTTTCCGTAAAGGGTGGAGAGGCGTTCCATCCGTAGCCATGGTCTTCCGGTCGACCGCCGCCCTTACCTGGAGAGCAGTTTCTTCAATTGCGGGCCGTGCTCCGGGCTCGCTTTAATGGCAGCCGCCCAGCCCACCTCGTAGGCCCTGTCGTAGTACGCCTTGGCGGTGGCCGGATCGAACGTGATGATCTGGATGCCGGCCTGCGCCTGGCGCTTCGTTTCCTCCGCGTTGTACTTCTTCCAGAACTCGTCGTTCTCTCCCTCCAACGCGAGCGCCAGCTTCTCGAGGAATTGGCGTTGCTGCGGGCGGAGTCTCTTCCAGGCGTCGAGGTTCATCACGATCGACGCCTCAGCGTCGTAGAAGCCAGGATCAACGCGGAACTTGGTCTTCTCATGCCAGTTGAGGTCGAAGATACCGTTGATGGGCCAGCCGTAGCCGTCGATCACGCCGCGCTCGAGCGCGGTGTACACCTCGCCGGGGGCAAGGGTCACGACGTTGGCACCGAGCGCTTGGAAAAAGTCGCGGTACAGCGGCGTGATACGGATCTTGAGGCCGGTAAGGTCGGGTTTGTCGATCTTCTTGTTGAGGTAGATGTGCACCGGCGAGAACTCGACCATGCGCACGAGAAAGTACATGTTGGCTTTCGAGTTCCACACCTTATTGATGTAGTCGAAGGCGCCGTTCTTGCGCTGTTCGGCAGCGCTGATCTGCGCAAGTTTCAGCGTGTCGGCCTCAGGCATCAAATTTGTGTAGAACGCGCCGGATGACATGGCGAGATCCACCACCCCGGTCTTCACGGCGTTGCCTACCTCGAAGGTCGGGATCGCCTGCGGCCCGCCGATGAAATTGATCTGCAGCACGCCCTTGCCCTCGGCGTTGAACTTCTGCATCCAAGGGATAATGTGCCTGAAGTAGATGAGGTTCTCGGGGAACGCGCTAACCAACTTCAGGGTCGTTTCCTGCGCAGAAGGAACGCTAGGTAGGACCAACAGGGCGCCGACCGCGGCGAGCGTGAACTTGCGTAGCTTTGAGATCATAGCCTCCTCCGTCCTGATGCCATTACAGCCGCAAGGCTCTAGACAAAATTATTACTTCCGACTTTCCAATCGATGCGACAGCGCACCATCGTCTATGAGTCCATATTCCTAGTCCTAGCAGCCGAAGCTGTTCGGAATAGTTATTTGTGATTCGCAAATAACGACTGTATACTCGACGCCCTCATGACGCAACCGCTTTTTCAGCCGTGGCCGCCGTCCGTCGCTACCCCCCCCAGATGATTGAGTCTTGGGTCCGGTCCGGTCACTGGACCCCCCAAGCCACGGTCGATTTCTGGTTGCGCAATGCACAAACGCGTCCGCACGCCGTCGCACTCGGGGACGGGCGGGAGCAGTACACGTGGTTCGAGGCTGCGCAGGCGATCCAGCGGCTCGCCGGCGGACTCGTCGACTCGGGCGTTTCGCGCGACGCGGTGCTTCTCGTGCAGGCACCCAATTCCGCACTATTGGTGCTCTTTCGGCTCGCCTGCGAGCTCGCAGGGATCATCCCCGCTTTCCTGCACGTCGGCTTTCGCCGCGCCGAAATCGAGGCCGTCGCGGCCAAGGTCGGTGCGGCGGGCGCCGTCGTCGCACCGAGCGAAAAATTCGACGCGCTGCCGCTGTGCCGGGCGCTTGCCGGCCTGCGTCATCTCTTTACCGTCGAACCGTACGATGCGGCGGTTCCATGCCTTGCCTCGCTCCCGGCCGCAGGCGGCTCCTCCACGTTCGAAGCGCGGCGCATCCGGCCCTTTGAGATGACTGGCGTCGTCACTTCGAGCGGCACTACCGGCCTTCCGAAATGTATCGAGTATTCGTGCTGGCCGCGGCTCGCAAGCGGCCGCGTGTACATCGACCGTCTGCGCATGAGCGAGCGCGACGTAGTGATGACGTGCATCCCGTTCTACACGGGCGGCGGCGACATGCAATTCCACGCGACGCCGCAGTGCGCTGCGCGCCTGCTCGTGATGCCGCGATTCTCGGCGGAAGCTACGTGCGCGGCGATCACGCGCCACGGCGTAACGGGCGCCGTCATGGTGCCGACGATGATCGCGCGCATCGCAGGTCTCACCGATCTCGCCGATTATGATCTGTCCAGCTTGCGCTGGGTGGTAAGCGGCGGCGGCATGCTCGCCTACGACGTCGGCGCGCGCTTCGAAGCCATGACCGGCGCGAAGATCGTGCAAGGCTACGGCCTGATGGACTACGGGGCGCTGGCTTCGCATGGCGTCGACGATGAAGCCGAGACCCGGCTGCGCTCGATTGGGCGCCTCCTTCCGGGCACCGAGCTTCGGGTAGTAGGTGAGGACGGATCCGAGCTGCCGCCGGGCTCGACCGGGGAGTTGTGCGCGCGCGGCCCGCATTGTAACGGCGGATACATCAGCGACGAGGAGGCGATGCGTGCAGCGTGGCGCGGCGGCTTCTTCCGTACGGGCGACCTCGGGCGCGTGAGCGCGGACGGTCTGGTCACTCTGGAGGGCCGCTCCAAGGACATCGTGATCCGCGGCGGCCAGAACATTTCCGCGCCGGAAGTCGAAATGCTTGTATGCCGACACCCGGCGGTGGCCGACGCCGCCCTCGTGCGCATCGCCGATCCTGAATTGGGAGAGCGCGCTTGCGCCTGCGTGGTTTTGCGGCCCGGGGCGCGGCTGACGCTCGAGGACCTCGCCGTGTTCCTGAAAGCGCAGGAGATCGCCGCCTACAAGATTCCGGAACGGCTGGAGGTTGTCGCGGAGTTCCCGATGACTGCGGCGGACAACAAGGTGGATAAGCGCGCGCTCGAGGCGAGAATCGGCGCTTCTCCGCCCCCCTGATTCCGGGATTTATCGAGACGAGACGATTATGCTTACCCCTCTGTTATTCGAACCGATCACGGTCGGCGGCATCCGCGTCAAAAACCGGCTCAACATGCCGCCCATGCACACCAACCTCGGCAACGAGGAGGATGGCATCACGGACTCGGGCATCGATTTCTACGTTGCGCGGGCAAAGGGCGGCTACGGCCTCATCGGTATCGGAATCATTGACGCCTACTTCGTCGACGGTGCCGGAAGTCCGCTCGAATTTTTCCTCGAGAACGATCGACACGTCGCCAACTATGCGCGTTGCGCGAAAGAGATCATGAAGTACGGCGCGATACCTTACGCGCAGGTCGGCGTGCGGCGGCTGTTTCCGGTCAGGATGCTGCACCGGGACAATCGCCCCACGTTGCGAGACTTTCCCACCGAAAAGATCGAGGAAATGATCCACGCGGTCGTGGGCTGTTCCGTGCGCGCGGCGAAGGCCGGCTTTCCTGCCATAGACATTCTGGGGGTAGGTGGCAGCGCGCACAGCATCTTTCTTTCGCAGGTCTTCAACGATCGCACAGATAAGTGGGGCGGAACGCCGGAGAACCGGCTGCGTTTTGCGGTCGAAACGGTGCGCGGCATCAAGAAGGCGCTGGGCGAGGACTTCCCGGTCTTTTACCGCCACCACGGCAGCGAGTTCCTGGCTGGCGGCTACGGGGTGGAGCAGGCGGCGCAGAACGCGCGGGCGCTGGAGCAGGCCGGCGTGTGTTTTTTCAACGTCACGGGCGGCGGTCATGCGACGTCTGTGCCGCAAATGACGCCCAACGTGCCGCACGACGCGTTCTCCTACCTTGCCGCGCAGGTGAAGAGGGCGGTCAAGGTGCCCGTCGCGGCCTCGAACCGGAACAACCGGCCTTTCGAAGCAGAGGCGATTCTGCGGCGAGGATGGGCCGACATGATCAGCCTGGGCCGCCAGTCCCTCGCCGACGCGGACTGGCCTAACAAGGTGGCGCGTGGCGATTTCGCCGAACTGCGTGCCTGCATCGCCTGCAACGAATGTCTCGACATCACTGTGCTTCACGATAAGCCGGTCCATTGCCTTGTGAACCCGCGACAGGGGATGTTTTCCGAGGTGAACGATTTGCCTAAGGCCGGGAAAAGCAAGATAGTGGTGATCGTCGGCGCGGGCGTTACCGGCCTGCAGGCGGCGCTCACCTGCGCCGAACGCGGCCACAAGGTCGTGATGTTCGAAAAAAAATCCCATCTTGGCGGAATGTGGCACCATGCCTCCTACCCGACCGGCCGCGGAGAGCTGTTCAGGTTCCTCGAGTGGCTCGTATACAGCGTGAAGAAGGCCGGGGTCGAAATCCGTCTTGGCACGGAGGCGACCGAAGAGGCGATCCGCGCGGAGAAACCTGACGTGTTGGTCGTGGCCGTGGGCAGCGAGCCGGTGGTGCCGGACATCGAAGGCGCGGACCGCCCGAACGTCCTGCCAGCGATCCGCGCGCTCGAAGGCGGCGCCGAAATCGGCGAAAAGGTGGCCGTCATCGGCGGCGGCGGCATCGGGTCGGAGATCGCACCGTACCTGGCGCGCCGGTGGCAACTGCGCCCCGACGTGCTCGAGTTCCTGCACGAGTACCGTGCAGTGCCGGAGACGAGTTCGTTCTTGCGGCAACGGGGCCACGACGTGACGCTGATCACCCGCCAAAACCGGCCGGGCGGATCGATCGGCGGATCGACGCGGTGGGTCGTGGTACGCGAACTGGAAAACGCAGGCGTGAAGACCATCTGCGGCGCGGTGCCGCGGCGCATCACGGAAAAAGGCGTGGTCGTCTCGCGTGCAGGGCGAGAGATGCTCGTCGAAGCCGACACCGTCCTTATCGCAGCCGGTCTCAAACCCAACCTCGATCTATACCGGCGCTTGAAGGACGCGAAGCTCGCGCCCGAGACTTACGCTGTGGGCGACCCCGAGCTGGCAAGCCACGCCATCCACACGGTGAAGGAAGCGTTCCGCCTCGCGATCAACATCTGATCGAGTGAGTCGAAAAAAAAGCCTTTCTACATTATGACGCATCTTGCCCGCGCTGGCTTGGATCACGCAAGCAAAGCCGCGCTCCGGGGCGAGCGAGCCCCGGAGCGCGGCTTCAGGCGATGTCGGGCAGGGGGGGTAGTGAGCGGCAGATTGGCGTGCTCGGGCCAGGCCCGCGCGGGAGCGGGCGGCCCACGCTCGAACGCCTCCAGCTGCCAGAGCCCCAGGTGCGTGAGGATTCAAAGGGGACTTGGCGCAAATCCAGTCGCCGCTGCTGCGCCGCGAGACTGAGGCGGCGGGTGGCGCGACTCGCGGATCATCCGCTACTCGCGCGCGAAACGAGACGGGTCTTGTCGAGGCGCTCGCAAAAGCGCTTTCCGGCAAGACTCTTTCGGTGAACGAGGCGACGAAGGCGGTGCTCGCCGCCGGCTATCGCAGCGCTTCGCCCGAAACCCGCAAGATCGTCAACTTCACGCGCTCCCGCACCAGCCGCTTCGAGCGCGTTGCACGGGGCCTTCTACTGTTTCATTCATGCAACGCCTCAATCGCCTTCGGGTTGGATGCAACGATCTTGAGCAGCGCCCTGGCGGGGCCGGTCGGCTGCGTGCGGTGCTGCTCCCAATTCTGCAACGTGCGCAGGTTCACGCCGATCAGTTTCGCGAACTGGCTCTGGCTGATCCGAGCCGCCTCGCGGATCGTGCGCACGTCCGGCTCCGGCAGTTCGGTCGTTCTTGCGCCACGCACGCTTTTGCCTGCCATGTGGCGCTTCATTTCGCGCACACCTTTGACCAGTTGGTCGAAATGCTGCTTATCCATTTTCGATGTCCTTCATCAGTTGTGCCAGCGTCTTGATCTGTTTGTGCGTCAGGTCAGCTTGCGCGCTCTTCACGTAAGCGTAAATCAGGTAGATGCGTTCCATCGGCACATGCCGGTAGTAGATCACCCTCGCACCACCCCGCTTGCCGTGTCCTCGTACAGCCCAGCGCAGCTTGCGCAAACCGGACCCGCCCGGGATGACGTCGCCTGCGTCCGGCGTGGCAAGCAGGAAATTCTGCAAGCCGCGCAAATCTTCGTCGTTCCACTGCTCGGTACGAAAAGCGATGAACGGCGTTAGCTCGACAAAGACCATGTCTCGAACTATACGCGGCACGCGTATAGCCCGCAACTATTGGCGAAATTCCGGACGTTTTGGAGTGCGATTGCCGGGAAAGTTGACAGCGCGGACTGTTAGCACCGCTAACAGTTTGAAGCCATGGAACCGACCACCGGGCGCCTGGGAACTTTCAATTCGAATGCGCGGTCACAGTTTTAATCCGGTTGATGCCCGTCATCGCATCCTCGCTCGCAAGAGCGCCGAAACCGGCCTCATCTCCTGAAAGCCGGTGGCCGCAAGGCTTGGAGATACTCGTAAGCATCAGCCCCTCGGGGCGTCCAGCGCTACGCATGACGCAATAGTTCGCGTCCCCTGCGGCAGCACCTCGTTCTGAAACGGCCCATCCGGCGCGATTCCTGCGCCAGCCCTCGTCCGCATCCCTGCGGCAATTCGTCTGCGGCAACAGCAGCGTCACTAGCCGCGAGCGGATAGTGACGCTGCGCACAGGCACGCATCGGCGCGGGTTTCCAGCCAATTTCGCCAGTGCCGCAACCCAGTGATGAGCTCCCTGGCGCATCACACCGTATAACCGCGCAATGCGGTTCGTCCCTCAGCCCGTTCCCCAACGGGCGTCGTTTGTCTTCGCGCGCAACCCGCGCACCCCCGAGCCTTGGGTATTGGCTCAACTCGATGGATCGAGTTCCCACAGGAAGCACCATCGAAGCCGAGAGCGGGTGCAGCCGCGGCGAGCAGCAAAAGGAAGCACTGCACAAACCAGGAGTGGTGTCCCGGGTCCCTCGTAGATCTCGTTCTGCTGAGCAGGCGAGACGGACAGAAACACTAACCGGACAGGCAGCACACACCAGCAGCGGTAACGCAGCAAGCGGAAGGCAGCAAGACGCGATGGGCCGATTGGAAAGGGATCGATGGGAGCTGGCGCAAAGACGGCGAATCGACTGCAACTGGACTGCAGGCCATTTGCGCTCCGGTGCGTACCAGTGTGAGGCGCAGTGCCTAGCACGCGGGGCAAGCGGAACGGTACGGCCGGAGCGCAAGGCGCGCCCGCCTCTGTTAAACTTTTGGTTCCGCTACCCGAGGATGCGTTGGTTCCCGGCGAACTCGAACTCATCTGGGCCCACCTTGCGGGGCTCTTGCATCGGGTAATACCGCCAGAAGTCGATTCCGACCCTTTTGATTCGGAGGCGAACCGCCATGGCCGTAGCCCTGTATGCACGGGTCTCGACGACCCGCCAAGCCGAGAACGATCTGTCGATCCCGGATCAACTGCGCCAGCTTCGGGAGCACTGCAAGAGCCGTAACCTTGCCGTTGCGTCGGAGTACGTGGAACCGGGCGCATCCGCGACCGATGACCGGCGGCCCGTGTTCCAGCAGATGATTGCTGATGCGACCCAGCCGCCAGCGCCGTTCGAGGCGATCCTGGTGCACAGCCGCTCGCGCTTCTTCCGGGACCTGTTCCAGTTCCTGCACTACGAGCGGGTGCTGAAAAAGGTCGGGGTCAAAATCATCTCGATCACCCAGCAGACGGGCGATGACGCAGCGGGGGAGATGGCGAGCAAACTCTTCAGCCTGTTCGATGAGTACCAGAGCAAGGAGAACGCGAAGCACACCCAGCGGGCGATGCAGGAGAACGCCCGCCAGGGATACTGGAACGGGTCGGTTCCGCCCTTTGGCTTCCGGGCCGTCACGACCGAGACGGTCGGCAACCGGGGCCGATGCAAGCGCCGGCTCGAGCTTGATCCGTTGGAGGCAGAGACAGTGCGGGAGATCTACCGCCTGTACCTCGCCGGCCACGACGGCAATGTCATGGGCATGAAGGCCATCGCCACGTATCTGAACCGCCAAGGGCTCACCATGCGCGGGCGCCCGTGGCGCATCCAGAAAGTGAATCGGCTGCTCGCCGACCCGCTCTACGCAGGTTGCTTCTACTTCAACCGGCGCGACTCCAGGACCCACAAGGAGCGGCCCCAGCCGGAGTGGATCGCGGTAGCGGTCCCGGCGATCATCGATGCCGGCGCGTTCGAGCGGGTGGCGAAGCGCCGAGCGATGAGCAACCCGAACGCGACTCCTCCGCGGGCGACGTCCTCGC
>CAYMJW010000064.1:295-14256 GCA_964390455.1 uncultured Methyloceanibacter sp. | reverse complement strand
GCGACAGCGGCTTCGACATGATTCTCTCCGGCAGCGTGCCCGCGACGATCGAGCGGGGCGTCCGCCAGTACGGCAACGAGATCTTGGCGGGCGCGGACCCGAAAGACATCCAACTTTGGGCGGTTCATCCCGGCGGCCGGACCGTCGTCGATGCCGTCGAGCGCGCCTTCGCCATCGCGCCTTCGGCGCTTGCGGCGTCGCGCGGCGTGTTGCGCGATTTCGGCAATATGTCCTCCGCGACCGTGATGTTCGTCCTTGAGAAGCTGCTCAATGCCGGCGAGCGGAATGCCGCCGGCTGTGGCATGGCGTTCGGACCCGGTCTCATGGCCGAGACGATGCTGTTCCGGACGGGCGGCACCGCTTGAGCGAAGGGGTGCGGCCAAGATGAGCTTCCCCCGCCGCCTCGAGACCGAGCTGCTCGACATTCTCCCGGCCGGCGATCCCGACGCGGTCCATTCCCGCCGCGATCTGAAGCTCCTCAATGCGGTGATGCTGCACCCCGCCCTGATGGCGCGGCGCATGCGCCGCTATGCGATTGCCGCGCCGAAGCGGATCGTCGAGCTTGGCGCTGGCGATGGAAGTCTGATGTTGCGGCTCGCCCGGCGCCTTGCGCCGCATTGGCCGGGCGTCTCGACCGTCCTTGTCGACCAGCAAAATATTGTCACCCCGGAAACGCGCGAGGCGGTTTCACAACTCGGATGGCGGCAGCAACAGATCACGCGGGACGTGTTCGACTATCTTGCGACGGCGGAACCGGCCGACATCATCATCGCCAATCTCTTCCTGCATCACTTCAAGCCCGCACAGCTCTCTGAGATTTTTGCGCGATCAGCCGCCCTCGCTCCACTCTTCATTGCCCTCGAGCCGCGCCGTTCCAGGCTTCCACTCATCGGCAGCCGGCTCATCTTTCTCCTCGGCTGCAACCATGTCAGTCGCCACGATGCCGCGGCGAGCGTGCGGGCGGGCTTCCGTGATCGCGAATTGTCGGCCTTGTGGCCGGATCAAAGGGGCTGGACTCTTCGCGAGGGACCGGCCGCGCTTTCGCATGGCTTCACGGCACAAAAATGCTGAACACCGTTCAAGCTAAACGCCAAGCCAATTGCTATGACGCGGTCGTCATCGGTGGCGGCCCCGCCGGCTCCACCACGGCGCTCATGCTGGCCCGCGCCGGGTGGTCGGTCGCGATTGTCGAGAAGAGCGAATTCCCTAGGGCAAAAGTCTGCGGCGAGTTCATCTCCGCGACCACGGCCCCGCTGCTCGCGGAGCTCGGCGTGCTGGACGATGTCCACCGGCTCGCCGGCCCCGAGGTTCGGCGCGTCGGCATTTTTGCCGGAGAGACCGTAAGCATTGCGCCGATGCCCAGCGTCTCCGGCCCATTCGGCAAGTGGGGGCGGGCGTTGGGGCGCGAGCACCTCGACCTCCTCATGCTTGAGGCCGCTTCGCGCGCGGGCACCGATCTCTTCCAACCCTATCGCGTCATGAAAGTCGAACGTCTGAATCAGGGCTGGCGATGCGAACTCAGCCACGGCAAGAGAGGAGCCACGCTGTTCGCGAGCACGATCATCGCCGCCAACGGCTCTTGGGAGAAGAATTCGTGGATGCCCGACTGCGATGGGCCCCACAGAACTTCCGATCTCCTCGCGTTCAAGGCCCATTTCGAAGGCGCGGACCTTGCGCCCGACCTGATGCCGCTCCTCGTCTTTCCCGGCGGCTATGGCGGGATGGTGACGAGCGATGCGGGACGCGTCAGCCTTTCCTGCTGCATCAGCCGAAAAGTCCTGAACCGGTGCCGCAGGAGCGACGAGCGCGCCGGTGACGCCGTGCTGCGGCATATTCGTCAATCCTGCGTGGGTGTAGCGGACGCGTTTCGGCGCGCGACCCTCCACGACAGCTGGTACGCGGCCGGCCCGATCAGGCCGGGAATTCGTGCGGCCTTTGCCGGTGGAATCTTTCGTGCCGGCAACGCCGCCGGCGAGGCGCATCCGATCATCGCCGAGGGCATCACCATGGCGATGCAATCGGCGTGGTTCCTTTGTCGCGCGCTTATCGCTGAACAGGACCAGCTTGGAAAGGCTTCAAGTCTCGCCGAGGCCGGGCGTCGCTATTCGGCGGACTGGCGCGGACATTTCGCCGGCCGAATCCATGCGGCTTCCGCCTTTGCTCATACGCTGATGCGCCCGGGAAGTGCCGCGCTCGCGGTCGCCTTGCCGAAGCGCTTTCCGGCGCTGCTCACGTTCTGTGCGGGCTTGAGCGGCAAGACCAAGCAGCTTCCGATCGCGAGCGGCACCTAAGCCTAAGCACGCCCCGTAAGAAGCTGGTCGCGATGGAACCAGGCGATTGCCGCGAGCGGGACCGCCAGGACGATCGCGTGGATCACGTCTTCATGCAGAACCAAGAGCTGCGCCAACGCGGCCCCGATGCTGACGCACATCAGGATCAGCGCGCCGAGAGCCGTCGTCGCCGGCCACAGCAACAACGCGGCGCCGCCCACTTCGAAGAAGCCCGTGAAATAGCGGAACCATTGCCCGATGCCGACATGATCGAACACCTCGACCATGGCGGGGTGACTGACAAGCTTGGCGCCGCCAAAGAAGAGAAAGGCCGCCGCAAGCACGAGCTTCAGCGCCCACAGCCCGATCGTCTTGAGGCGGGCGGCGTTGAGATGGCCGGCTTGTGCTGACATCAATCGCTAGTACTGCGAGCGGCCCGCAAGCATGGCCTTCTCGAGCGCCTTGTACGCCTCGCAAGTCGTGCCGCAGCGCTTCTCGATCTCGACAAGCTCGAGATAAGCCAAGTCCAGCTGACCCTTGGTGACATAGCCTTCGCCGAGATACTCGCGCGTCGCGACGTTCTCGGGATCGATCGCGAGCGCCTTCTTGTACAGCGAAATGCCGAAATCGACGTCGCCGAGCTTGCGGTGGCTATAGCCGAGATAGGTCAGGGCGACGGGATCGCCCTTATTCGCGACCGTCTCGAGCACCGCGATGGCCTCCCGGTAGTTCCCGTCGCGCGCCAATTGCCGGCCCGCACGACCGAGATCCTCATCCGACAGCCATTCCGATTTTTGTGCGACGCATTTCTTTGCTTTGTTGCTCCAGGCCTTGCCGCTTGGGCATTTCTTCGGCGGCTCTTCGTCATCGCCACCAAGGTCCAAGGCGTATGACGGCAGGCTCAAGGCAAGGGCGAGCGCGAGGGCAGAAAGCGACACGATGGCCTGCTGTCCTCTGCGGCGTTGACCGGATCTGGCGAATATCATCAAGTTACTCCCATCCGTTGACGCTTCGGCTTAGTTTATGATCCCAGACTGGCAGCGCGGGTTCAAAAACACGTGAAGCGCTCCATTCGGCGTGACGGCTCACTAGCACGGGATCGTGGCCAAACGTTGCTGGCTGCTTGGGGTTCCCGGGACAATCCCGAGGCGGCCTGATGTCATCGAAGAAGGAGACCTCATGGATCAGCTGCTCACGATATCGACTCTCCTTGCCGCGCTCGGCTCTGGGCTCATCGCCGGCGCCTTCTTCGCCTTTTCGTCCTTCGTGCTGGCCGCGCTCGCGCGCCTGCCGGCCCCTGCCGGCATCGCCGCCATGCAATCGATGATCGCCGCGATCAAGACCCCGCTCTTTCTTGTCGTGTTCTTCGGCACCGCGGCGCTCGCGGGGCTCTTGGGCATCGCGGCACCTCTGCGCTGGTCTGAGCCTGGCGCGCTCTATCTCCTGATCGGCAGCCTGCTCTATCTCAACGGGCCGTTCGGCGTGACACTGCTCAAGAACCTGCCGCTCAACAACAAGCTGGCTGCGACCAAGCCCGAGGGCAAGGAGAGCGCGCGCACCTGGGAGGAGTTCCGCGCCGCGTGGGGCCTGTGGAACCATGCGCGCTGGATCGGCGCGCTTGGCGCCTCGGCCGCCTTCATTCTCGCTTTGATCGACGGCGGCGCACCTCTCACTGCAAGCGAGTGAACCCTACTCCCACGCCGGCAGTTTCTCCTCGGCCGCGAGTGCCGTCATCGCGGTCTCGAGGCTTTGCACAAACTCATCGTGGGACTCTTTCCCGTACAGCGCCTCGCCGACATTGACGGTGACGTTGAACGGCACGAGCAGCGCCGAGCCTTTTGGCAGCGCCTTGCCAAGCCCGTGCATGAACACCGGCACGACCGGCACTTTGGGCCGCGCGCGGGCGAGATGGCCGATGCCCTTCTTGAAGGCTTGCCGCGTCTCCGGCTCGCCGCGCGATCCTTCCGGAAACAGCACCAGGATCTCGCCGCGGTCGAGCGCCTCCTCGGCGAGTTGAAGCGGATTGCCGCCCTCCTTGCCGCTGCCGCGCTTCACCGGAATGATGCCGATGATATTGTCCACGAACCAGCTGAGCTTCTTGCTCGTGTAGAAATAATCCGCCGCCGCCACGGGGCGGAGCTTCGGCAACAGCCTGAGCGGCACCAACGACATCAGCGCCAGCGCATCGAGATTGGAATTGTGGTTGCCGGCAAGCACTGCCGGCCCATCGCGTGGCAGCCTCTCGCGGTGGCGCACCGTAAGCCCGAGCACGACGAGGATGACCCCGCGCACCACGACCGCGAAGAACAGGAACCTGAGCAGCCTGACGAAAGGATTCCGGGTCATGGATAGAAGAAGTAGCGGACGAAGTGGACGAAGGCGGGCGCGGCGTAGGTGAGGCTGTCGACGCGATCGAGAATGCCGCCATGGCCGGGGATGAGCCCGCCCGTGTCCTTGACCCCGAGATCGCGCTTCACGGCCGACCAGGTAATGTCGCCGAGAAAGCCCGTGACCCCCAGGATCGCGCCCGCGAGCGCCGACCAGCGCCAGTCCATCGGCGTGAGATAGGGCCCAAGGAGCGCGGCGACGAGGATCGTCGTGGCGATGCCGCCGATCAGTCCCTCCCAGGTCTTCTTCGGGCTGACCGTGGGCGTGACCTTGTGGCGGCCGAAGAGCTTGCCCCAGCAATATTGCGCCACGTCGTTGAACTGGGTCAGCACCACGAGAAAGAGCAGAAGGCCGAGCCCGCCCGCAACCGGATTGACGCGATCGCCCGAGACGAGCAGCCACGCCATATGGCTCAAGGTAAAGACCGTCATCATCAGGCCCCAGGACAGCGTGCCGACCGCGCGCAGGAATCCTTGGGTCTCGCCGCGCGCCGCCATCAGCGCCGGAAAGAACAGGAACATCCACACCGGAACGAAGACGATGAACATGCCGTACCAGTCGGCCGCGGCCCAGTAGAACTGGAGCGGAATGGCGAGATAGGCGAACAGCAAAATCGCGCGGTCGATGCGCCGCGTCGGGATGAGCGACAGATACTCCTTCAGCGCGAGATAAGAGACAAAGGCGAGAAAGACGACGGCGACGGTCTGGTTGAACAGGACGCAGAGCGTGAAGGCGCCGATCATCCACCACCACGACTCCGTCCGGTCGGCGAGCTCCCGGTAGCGCTCGCCCGGATGGCGCCGGCGAAGAACCGCCACGACCAGAGAAGCGAGGATCAGGACCGCGTAGATCGCGGCCATGGCATAGAGCACATTCTGCGGGATGCCGAAGACGCCGCTCATGCCGCTTATTCCTTGGCTTCGGTGACGATGCGCCGCGCGCGGTTGAGCACGGTCAGCGCCGACAACACGAGAAGTGCTGCGAGGTAGAGCGTGTTCCAAATCCCAGGCGCGAGGCCGAGTCCGAGCAGCACGGCCAGCAGGCCAAAGGCGAAAGCGCGGTCGCTCTTGCCGAACGGTCCGGCATAGGAGCGCGGCGCGCCGATCATCGGTCCGAGCGCTCCGGCCATCTCGGCGACGATGCCCGCGACCACAACGAGCACGAGGAGCGGCGCGTTGAGCCCGGCGATGAGCGCGAAGGGAAGATAGAGCGCGGCGTCGGCGATCACGTCGGACAGCTCGTTCAGCACCGCGCCCCTCGCGCTCGCCTGCCCGTGCTCCTTCGCCATCATGCCGTCGATGGCGTTGAAGGCCATGCGCAGGAAGAGCGTGACGGGAAGGAGGAGCAACGGCCAGCGCGAGGACGGCATCGCTGCGAGCCATGCGCCATGCGCCGCGCTAAGCAGAAGTGCGCCGAGCGTCACGTCATTGGCCGTGAACCCCCGTTTCGCCAGCGCCGCCGCGACGGGGCGGAGCAGGTTTTGGAATTGCGGCTTGAGGTCGTAGATGGTGGGCACGGCTTGTCCGGGCTATCCCTTGTTTTTGACTTTGGCGAGAAGCTCCTCGACCTTCGGCAGAATATCATCGACGATCGCCACCACGCCCTTGGCGTTGGGATGCAGGCCGTCGCGCTGCATCAAGCTATCGTTCAGCGCCGCGCCCTCGAGGAAGAAGGGATAGAGGATCAGGTCGTAGCGCGCGGCGAGATCGGGGTAGATCGCGCCAAACGCCTCGACATAGTCCTTGCCCAGATTGCGTGGCGCTTCCATGCCTGCGAGCAGGATCGGCAGCCCCTTCGCCTGAACCTTCTCGATGATGGCCGTGAGCGCAGCCTTCGTGCCCTCCGGCGGCAGGCCTTGCAGCGCGTCGTTGGCGCCAAGCTCGATGATGACGGCGCTCGCATCGTCAGGCAACGCCCAATCGAGCCGCGCGAGCCCCGCCGCCGCGGTATCGCCGGAGACCCCCGCATTGACGACCTTTGCCGCGATGCCGCGTGCCTTCAGTGCGACCTCGAGCTGCGCCGGGAAGGCCTGATCCTGTGGCAACCCAAGCCCTGCGACGAGGCTGTCGCCGAGCGCCACGATCACCGGCGCTTCCGGCTCGGCCGCCCCGCGATCAAGCGAAGCGAAGAGGAGCCCGGCGGCCAGGCCTGCGGCGATCGCGACACGCTTCATCTTTTTGACCTCATTGCTCTTCTCTAATGCGGGTCCCCGTGCCATCTGTCTCAAGACCATTTGCCCCCCATGGATCACCAACTGAAACAACGCATGAGCCCGGTAATCAAGCTCGAAGGCGTCGAGGTGACATTGCCGTCGCGCGCCGGGCCGGTCGCGATCCTGCGCGGCATCGACCTCAGCGTGCCGGCCGGCGACGCGATCGCCGTGGTCGGTCCCTCAGGCTCCGGCAAGTCGACGCTGCTCATGGTCATCGCCGGGCTCGAACGCGCAACCAGAGGCCGTGTCGAGGTTCTTGGCACCGGCTACGCGAGCCTCGACGAAGATGGCCTCGCGCTGCTCCGTGCCGCCAAAATTGGCATCGTGTTTCAATCCTTCCATCTCGTGCCCACGATGACGGCGCTCGAGAACGTGGCGCTGCCGCTCGAATTCCTCGATCGCGCCGATGCGTTCGACACCGCGCGGGCCGCTCTCGCCGATGTGGGGCTCTCGCATCGCGAAACGCATTTTCCGGGCCAGCTCTCAGGCGGCGAGCAGCAGAGGGTGGCGATCGCGCGCGCGCTGAGCCCCCGACCCTCCCTCATTCTCGCCGACGAGCCAACCGGCAATCTCGATCTCGCCACCGGTGCCGAAGTGATGGATCTCCTGTTCGGGCTCAAGCAGCGCACGGGCGCGACCCTCCTTCTCATCACCCATGACCGCTCGCTCGCCAAACGCTGCGACCGGATCGTAAGTCTCGCCGATGGCCGTATCGTGAGCGGCGCCAAGCGCAAGGTCGCCGCATCATGACCGCGGCGCGCGCCGCTTCCTCGCCCTCTCGCTTCAATCTGAAGCTCGCCGTCGCCATGGCGCTCCGCGAGCTCCGTTCGGGGGCGGGCGGTCTTGCCGTCTTTGTATTGTGCATCGCGCTTGGCGTCGCAGCCGTTGCGGCAATCGGCTCTCTCGCGGCGTCGTTCGACGAGGCCTTGGCGCGGCAGGGCCGGCTCTTGATCGGCGGCGACCTATCCTTCGAGTTGATCCACCGTCAAGCCAACACCGAAGAGCGCGCGGCGCTCGATTCTCTCGGCAAGGTCAGCGAATCGGCGAGCTTCCGCGCCATGGCGAGGAGCGCCGGCGGCAAGAGCGCGCTGGTCGAGGTGAAGGCCGTCGACGACGCCTATCCGCTCTACGGCGACGTCTCGATCCTCGATTCCAAAGAGACCGACCCCGTCTGGCGCGACCCTTCGGTCATTCTCGCCGAGCGCACCCTGCTCGACCGCTTCGGTCTCGCGGTGGGAAGCACGCTTTCCATCGGCGAGGCCACCGTCACGATCGGCGGCATCCTGGGCGAACAGCCGGACCGCCTGGCCGACCGCCTCGCCTATGGACCGAAGGTCCTCATGTCGCGCGAGACGCTGGCGAAGACGGGCCTGGTCCAGCCCGGCAGCCTCATCCGCTGGACGTATCGGGTGAAACTCCCCGACGCGGCTGCGAGCGACAAAGAGGCACTGGCCGCGGCCCGCACCAAGATCGAGAGCGGTTTTCCGCAAGCGGGCTTCGCCATCCGCGATTGGACCGACCCCGCGCCTTCGCTCCGCCGCGAGGCCGACCGCTTCACCCAATTCATCAACTTCGTTGGGCTCACGGCGCTGCTTCTCGGCGGCATCGGCGTCGGCAACGCGATCCAGAGCTACATGGCCAAGAAGCGCGAGATCATCGCCACGTTCAAATGTCTGGGCGCCGAAAGCCGGCTCGTTCTCGCCGTCTATCTGATCCAGGCGCTGCTGCTCACCACCATCGGCATCGCCATCGGTCTTGTCATCGGCGCGGTCACCCCTGCTTTCCTTGCTTTCGTCTATGGCGATGCGCTGCCCATCACGCTCGCGCTCGAGCCCCACCCTCTGCCGCTCCTGACCGCTGCTCTCGCCGGGCTCCTGACCATGGTCTTGTTCGTGCTGTGGCCGCTCGGCCGGGCCGCATCGGTTTCGCCCTCCGTGCTGATGCGCTCCCATCTCAGCGACGAGATCGAGCCGACGGCGTGGCGCTATGCTTTGGGAGCGGCGATCGCGGGGCTGGCTTTGTTCGCGCTTGCCATCGCCGCATCAGAGGAACGCGCCATCACCGCCTCGATCTCGGCCGGCATCGTCGCCGCCTTCCTGCTGCTCACGGGCTTCGGCCTGTTGTTGCAGCGCTACGCCGCGCGGTTCCGGCGCACGCGGCCGCCCGCGCTCGCGCTCGCGCTGACCAGCATCGCCGGACCGAACTCGCTTGCGCGCTCCATTGCCGTCTCGCTCGGCCTCGGTCTCGGACTCCTTGTCGCGGTCGCGCTGATCCACCGCTCGCTCTACGCCGAGATCAGCAACAATATCGAGATCGACGCCCCGGCCTATTACTTCCTCGACGTCGAGGCCAAGGACCTCGATCGTTTCCATCACATCGTGCGGGTGATCGAGCCCGCCGCCAAGCTCGACGAAGCGCCCATGCTCCGCGGCCGCATCGTCGCGCTGAAGGGCGTTCCGGCCGAGAAGATCGAGCCGCCGCCCGACATGCGCTGGGTTCTCGCCGGCGATCGCGGCCTGACCTATACCGACGATGTGCCGGGCGCCTCGACCCTCGTCGCCGGCGAGTGGTGGCCGAAGGGCTATTCCGGACCGCCGCTCGTCTCGTTCGACGCCGAGCTTGCCGAAGGGCTGGGGCTCAAGATCGGCGACCCCATCACCGTCAACATCCTCGGCCGCAATGTCGAGGCCAAGATCGCGAGCTTGCGCAAGATCGATTGGGAGTCGCTCGCCATCAACTTCGTCATGGTGTTCTCGCCGAACACGCTTCAAGCCGCGCCTCATCGCATGTTGACCACGCTCGAATTTCCGAAAGGCACCCCGCCCGAGCGCGAGGGCAAGGTGATCCAGGGCTTGGCCGAGGCCTTTCCGTTGGTCACGGCGATCAAGGTGGGCGATATCGTCGAGGCGGCCAAGGACGTGCTCGGCAAGGTCATGGCCGCGATCAGCGCCACGGCCGGCGTCACCCTCCTGATCGGCGCCGCCGTGCTCGCGGGCGCCGTCGCCGCGGGCCAGGAGCGGCGCAAATATCTTGCCGTCATCTACAAGACGCTCGGCGCCACGCGCTCGCGCATCATCCGCGCCGAACTGCTCGAGTTCGGCCTGCCGGGCCTCGCTACGGCGCTGCTTGCTGTCCTGATCGCCACCCTGACCGCCTGGGCGCTGTGCAAATGGGCCTTCGAGATCGATTTCCTCTTCTCGCCGCTGGCGGCGTTCCAGACGCTCCTGCTCGCGCTCGCCTTTGTGCTCACCATCGGCGCCGTCGCCACCTGGCTCGTGCTCTCGGCCAAGGCGGCCCCCTATCTCCGTGCCGAATAGGCCTGCTTCCGGCTTTCGCCGCCATCTTGCACAGGCAGGCCCACTCCCCCATATTCGATGCCAAATGCCTAACGTGCACCGCTTATTTCGCTAGGGGAAAGGATTCTGGGACAATGGCAGACCTCGACAGACGTTACGCGCAAGGCACGACGGTCGGACGCACCGAGGCGGGCGTCGTCGATCAGGGCCTCCGGGCCTATATGCTGCGCGTTTACAATTACATGGCGAGCGGCGTCGCGATCACCGGCGTGGTCGCTTACCTCATCTACGCCATGTCGGTTGAGCAGACGGCCGCGGGCATTCAGCTCACCGCCTTCGGCAACTTCATGTTCGCGGGCGCCTTCAGGTGGGTGGTGATTCTCGCCCCCCTCGCGATGGTGTTCTTCCTCTCCGCGCGTATCGGCTCGATGAGCTTGAGCGCGGCGCAGATCGCGTTCTGGGGGTTCGCGGCGCTGATGGGCGCCTCGCTCGCCTCGATCTTCATCGTCTATACCGGCGCCAGCATCGCGCAGATGTTCTTCGTGACGGCGGCGTCGTTCGGGGCTCTGAGCCTTTGGGGCTACACCACGAGCAAGGACCTCTCCGGCTGGGGTTCGTTCCTGTTCATGGGCCTGATCGGCATCATCCTCGCCTCGCTCGTGAACCTCTTCATCGGCTCGACGGCACTGCAATTTGCCGTGTCGGTGATCGGCGTCCTCGTGTTCGCCGGCCTCACTGCCTACGACACGCAGCAGATCAAGGAGATGTACTATGTCGGCGACGACGGCACGGTCGCCGGCCGCAAGGCCGTGATGGGAGCGCTCAAGCTCTATCTCGACTTCATCAACCTGTTCATGCTGCTGTTGCAGCTGTTCGGCGACCGCCGTTAAGCGCATAAGCAGAGCGCAGAAACAACGAGGCCCCGGCGAAAACCGGGGCCTTTCGTTTTTCAGGCTTCGACGAGACGCAAGCCGCGATCGAGCGCGCGCAGTACCCGGCCGAGATCGGACCCGCGCTTCAAGATCAGGCCCGTCGCCGCGATCACGCTATAGGCGCCCTGCCGGCGTGCGAGCCTGGGCGCCTTCTCGATGCGATAGAGCGGCGTTTCCGACGCGCGCCGGAACACCGAGAACACGGCCTTCTCTTTCAGCATGTCGATGGCATAGTCGCGCCATTCGCCGCTCGCGACCTTGCGCCCGTAGACATTGAGGATTTGGGTCAGTTCACTTCGGCTGAACGCGATACCGCCGCGTCGCAGACCAGTCTCGGAGAGATTTTGTTCGCCGCCAGCCTTGCGGGCCAGCGGCAAGACTATGGGTTCCGTTTCGCTCAAATTGCGCCTCCTGTAACGGAAGCGTCATGATGAGCCGACGTTTAAGGAAATTCAAGCCGACGACGTGCGTTACCCAAGACAACGCGCGTTACACGAGGTGTAACATAATGAAACATAAATCACAGTTCCGCCCTAGTTGCGCCGTTGCCACGCCCTAAAGAACCGTATGATGATTAACGTTGCCTCTCGGCCCGGTCCAACGGAGAGGCTTCGGAATCTCAGCCCCCCAGCCCCCCCGGGGTCTTTCTAGGACCGGGCCATTTCATTCCTGAGGAACGCGTCGAACGGGTCGGCTTGCCGGCCCGTTTCGCTTTTGGGGGCGCGCTGGCGGGCGCGGCGGTGATCCGGCTAGAGAGCGATCGCCGGCTAGCGCAAATCGTGCTCGGCGGCGCCGAGGATGGGGCCCGCATTCTCGACCTGGAGCAGCGCGACCAGGGTATCGCCGCCCATCGCCTTGAGGTCCTTGAGCGGCAGCCGGAGCGTCATCGCCTCGCCCTTCCACATACCGACCGGCGTGAGCTCCTTGACCGGATGGTGATAGCTCAACGTGCGGCCGCGATTCTCGCCGCGGGTGATCGCGACCGTCGCATTCTTCTTGGCGATCGCCAGCCAAACGGTGGCCGCGCGCTTGTCCGATTTCTCCGGCGCAGCACCAATACCAATAACCAGCGTGTCGCCGTCAGCGTGCATGCCGACGGGAACCTTCACGTCCGCGAGGTCCTTGGCCGCGCTCCGCATCGCCAACTCGATCGCCGCTTCGTTGCCGCCATTCACATGGGTGAGGCCATTGACCACCATCTGCGGCGTATAGACCTTGCCGTCGCCGCGTCCGCGCGCGTACTCACGCTGCCGATCGCTGTTCGCCGAGCTCGAGAGCGTGTCATGCCAGCCGAGATAGTTCCAATAGTCCACGGAGTAGGACAGCGTCACGAGGTCGGGATTCTTGCCAAGCCGCGCAAGCAGCGCGTCGGCCGGCGGGCAGGACGAGCAGCCTTGGCTGGTGAAGAGCTCGAGTACCGCCTTGTTCGCGGGCGCCGGCGGTTCGGCGTTTGCGGGCGCGACAAACATTGCCGCCAACACCGCTAACGCGCCAGCGCTCAAAGAGGACGATCGGGTCATGGGCCACAGGATGCAGGAAACGAACTCAAATTTCCGACTAAAAATGTCTCGCGCGCGGTCACAACTGAGTGACTAAGCCGCCCCTTTTGCGAGGCTTCGCAGCATGTAGGGGAGAATTCCTCCGTTGCGGAAATAATCAAGCTCGTCCGCCGTGTCGATCGCAGCCTTGAGGCGGACGGCGCGCTTTGCGCCCTGCGCGGAGACGATCTCAGCCTCGACCCATTGCATCGGCTTGAGCGCGTCGAGGCCGCCAAGGCTCACCCGCTCATCGCCCTTGAGACCGAGCGAGGTCCAATTGTCGCCCTCGGCGAAGAGGAGCGGCAACACCCCCATGCCGATCAGATTGGAGCGATGGATGCGCTCGAAGCTCTCGGCGACCACCGCGCGCACGCCGAGCAGACGCGGACCTTTCGCCGCCCAATCGCGTGAGGACCCGGTGCCATATTCCTTGCCGGCGAAAACGACGAGCGGCACGCCCTCTTCCTGGTAGCGCATGGCGGCATCGTAGATCGCCATCCGCTCGCCCGACGGGTAATGGATCGTCACGCCGCCTTCGACCCCCTTCACCATCTGGTTCTTGATGCGGGTATTGGCGAAGGTGCCGCGCATCATCACCTCGTGATTGCCGCGCCGCGCGCCGTAGGAGTTGAAATCGTGCACGGCGACACCGTGCTCGATCAGATAGCGGCCGGCAGGGCTGTCGCGCCTGATCCCGCCGGCGGGCGAGATATGGTCGGTGGTGATCGAATCGAGGAACAGGCCGAGAATGCGCGCGGCTTTGATATCGGTCACGGGCGACGGCTTAAGCGACATGCCCGCGAAGTAGGGCGGGCTCTGCACATAAGTCGAGCGCGGGTTCCAGTCGTAAGTGAGCCCGCCCTTCACCTCGATCGCGCGCCATTCGGGATCGCCGCGGAACACGTCGCCATACCGCCTCTCGAACATGGATGTCTTGACTGCCTTGCGCACGACAGCCGTGATCTCCTTCGCCGCCGGCCAGATGTCCTTGAGATAGACGGGCGCACCGTCGGCGCCGGTGCCGAGCGGCTCGCGCGTGAGATCGATGGCGACCGAGCCCGCGAGCGCATAGGCCACGACCAGCGGCGGCGAGGCGAGATAGTTGGCGCGCACGTCGTGATTGACCCGGCCCTCGAAATTGCGGTTGCCGGAGAGCACCGCGGCGACGGCAAGGTGATGGGTGTGGATCGTGTGGGAGATCTCCTCGGGCAGCGGTCCGGAATTGCCGATGCAGGTGGTGCAGCCATAGCCGACGAGGTTGAAGCCGAGCGCGTCGAGGTCCTGCGTGAGTCCCGCTTCCGCAAGATACTCCGTCACGACGTGGG
>CAYMJW010000064.1:0-285 GCA_964390455.1 uncultured Methyloceanibacter sp. | reverse complement strand
CGCGAGCGAGGACTTGACGCAAGGCTTGACCCGCAAGCCGCGCTTGACGGCGTTCCTGGCGAGCAGCCCGGCGGCGACCATCACGGACGGATTTGAGGTGTTGGTGCAGGAGGTGATGGCGGCGATGACCACATCGCCGTGGCCGAGGTTGAAATTCTTGCCTTTGACCGGCACCCTCAAGCTCGCCTCGTTGCCTTTGCCGTACTCCTTGTCGAGCGCCTCGGCGAAGGAGGCGGCCGCGCGCGCGAGCGGCACCCGGTCCGGGGGGCGCTTCGGTCCCGCGAT
>CAYMJW010000063.1:12373-14661 GCA_964390455.1 uncultured Methyloceanibacter sp. | reverse complement strand
TCGCCGGTCTGTCCGCCGATTTGCCTGACGCTGAGCCATGCCATCACGCTGCCCGCCACGGCAAGCAGCAGCAATGCGACGAGGGTGGCGCCGAACCCGAGGCAGAGCAACAGCACGACGGCGGCGATCCCTGCGGCGATGAGAGCGTTGTTCTGCGGCGGCGTGCCGGCGTCGGCGGAGAGTCCGTCGTTGCGCGCATTCGGCACGAGCCGCATGAAGATGAGCATCGCCGCGCGCGCGCCGGCATGGGCGGCAATGAGGGCGGCGGCGACGAGTGCGGGGTCGGCAAGGCTCGCGATGGCGCCGACGCGCAGCATCAGCGACAGCACGAGAGCAGCCGCGCCGTAAGTGCCGATCTGGCTGTCGCGCAGGATGGCGAGCTTGCGATCGACGCTCGCGTCCGCGCCGAAGCCGTCGGCGGTGTCGGCCAGGCCGTCTTCGTGCAAGGCGCCGGTGAGGAGGAGTGTTGCCGTAACGGCGAGCGCCGCCGAGACAAAGGCCGGAAGGCCGAGCGCGTGGGCGAGCCAATAGGCGAATGCGCCGAAGACGCCGATGCCGGCGCCGATGACGGGGAACGTCCAGCTCGCGCGGACAAGATCCTCGCCCGCGAGCGAGGCGGAGGGCACCGGAAGCCGCGTCAAGAAGGCTAGGCCGGTCTTCAGCTCCGTGCTAAGGCCGCCGAGCGAAACCTCGTTCGCCATTCCCAACCCCCTTTTGGCGCCGCACCTTTGGGCGGCTTTGCTCAACTCTCACGGACGCTGCCGCGTAAGGCATTCTACGCCGAAAATGACGCGATTCGCCTCAATTGCCGATCTCCGCGCGGCCTGTCTCGAACTTCCCGGTGGACATTTCGATAACGCCGCCGAAGTGGCGCGCCGCGAGAGCACGCTGACCAAGCCTCCGGGCAGCCTCGGGCGGCTTGAGGAGGCCGTCGCATGGCTCGGGCTTTGGCAGGGGCGGAGCCCGCCGCGCCTCGCCAATGTCGAGATTCTCGTCTTCGCCGGCAATCATGGCGTGACCGCGCAAGGCGTCTCCGCCTACCCGGCCGAGGTCACGGCGCAGATGGTTCAGAACTTCGCGGCTGGAGGCGCCGCCATCAATCAACTCGCGCGGACGGCGGGGGCCGAGCTCCGCGTCATCGCCCTCGACCTCGATCATCCCACGGCCGATCTCACGGATGCTCCCGCGATGGACGAGGGCGCGTTTCTCGAAGCGGTCTCGTCGGGCTATGACGCGCTTCCGCGGGAAGCCGATCTCGTTGTCTTGGGCGAGATGGGGATCGGCAACACGACGGCGGCTTCGGCGATCGCGGCGGCTTTGTTCGGTGGCGGCGGTGCGCGCTTCGCCGGGCACGGCACCGGCATCGACGAAGACGGCCTAAAACGAAAGCGGGATGTGATCGACCGTGCGCTTACCCGCCACGCCGCCATCCTCGACGATCCGTTGCGCGTCGCTGCCGCGCTCGGCGGGCGCGAGCTTGCCGCCCTTCTCGGCGCCGCTCTCGCCGCGCGGCATGCAAGGATTCCCGTCCTGCTCGACGGCTTCGTCTGCACCGCGGCGGTCGCGCCGCTGGCGAGCCTCCGTCCCGATGCGCTCGATCATGCGCTCGCGGGCCATCGCTCGGCCGAATCGGGCCACAGGCTCCTGCTCGAAGAGCTTCGCCTTCTCCCGCTGCTCGATCTCGGCATGCGGCTTGGCGAGGGCTCTGGCGCCGCGGTCGCCGTTCTCGTGCTTCGCGCCGCGCTCGCCTGCCACACCGGGATGGCGACCTTTGCCGAGGCGCAAGTCTCGGGGAAAGACGCTTAAGTTTTGGCGATGGCGTGGAAGAAGGTGCCGGTGACATGGCCGCGCCGCCCGCCACAACGCCCGAGTGTCCTGCCCTCGCCGTCCGCAAGCGTGAGCAAGGGCTGGTCGCTGCCTTCATCTACCAAGGCCGCGTAGTGGAACTCATGCCCGCGAAGACGCGTCCCCATTTCGCCGAGCGGGCTTCCGTCAAGAAGCCGCGCCTCGCGATAGCCGAGATGAAGCTTCGGCTTGGCGAAGCTGGTGGAATGGCCGAGCAGCCCCGCCATGCGGTGGCTTACGCCGTCGCCATCCATGAGGCTCATTCCAAGCACCATGTAGCCGCCGCACTCGCCATGCACCGGCCTTGTCGCGGCGAAACGCACGAGACCCGAACGGAAACGCTCTGCCGCGGCGAGCCGCCCGGCGTGGAGCTCGGGATAGCCTCCGGGCAGCCAGCAGGCGTCGCAATGCTCGGGCGGCGCCTCGTCGGCGAGCGGCGAGAA
>CAYMJW010000063.1:9817-12273 GCA_964390455.1 uncultured Methyloceanibacter sp. | reverse complement strand
GAGATCGGCATCGCGCGGGATCGCCCCGAGCGTGGGTATCCCGAGCCCGGCAAGCGCGCCGGCCACGAGCCTGTGGTGCCGCTCGCCGCCGACGCGATTGAGCACGATGCCGCCGATCTTCACGTCCGGATCGTGGGAAGCGAAGCCGCGCGCCAGGGCCGCCGCCGATTGCGATTGCCCCGAGACGTCGATGACGAGCAGCACGGGCAACCCAAGTCTCGCGGCGAGGTCTGCCGACGCCCCTGTGTGGCCGGGAGCACCGGGGATACCGTCGAACAGCCCCATGGCGCCTTCGATGACGAGAAGATCGGCGTCGTTTGCGCCTCGCGCAATCAGTGCATCGACCAGAGCGGGCGTCATGGCCCAGCTGTCGAGATTGAAGCTTTGCCGCCCCGTGGCCGCCTGGTGGAAGGCGGGATCGATATAGTCGGGGCCGACCTTGGCTGCCTGCACGCGAAGCCCCCGCCGACGAAGCGCCGAGAGGATCGCGAGCGTCACGGTGGTCTTGCCCGCGCCCGAGCGGTGGGCCGAGACGATGAGGCCGGGCGCGGTCACCGCCACCCCTCATGCTGAGGAGCGCTCCGAAGGAGCGCGTCTCGAAGCACGGCGATTGGAACGCATCCTTCGAGGTGCCGCCTCGGGCCGTGACGGCGAGGCGCTGGCGCACTATAGCGAGGGGCATGGCCGCGCCCGATCGCCCCCTCCGCTACGGCTGGACCACCGGCACCTGTGCTGCGGCCGCGGCCAAGGCGGCTTATACGGCGCTTCTCACCGGCGCGTTCCCCGATCCCGTCGAGGTGACCTTGCCGAAGGGGCAACGTCCGGCCTTTGCCCTTGCCACCACGGACCTCGGCAAAGACGCCGCCACGGCAGGGGTGGTGAAGGACGCGGGCGACGACCCCGACGTCACCCACGGGGCGCTGATCCTTGCCACGGTCCGTGCGGGCGCGCGGGGCAGCGGCGTGACCTTCCGCGCCGGCGAGGGCGTCGGCACCGTGACGCGGCCGGGCCTTGTCGTCCCACCCGGCGAGCCCGCGATCAATCCTGTCCCGCGCAAGATGCTGCGCGAGGCGATCGGCGAGGTCGCGGCCGAGCATGGGGGAAGCGGCGATGTCGAGATCGAGATCGCCATTCCCGGCGGCGAGGCGCTTGCCGCCAAGACCCTCAACGCGCGGCTCGGCGTGGTCGGAGGCCTGTCGATCCTCGGCACGACCGGCATCGTCGTCCCCTATTCCTGCTCGGCCTGGATCCATTCGATCCATCGCGGCATCGATGTCGCCCGCGCCGCAGGGCTGACCCAGATCGCCGGCTCGACCGGCACGGCGTCGGAGGAAGCGGTCAAGGCGATGCACGATCTCCCCGAGATCGCGCTGATCGACATGGGCGATTTCGTGGGCGGCATGCTCAAATATGTCCGCGCCCATCCCGTGCCCCGCGTCACCATCGCGGGCGGCGTCGGCAAGATGACGAAGCTCGCGCAAGGGCTGCTCGATCTCCACTCGCGGCGGGGCTCCGTCGATCTCGGCGTGCTCGCCGCGCTCTCCGAAAAAGCAGGCGGCTCGCCCGCGCTTCGCGAACGCATTCTCGCCGCCAACACCGCCGCCGAGGCCTTCACCCATGCGGCGGAAGAGGGTGTCGCGCTCGGCGATGAAGTCGCGCGCGCCGCCTGGGAGACCGCCGCCGCCGTTGTTGCCGCCGCGCCGGTCGAGGTCGAGATTGTGGTGTTCGACCGCGACGGCAAGCCCGTCGGCCACGCGCCGTTTCGCGCCTCTCACGCCGCACCTCCCCGGAAGCGGCGGCGATAATCGGCGTCGTAGAGCGCGCTGTCGCGAAAATCCTCTGCCGCCAAGGCACGACCGACGAGGATCAGCGCCGTGCGCTCGATCGGCTCTGCGGCGATCTTGGCTCCGATATCGGCGAGCGTGCCGCGCACGATCCGCTCGCTCGCGCGGCTCGCCTCTGCGACGACAACGACCGGACAATCGTCGCCATAAAAGGGCTTGAGCTGCTCCACGACATCGCCGAGGGCATGGATGGCGAGATGGATGGCGAGCGTCGCGCCCGTCGCGGCGAAAGCGGCGAGCCGCTCGCTTTCGGGCATGCGCGAGGCGCGTCCCGGAACGCGCGTGAGAACGACGCTCTGCGCGATCTCGGGCACGGTCAATTCGCACCCGATGGCCGCTGCTGCCGCGGCGAAGGCCGGAACGCCCGGCGTCAGAGTATAGGGAATGCCGTGCCGCCTGAGCCTACGCAATTGCTCTGCGAGCGCGCTGAAGACCGACAAATCGCCGGACTGGAGGCGCGCCACGTCGAGGCCCTTGTCATGCGCCGCCACGAACTCGGCCTCGATCTCATCGAGTGAGAGCGGGGCGGTATCGACGATGCGCGCGCCTTTGGGGCAAAACGCGAGGAGTTCTTTCGGCACGATCGAGCCGGCATAGAGACAGACCGGGCAG
>CAYMJW010000063.1:0-9717 GCA_964390455.1 uncultured Methyloceanibacter sp. | reverse complement strand
AAACGCGAGGAGTTCTTTCGGCACGATCGAGCCGGCATAGAGACAGACCGGGCAGCGCGCGATGAGATCGCGCCCGCGCAAGGTGATGAGGTCGGCGGCGCCCGGCCCCGCGCCGATGAAATGCACCGTCATGGCGCCGCCTCTGCGCTTGCCAGAGCGCAGGTGACGGGACCAACGATGATGCGGGGAAGAATCAGTTTCGCCTTCGGCCCGCAGGCGGCAAGCGCCGCGGCTTCCGCCACCGACGGGACGCCGGCGAGCGCGAGCACACGGGCTGACCAGGTCGCGCCGCGGGCGCTCGCGATCTCAAGATCTGCCGGCGCGACGAAGACGAGCGGCACGCCGCGCGCCGACGCCGCTTCCACAATTCCTTTTTCTTCGCGCTTGGCCATCGACGTTGCCATCAGATCGATGCGCGCGAGCGGGCGCCCTGCCCGTTCGAGCGCCGCACCGATGGCCGCTTCGATCTCGGCTGCGCTTACGCCTTTGCGGCAGCCGATGCCCGCCGCGATCACGGCTTCACCCACGCCCATTGCGTGACCGGCATGGCTTGCCGCCATCCGGTCTTGCTGCCGACGGGCTCGGCGCGAGAGACCTCGATGCGCGTGAGCGTGCCGCCGAGCGCCGCGTGGCGGGCGAGCAGCTCGGACTCCGTCTCGAGCGTGACGGCATTGACCACGAGCCGCCCGCCCGAGCGAAGCGCCGCGATTGCCGCGTCGAGCACGCCATCCTCGCTCGCACCCCCGCCGATAAACACGGCATCGGGCGTGGCGAGCCCCGCGAGTGCTTCCGGCGCGCGGCCCTCGACAACTTCGAGGCCAGGCACGCCGAAATAGGCGGCATTCCGACGGATGCGCGCGGCACGGTCGGCGCGCGCTTCGATGGCAACGGCCCTGAGCGAGGGGTCCGCCAGCATCCATTCGATCGCGACCGAGCCCGAGCCTGCGCCGATGTCCCACAGATATTCACCCCTGAGCGGCGCGAGCGCGGAGAGCGTCATCGCACGGATCTCGCGCTTGGTGATCTGGCCGTCATGCTCGAACAACGCCTCCGCCAGTCCCGGCGTGTAGGCGATGATGCGCGCGCCGGGCGATGCCACGACCTCGATGGCGACGGTGTTGAGGTCCGCCACGTCGCCCAGGTCGAAGCCTGCGGCGGTCGTGGCGCGAATGCGCTCGCGCGGCCCGCCGAGCGCCTCGAGCACGATGAACTTTGAATCGCCGAAGCCGGTTTCGGCGAGGAGCTTTGCCAGCGCTCCTGGTCCTTCGCTGTCCGATGTAAGCGCAAGCACGCGCGCGCCGGGATGGAGTGCCGGACGGATGCGGTCGAGGGCGCGCCCATGCACCGAGAGGAGCGTCGTGTCGGGCAGCGCCCAGCCGAGCCGTGCCGCCGCCAAGCTAAAGGCGGACGGCGCCGGCACCACCAAGGTCTCTTCGGGCGCGACGTGGCCGGCGAGCACCGAGCCCACGCCGTAGAAGAACGGGTCTCCAGAGGCGAGCACGCAGACCTGACGCCCTCGGCATGCGAGCACCGCGTCAAGGCCCTGCGAAAACGGGCTCGGCCAGGGCCTGGCCTCGCCCCTGATGAGGGAGGCTGCGAGGCGCAAATGGCGCTCGCCACCGAACACGATATCGCCATTGGCGATAAGGCCGCGGGCGACCGCGCTCAAGCCTTCGACCCCGTCCTCGCCGATGCCCACGATGGACAGCCAGCGTGAAGGTGAGGCAGGCTCTGGCATGGCCGGTTCAGCACGTCCCATGAAGATCCTCATACTTGGCGGCACCGCGGAGGCGCGCGCCCTTGCCGAGGCGCTTGCCGCGCGCCCCCACTTCGCCGTGACGGTGTCGCTCGCGGGCCGCACGCTTGAGCCTTTGCCGCAGGCCGCCCCTGTCAGAAGCGGAGGCTTCGGCGGCGCCGAAGGGCTCGAACGCTATCTCGCCGACGAGCGGGTCGATGTGCTGATCGACGCGACGCACCCTTACGCCGCTGCCATCTCCGCCAATGCCGCGCGTGCCGCCGAAAGCGCCGGCGTAAGGCTGCTCGCATTGCGACGCCCGCCTTGGCGGAAGGTCGCCGGCGACGACTGGGTCGAGGTCGAAAGCGTTGAGCGCGCGGTGGCGGCGCTGGGGCAGGCGCCGAAGCGCGTGTTCCTCGCGCTTGGCCGGAACGAGCTCCAGTCCTTCGCCGCAGCGCCGCAGCACTTCTATCTCATTCGCAGCGTCGATCCGGTCGATCCGCCGCTCGCCGTTCCGCATGCGACCTACATCACCGCGCGCGGGCCCTTCAGCGAAAGCGAGGACCGCGCCCTGCTCGCGCGCAACAATATCGAGGCGATCGTCGCCAAGAACAGCGGCGGCAAAGCGAGCTACGGCAAGATCGAAGCGGCGCGCGCGCTTCATCTTCCCGTCGTCATGCTGAAACGTCCCGCGCTGCCGGAAGTCGCTTCCGTCGCCACGGTCAGTGAAGTTCTGACCTTTCTCGATCATGCGCTAACGCTCTCGACGGCCCGCGGCGTATAGACGAGCGGGGCCAAGCCCGGCCGCGCGATCACGCGCGTTTCGCGCGAGCCGACAATGATAAGGCTTGCCATGTCGGCGGCAACGTCAGCTGCGGCGGCCAGCGTGGTGACGGTCAGACTCTCGTCGGCGCGCCCAATGGCGCGGCCGAAGATGACGGGCGTGTCGCCTGGAAGATTGCGCGCAAGCAGCGCAAAGGCCTTTGCAAGCTGCGAGGGCCGCGCGCGGGAGACAGGATTGTAGAGTGCGATGACGAAGCCTGCGCCCGCGGCCGCCTCAAGGCGCCGCTCGATCAGCTCCCAGGGCTTCAGATTGTCCGACAGCGACAGCGCGCAGAAATCGTGGCCGAGCGGCGCGCCGGCGCGTGCTGCGACCGCGAGCATGGCGGTGATGCCTGGGATTATGGTGATATCGAGCGAACGCCAGTGTTGCGGCCCGCTCTCGATCGCCTCGCACACCGAGGCCGCCATGGCGAACACGCCAGGGTCTCCGCCCGAGACGATCGCAGCATTTCCGCCCGCTGCCGCATGGCGAAGCGCAGCTTCCGCGCGTGCGCCCTCCTCGCGATTGTCTGAGGCATGCCGCGCCTGGCCGGGCTTCGCCGGAACGCGGTCGAGATAAGGGCCGTAGCCGTAGAGCGCATCGGCCGTTGCAAGCGCCTCTTGCGCCTCTCCCGTGAGATAGCGCTCGTCCCCCGGGCCGATCCCGACGATGGCGAGACGCCCGCTCAACTCCGCCCCTCCCAGCCCGGCACCAGCACCATGGCGAAGTAGGGCGCGAACGTGTCGAGCTTGTCGGCGAGCGGCATGATCGCGGCGTTGGTCATGGTGCCGCGCTCGACATAGATCGCGCGGTCGAGCCGCCCGGCGCGCTCGAGCGCGCGCCGCACCTTGGCGAGATGCCGGCCGATCTTCATCACGACAGCGGCGTCGGTGTCCGCGAGCCGGCGTTCGAGCTCATATTCGGGAAGCGTTCCGGGGAGCACGGTGAACACGTCATCGCCTTGCGCGATCGGCGTGGCCGTAGCAGACCAGCAGCCCGACATGCCGGTGACGCCCGCGACGATCTCGGTCGGATAGCGCGGGGCGAGCCGGATGTGGAGATGCATGTAGGAGCCATAGAACAGGGGATCGCCCTCGGCGATCACCGCGACCGTTTTGCCCGCATCGAGACGCGCGGCGATGTCGGCGGCAGCCCGGTCATAGAAGTCGCGAATCGCCTTGGTATAGGCGGCGGCGGCTTTCGGAATCTCCGTCGTGACGGGATAGAGCAGAGGCAGCTCCTCGACGCCGTCCTTGAAATGGCTGGCGGCGATGGTCCGCGCGTTGCTCGCGTTCCCCGCTTTGGCGAAATGGGCGACGATGTCGGCCGCTTTCAGCGCCGCGATCGCGTTCAGCGTCACGAGCCCGGGATCGCCGGGACCGACGCCGATGCCGATGAGACGCGCCCCGTTCTTCATAAGCCCTCCTTGGCGAGAGCGTTCACCGCTGCCGCCGTCATGGCGCTCCCGCCCATCCGCCCGCGCACGATTAGATACGGCACGCCGAAGCTGTTGGCGGCGAGCGCGGTCTTCGATTCCGCCGCGCCGACGAAGCCGACCGGAATGCCGAGGATGGCGGCGGGGCGCGGGGCTCCCGCTTCCAGCATCTCGATGAGGCGAAACAGCGCCGTCGGTGCGTTGCCGATGGCGACGAGCGCGCCTTCGAGCCGATCCCGCCACAGCGCGAGCGCCGCGGCCGAGCGCGTGGTGCCGAGCTTCGCGGCAAGCTCGGGCACGGACGGATCGCGGAGCGTGCACACGATTTCGTTCTTGGCGGGGAGCCGCGCGCGGGTGATGCCGTGCGCCACCATCGCCGCGTCGCAGAAGATGGGCGCGCCGCGCTTGAGCGCAACCCGCGCCGCTTCGACCAGGTCGGACGAAAATTCGATCGCCCGCGCCACATCGACCTGACCGCAGGCATGGATCATGCGCACGGCGATCTCGGCTTCCTGCGGCGTGAAACGGGAGAGGTCGGCTTCGGCGCGGATGATGGCGAAGGAGCGCTCGTAGATGGCGGCGCCGTCGCGCAGATAATCGGGGGCCTTAAGCATGGACGGCCTCGCGACCGGCGATGCGTTCGAGTCGAGCGGCGAGATCGGCGGGATCGGCGTACTCCGTTGGCGCCTCGCGCGCCGAGCCGCCGCGGACGATGCCGCAGCCTTTCTCGGTGCCGACGATGGTGAGCGGGGCGGTCTTCGGATGCGCGCAGCCTTTGGCGCAGCCCGAGACATGCACGGCAATGCCATCGCCGGGAAGGGGCGTATGGGGAGCGAGCTTCGCTGCGAGTACACGCGCCGCAATCAAGCCATGCGCGCAAAAAGGCGCGCCGGGGCAGGCGGCGATGCGGCGGCGCGGGTCCGAGGCTTGCGTTACAAAACCGAGGCGGTCCGCCGAATGTTGCGTCGCCGAAGCCTCCGCCTCGCCGAGCGGTGCAAATAGGAGCGCGCGTCCGGGCGCGGGCCGCGCCCAGCCTGCGCCATTGGCCTTGGCGATCCGGGCAATCTCTGCGAGAGCGCCGGCTTCGGCATGGCCGAAAGCGAGACCGAGCCCAAGCGCGATGCCGCCTTTGAGAGGATGACAGCCGATTGAATGCAAACGCGGAGATTGCCGGGGCGTGGCGCGAGGAGACCGTCGCCCGGCGCGTGACGGCTCAAGATCGCTGGCGCGGGCTCCGGGTCCAAGCAAGGCGATGTCCTTGAGCAGCGCGAGCACGTCGTCCACGGCATCGTCGATTGCGATCAGGGCGACCGGCGTAGCCGACGCCGCATCGCCGGCAAGCGCGAGCTGAAATCGTGGCCCCTCGCCCGTCGCGATCGCACGAAGTCTGATATCTGCCGCGACCGCGTCGAGATCGATGGCCCCGCCGCCGTCGACGACCACCGAGACCTTGGGCGCAAGCGTGAGCCCGGCCTCGGCAACTGCCCGGCGAAGCTCACCGGCAAGAGCGTTGGCATCGATCAAAGCGGCGGGATCGCCGGGCAGAAGGTCGGCGAGAACCGGCACGCCCTCGCTGATGTCAATGTCGAGCCCGGCAATCGCGTCGGCAAAGCGTGGCGCCGAGAGCGGCGAGAGTCCGCGCACCTGGAGGCTTCCGCGCGCGCTCACCTCAATCGTGCCGTTGCCATGCGCGCGCGCTAGCTCACAGAGGCCGATGAACGCATCAAGCGGAACCGGCGCGTTGACGATGAGGCGCACGAGCAGCCCGTCGCCGGTCTCCATGGGCGCGGGCAGGCTCGGGCAAGCGCCGCGGACATGGACGGCGGTCATGGCGCTGCCTCCGCCAGAAGCGCGGGCCTTGCGAGATCGAGATCGTTCCGGCGCGGATGCCAGAGACCTTTGCGCCGCGCCGCCTCCAGCCGCTCGGAGATGGCGCGCGCGGCTTCAGGGTTCTCGCGCAGCAAGAAGTCGCGCACGCGCGGGTCGGCGAGATAGGCTTCGTGTACGAGATCGAACAGCGCGCTCGTGACAGCGCCCGTGGTCTCGGCGAAGTCGACGAGACGATCGACCGTCTCGGCAAGCTCGGCTGCGCCGCGCGCGCCGTGGCGCATCATCCCTGCGATGAAGCGCGGATTGGTTGCGCGCCCGCGCACGATCCTGGCAAGCGCCGCGGGAAGCGGCCGCGCGCGCGGGCGCGCGGGATCGGTCGTGTCGAGCACGATGAGGTCCGCTTCGCGCCCGAGCGAAGCGGCGGCCGCGGCGAAGCCGCCGATATGGGCCGCGTCCTCGGCGCCTTCCAAGAGATCGCGCGAGGGATCGTCGCTGCCATGCAAGAGAAGATCGGCAGAGGCGACGCGCGCGGCGAAAGCTCCGGGCAGCGCCATGCCCTCGCCCTCTGCGCCGCTGTAAGAATGTGACGTCGCGGCAAGATAGGCCGCGCCAATCGCGGCCTTGTCGCTCTCTTGTCCCAAGAGTTCCTCGACGCCCGCGCCATAGGCGCCGGGCGCCGCGCCGAAGATGCGCGCCAAGCTTCCGCCGCCGTTGCTGCGCGCGGCAGTGGCGAGCGGATTGTCGCCGTCTTCCTCGCCGCGCTCCGCGAGCAACTTCACCGCGGCGTCGATCAGCGCGATCTGCGCCGGGAACAGGTCGCGGAACAGGCCCGAGATGCGCCAGGTCACATCGACGCGCGCACGTCCCATCACGGCCGTAGGCAGGACCTCGATGCCGGTGACGCGGCCCGTCGCCTTGTCCCACGTGGGTCGGCAGCCCATGAGCGCCAACCCTTGGGCGATCTCCTCGCCGCCGGTCCTGAGCGTTGCGCTCCCCCACAGATCGATCACGAGCGAACGCGGCATCTCGCCGTGGGTCTGGAGATAGAGCCGGATCACGTCGTCGGCCGCGAGCCTGCCGAGCTCCATCGCGGTCGGCGTCGGCAGGAGGCGCGGATCGGCGGTGAAGAGATTGCGGCCCGTGGGCAGCACGTCGCGGCGCCCCCGCTGCGGCGCGCCGGCGGGACCCGGTGGGATGTGGCGCCCATCGAGCGCCGCGATGAGCGCGCGCCGCTCGGCCGCGGCGCTCGCCTGCCACAACGGATCGCTTGCGCCCGCTGCCGTCGCGCGGCCGAAAACATGAACCCCGTCCTTCAGCGCGAGGTCTTTCAGATCGCACAGCCAGGCATCGATCTTCCGCAGCGCCTCGTCCGCTTGCAGGTCGCCGGCAAGCCCGGCCTCGGTCGCGAGACCCGTGCTCTGCGCCGTCTCGATGATGAGGCGCGCGAGACGCTCGCGCCTGCGCCGGTCGAGTCCATCGGCGATGGCGTATTCATCGACCAGGCGCTCCAGTTCCTGCGCCGCGCCCGAGAGCGGGGTCGTGGTGAGCGGCGGCGGCAGATGGCCGATGGTGATGGCCGCGATGCGGCGCTTGGCCTGCGCCGCCTCGCCCGGATTGCTGACGATGAAGGGATAGATCACGGGCAGCGGCCCGACCACGGCCTCGGGGAAGCAAGAGCTGGTCAGCGCCACGGCCTTTCCCGGCAGCCATTCGAGCGTGCCATGCGCGCCCATATGCACGATTGCATCGGCGCGTGCGTCATGGCGCAGCCAGAGCCCGAAGGCGAGTACGGCATGGCGCGGCGGCAAACTGGGGTCGTGATAGGTCGCGCGCCGGTCGTGCAAGCGCCCGCGTTCGGGCGGTAGCGCGACCAGCACATTGCCAAACGCCGCGGCGCGGAAGCTGAACGCGCCCTCGCGGCAATCGGGGTCGTCTTCGGGCGCGCCCCATGCCGCTTCGACGCGGTTCGCAATCGCCTCAGGGAGCGCGGCGAGATGCCGCCGGTAGTCTTGCAGCGAAATCGTCGGTACGCTCGCGCCCGCTTCAAGCGCTTGGAGCAAATCCGACGGGCCCTCTGGGGCGTCGGCGATGGCGTAGCCCACTTCGGCGAGGTCGGCGAGAAGGGCTATGACGCTTGCCGGCACATCGAGGCCTACGGCATAGCCGGCGCGGCCGCCTGCGGCCGGGTAGTCGGGCATCAACACGGCGATGCGGCGCTTTGCCCGCGGCGTCTCCTTTAGCCGCACAAGCGCGGAGATGCGGTCTGCCACCATGGCGACGCGGTCGGGCTCGGGCCGGCTTGCAAACGCTGTGAAGCAGAGCGCATCGTCCTTCGGCAGAGCGTCCTTGAAGGCGATGGCACCTGCGAGCACGCGGCCGTCGAGCTCGGGCAGCACGACGTGCATGGCGAGGTCCGCTGGCCCAAGTCCGCGCGGGCTCTCCCGCCAGGCTTCGCGCCGCGTCGTCGCGATCACCACTTGTAGTACCGGCGCGTCAGCCGCATCGAGCGGCGATGCCTCCCCCTCACCGCAAGCCGCGAACGCTGTCGTTGTCACGACGACCGCTGGCCTAAGGCGCGTGAGCGCTTCGCGCACGAACGCGGCCGCCTCGGGGTCCTTCAAGCTCGTGATCATGAGCGGGGCCGGAGCGAGTCCCCGCGCGGCAAGTTCTGCGCAGAGCGCATCGATCGGCGCTGTGTCGGCAGAAAGCACCGCGGCGCGGTAGAACACGATCGGTACGACGGCGCGCCCGGGCGCAAGGCGGCCCGCGAGCGCATCGAGGCTCACAACGCCGATGCCGGGCACGTAGCCGCCGACGCGCGGCACGGTTTCCGCCCGCGGCATATATAGGCTGACGCCGGCGTGCCCGGCGAGCCGGCGCAGCAGCGCCCGCAAGTTTTCGCGCCCCCCTTCACGGAAGAACGCAAGGAGCGCGGTAAGCTCTTCGGGCGGCAACGTGGAAGCGTCAGCGAGTCGCGGATCGTCGCGATCCTCTCCCGGCAGCACGGCAAGGGGAATGTTCCGCTCCTGCGCCACGGCGGCGAGCGCCTCGATCCCGTAGCGCCACCAATCGAGCCCGCCAAGCAGCCGCACCACGATGATCTTGGCGTGCCGCGCGACCTTGTCGATCCAGAGATCGATCGACATCGGGTGGCGGAGATCGCGCAGATGCGCGAGGCGCACGCTCGGAACAGAGTCCTTCTCCGCCGCGTAAGCCGCCGCGAGTCCGGCGAGGTCGCTGTCGGCAAAAGACAGAATGACAATGTCGCCTTGCGTCTGACCGAGATCGCGCGCCTCGACCGTATCGTCGAGCGTCGCGGAACTGGTCTGAAGGATATGCATGGCCTACCCGAGCAGAGTCTCAACTATCCGAGCAGAGTTTTGGCGATGGCGTCGCGATCGAGACCTTTGAGGCCGATGACCACGAGGTTGCCCTGGCGCGTCTCGGCCGCGCCCCAGGCCCGGTCGTAATAGTGGCTGACGCGAGGGCCCACGGCCTGGATCAAGAGGCGCATCGCCTTTCCTTCGACCGCGGCGAAGCCCTTCATCCGCAACACCTTGTGGGTCTCTGCCAGGTTCGCGATGCGCGCGGCGATGGCCGTTGGATCGGGAAGCTCCGGCAGCGCCACGACGAAGCTCTCGAAATCGTCGTGATCGTGCTCGGGCTCCGAATCGTGGTGCGTCCTGCGATTTTCGATATCGTCCTCTGTGCCGACGCCGAGCCCAAGGAGCGCGCCCGCATCGACCCGCCCTTCCGCCACCGTGACGATGCGAACGCTTCGGGGGAGCGCGCCTTCGATCGCCGCCACAGCCCTGTCGATGCCGGCCGCATCGAGCAAATCGCGCTTGTTGAGCACGACGAGATCGGCGCAAGCGATCTGGTCCCCGAACACCT
>CAYMJW010000062.1:0-14693 GCA_964390455.1 uncultured Methyloceanibacter sp. | reverse complement strand
CCCTTGGGGTCGCGCGCCTCGCACACCGCGAGCGGCGTATCGACGTAAACCTCGATGAACTCGCCCGCGTCGAACAGGTCGCGCGCCATGCGTCGCTCCGAGCGGAACGGCGAGATGAACGACACCATGACGATCAGGCCGGCATCGACGAAGAGCCGCGCGGCTTCGGCCACGCGGCGGATGTTCTCCACCCGGTCCGCGTCGGTAAAGCCGAGGTCCTTGTTGAGCCCGTGACGGACATTGTCGCCGTCGAGCAGATAGGTGTGGCGGCCCATCGCATGCAGCCGCTTCTCCAGCGCATTGGCGACGGTCGATTTGCCGGCGCCCGAGAGCCCGGTGAACCACAACACGCAAGGCTTCTGCTCCTTGAGGCCCGCCCGTGCCGCCTTGTCGATCGAGAGCTCCTGCCAGCGCACATTGGTGGCGCGCCGCAGGCCGAACTCGATCATGCCCGCGGCGACGGTCGCGTTGGTGAAGCGATCAATCAAAATGAACGAGCCGGTGTCGATGTTCTCGGCGTAGGGGTCGAATACGAGCGCCTTGGCGGAATTGAGATTGCACGACCCCACCTCGTTGATCTCGAGCGTCTTGCCGGCGACATGATCGAGATTGTCGACGTTGAGCTTGTATTTGAGGTTGAGAACGGTCGCCGTCGTGGTCTGGCTGCCGCATTTCAACGTGTAGGCGCGGCCGGGCAGCATCGGCTCTTCGTCGAACCAGATGATGCGCGCGGCCATCTGGTCGGCCACGGAAGGCGCGTGCTCGGCAAGCGCAATGACATCGCCGCGGCTGACATCGACCTCCTCGGCGAAAGTCAGCGTCACAGCATCGCCTTCCACCGCCGCGTCGAGATCGCCGTCGGCCGTGACGATGCGCGCCACATGCGCGCGCTTGCCGGAGGGATAGATCACCACCTCTTCGCCGCTTCTCACCCTGCCGCTCGCCACCGTGCCGGCATAGCCGCGGAAATCGAGATGCGGCCGGTTCACCCACTGCACGGGAAAGCGGAATGTCCGCTCCCCCGCTTTCCCTGCGATATCCACCGTCTCGAGATGCCCGAGCAGCGTGGGTCCGCGATACCAATGCATATGCGCGCTCGGGCTGACCACGTTGTCGCCTTTGAGCGCGGAGACCGGAATGGCCGTGACCTGGGTGAAGCCAAGCTGGTGGGCGAAGGCGGCGAACTCCGTGGCGATCGCCTCGAAGCGGGCCTCGTCGAAATCGACGAGATCCATCTTGTTGACGGCGAGCGCGGCCTTGGTGATGCCGAGCAGCGAGAGAATGCAGGCGTGACGCCGCGTTTGGGTGAGGATGCCGCTGCGGGCATCGACCAGCAGCACGGCGAAGTCGCAATTCGACGCGCCCGTCGCCATGTTGCGCGTGTACTGCACATGGCCCGGCGTGTCGGCGACGATGAATTTCCGGCGCGGCGTGGAGAAATAGCGGTAGGCGACGTCGATCGTGATCTTCTGCTCGCGCTCGGCCTGCAAGCCGTCGATCAGGAGCGCAAGGTCGAGCGGCCCTCCCCGTCCCGCGCCCGCGCGGCGCTGGCCGTGCTCGGCCGCCTGGATCTGATCCTCGAAGACGAGATGCGAATCGTACAGGAGCCGTCCGATCAGCGTGCTCTTGCCGTCATCGACGCTGCCGCAGGTGAGGAACCGCAACAGGCTGCGCCCTTCCTCCGCCGCGAGCCGGGCCTCGACCCGCGCGCTTGCGTCCTGGTCTCCGCTGCCGCCAACAACGCTGAGCCGCGTCATCAGAAATAACCCTCCTGCTTCTTCTTCTCCATCGACCCCGTCTGATCGTGGTCGATGACGCGCCCCTGGCGCTCCGAATGGCGCGCCGCGACCAGTTCCTCGATGATTGCGGGCAGCGTCGCGGCCTCAGAGCGGATGGCGCCGGTCAGGGGATAGCAGCCGAGCGTGCGGAAGCGCACCCGCATCATCTCGGGCTTCTCGCCCGGATCGAGCGGGAGCCGCTCGTCGTCAACCATGATCAGCGCGCCGCCCCGCTCGACCACGGGGCGATCGGCGGCGAAATAGAGCGGCACGACCGGAATGTTCTCAAGATAGATGTAGGTCCACACGTCGAGCTCGGTCCAGTTCGACAGCGGGAACACCCGCATGCTCTCGCCGGGGCCGATCTTGGTGTTGGCGATATGCCAGAGCTCGGGGCGCTGCCGCTTCGGGTCCCAGTTCTGCGCCGCGTTGCGGAACGAGAACACGCGCTCTTTCGCCCGCGATTTTTCTTCGTCCCGCCGCGCCCCGCCGAAGGCCGCATCGAAACCGTGGGCGGCAAGCGCCTGCTTCAGCGCCTCGGTCTTCATAATGTCGGTGTGCAGCGCGCTGCCATGGGTAATCGGCGAGATGCCGTCCTTGACGCCCTGCTCGTTGATATGGACGAGGAGATCGAGCCCGAGCCGCCGCGCCTCCCTGTCGCGGAAGGCGATCATCTCGCGGAACTTCCACGTCGTGTCGATATGGAGCAGCGGGAACGGCGGCTTCCCCGGATAGAAGGCCTTGAGGGCCAGATGCAGCATCACCGAGGAATCCTTGCCGATCGAATACAGCATCACCGGATGGCGGAACTCGGCCACGACCTCGCGCATGATATGGATGCTCTCCGCTTCGAGCTGGCGGAGATAGGTGGAGAGACGCTGCTTCATTGTTTGGTTCGCAGCCTGATGACTTGCTCGTCGGAGTGTGCGGTCGCTTCTTCGGCGGCCTGACCCTTCGCGGCCTTGGCCAGCTTCGCCGCCTTGCGCTCCTCGGCGAGATAGCGATAGGCGGAAAACGGGATCACGGCGAGATAGGTGACGGAACCGATCGCGAGCGTCAGCGCGGGATAGGTCAGGAGCACGGCCATGAACGCCGCCGCAAGCACGAACACCGGCGGCACATATTCGCGCGCGATCCGCTGCCCGATCAGCTTGCCGGAGAAGGTCGGCACCCGGCTCACCATGAGGAGCGCGATGACGAGCGTATAGATCAGAACGAGCGGCGTCAGGCTCGGCAGATGCAGTCCGAGATCCTGGATGTAGATGGGCAGCAGCAAGATGATGGCCGCGGCGGGCGCGGGCACGCCGACGAAGTAGTTGCTCTTCCAGGCCGGCGTGTCGGTGGCGTCGAGCGCCACGTTGAAACGCGCAAGCCGCAGCGCCGCGCACACCGCGAAGACCAGGACCGCGATCCAGCCGAGGCTGTGCAGGTCCTCGAGCGCCCAATTGAACATGATGATGGCCGGCGCCACGCCGAAATTGACGAAATCGGCGAGGCTGTCGAGTTCGGCGCCGAACCGCGATGACGCCTTGAGCAGCCGCGCGACCCGGCCGTCGATCCCGTCGAGCAAGGCCGCGAACACCAGCGCCGCCACCGCCAAATCCCAGCGATGCTCGATGCCCATGCGAATGGCGGTCAAGCCGGCACAGAGCCCGACCAGCGTGACGATGCTCGGGATCAGCACCCTGACCGGCACCTGGCCGCGGGTGAAGACGCTCTGCCGCCGCCTGGGTTCGTCGCGTTCGGGATCGAAAGGAGGAAACATGGCTTAAGCCTCCGCCGCGATCGAGCCTATCACGGAACGCGACGCACGTGCCTCGCCATCGCCCGTGAGCTCTGCCAGTACGGTCTCGCCGCCGATCGCCGTCTGGCCCACTTCGACCAGGGGCACGGCAGAAGATGGCAAATACACATCGACCCTGCTGCCGAAACGGATGAGCCCGATGCGCTCGCCGCGGGCCACGCTACGCCCCTCGCCCGCGAAAGTCACGATGCGCCGCGCGATCAGCCCGGCGATCAGCACGATCCCGACCTTCTCGCCGCCCGGTCCCTCTATGACAAGGGCGTGGCGTTCGTTCTCCTCGCTCGCCTTGTCGAGCTCGGCGTTGAGAAAAGCGCCCGGCACATGAGCGCTGGTGACGATGCGGCCTGCGATCGGCGCGCGCACGAGATGCACGTCGAAAACCGACAGGAACACGGAGATGCGCGCGAGCGGCTCCGTTCCAAGCCGAAGCTCGCGCGCGGGCGCCGCGGGACCTACGGCGGTTATTCTGCCGTCGGCGCCGCTCACGGCAAGACCTGCGCGCGAGGGCGTGACGCGCGGCGGGTCGCGGAAGAAATAGGCGCAATAGGCCGTGGCGATGGCGCCGAGCCAGCCGAGCGGCGGGGCGAGCGCGAACAGAATGAGGGTCGCGAGCGCGGCGCCCGCGACGAATTTGAAGCCGTCCGGGTGGACGGGGACGAAGGCGCCCAAAATGCTATCGAGAAGGCTGTGAGGATTGTCCATGAAGATGCGAAGGTCCGCTTATGTTGAGGCGAGCGCCTCGTCCTCGAGCCGCTCGGCCGCGCGCGATGGCGGCAGAGCGTCTTCTTCGAGCGCGTGGGCGAGCCGCTCGCGCGCCTCGTCGGCCTCGCGCTGGCGCTCCCACAGGCTCGCATAGAGACCGCCTTTGGCGAGAAGCTCGAGATGCTTGCCCTGCTCGACGATCTCGCCCTGATCGAGCACGAGGATGTTGTCGGCGTGCACGACGGTTGAGAGGCGATGCGCGATGACGAGGCTCGTGCGCTCCCGCGCCACCCGTTCCAGCGCATCCTGGATGTCGCGCTCGGTATGGCTGTCGAGCGCCGAGGTCGCCTCGTCGAGCATCAGAATCGGCGGCGCCTTCAGGATCGTGCGGGCGATGGCCACGCGCTGCTTCTCGCCGCCCGAGAGCTTCAGGCCGCGCTCGCCGACGAGCGCGTCGTAGCCTTGCGGCAGGGTCATAATGAAGGCGTCGATCTGAGCGAGCCGCGCCGCCTCGCGCACCTCTTCCGGGGTCGCATCGGGCTTGCCGTAGCGGATGTTGTACTCGATCGTATCGTTGAACAGCACGGTGTCCTGCGGCACCATGCCGATCGCCGCCCTGAGCGAAGCTTGCGTCACGTCGCTGATGTTCTGGCCGTCGATCAAGACGCGCCCGCCGGTCAGCTCGTAGAAGCGGAACAGAATGCGCGAGATGGTGGATTTGCCGGCGCCCGACGGTCCGACGATGGCGACCATCTTCCCCGCCGGCACCGTGAAGCTCACCTGCTTCAGAATCGGCCGCTCCGGATCGTAGGCGAAGGTCACGTCCTCGAATTTGATCTCGCCTTTGGTCACGCGCAGCTTCTTGGCGCCGGGCCGATCGATAATCTCCGCCGGCTCGTGCAGCAGCGCGAACATCGTCTCGATGTCGATCAGCCCCTGCTTGATCTCGCGATAGACCATGCCCATGAAGTTGAGCGGCACGTAGAGCTGGATCAGGATCGCGTTGATCATGACGAAGCCGCCGACGGTCAAGGCGCCGCGCGTCACGTCGCGCGCCGCGAGCAGCATGCAGATCACCGTGCCGATCGAGAAGATCACCGCCTGCCCCGCATTGAGCACGCCGAGCGAGGTATAGGTGCGGATCGCAGCCCGCTCGTAGCGCGCCATCGAGGAATCGAAACGCCGCGCCTCGAGCTCCTCGTTGCCGAAATATTTCACCGTCTCGTAGTTGAGCAGGCTGTCCACCGCCTTCGAATGCGCCTCGGTGTCGGATTCGTTCATGTCGCGGCGGATGACGATGCGCCGCTCGCTCGCCCAGAAAGTGAACCAGACATAGAAAGCGACGGTGACCAGCACCACCACGACATAGATCCAGCCGAAATAATAGGCCACGAGCCCGGCGATCATGACCAGCTCGACCGCGGTTGGGATCGAATTCAACACCGCCATACGCACGATCGTGTCCACGCCGGCCGTGCCGCGCTCGATGACACGGTTCAAGCCGCCGGTCCGGCGCTCCAGATGAAAGCGCAAGGACAGCTCATGCAGATGCCTGAAGGTGCGGTTGGCGAGCTGGCGGACCGCGTTCTGGGCGACCACGGTGAACCACACGTCGCGGAGCTGGGCGAACAGCACCATCAGGATGCGCCCTACGCCGTAAGCAATAATGAGCATGGCGGGGATGGCGGCAAGCCCGAAGGCGGAAAGCCCGGAGACGCTCGCGCCGGTCGCATCCCCGGTCAGAAGGTCAACGACCGTCTTGTAGGCGATGGGGACGGCAAGCGTGGCGACCTTGGCGACCACGAGCGCCGCCATGGCCATGACCACGCGCGCGTGAAGATCGGGCCGGTTGGCCGGCCAGATATAGGGAAGCAACTCGCGGAGCACGCTCCAATGCCCCGCCCGTGCCTGAAGCACGGCGTCGCTCCTCGTTTGCGGCAGCCGATCTTGCATGAGAATTGGTTTCTAGCACCGCGCGCCTTGCGCGGCAAAAAGGGCAGCGACCGGGCGCTGCCCTTGGTTTCCGGTCTATATATGTCGCCCGCGCCGCCCCGCCAAGCGCCTCAGTCCGGGGGCACCTTCACCTCCTGCTTCGGATGGATCAGGTTGGGATCGTTGATGATCTCGCGGTTGTCCTGAAAAATCGTCGGATAGCGCAGGCCGCTGCCGAAATAGCGCTTGGCGATGGCCCATAACGTATCGCCGCGCTGGACCGTATAGACGTCCTTTGACCGCAACGTACCGTCGGACGCCGCCTCCCTGGCCGCGGCCACCGTTCCCTTCGTTTCCGCGGCCGCGACCTCGGGCGGCTTCGGGATGAGGCGCGCGATCGCGACCGTTGCTTTCGCCGAGGCCGCGCCCGTCGCAACGTCGATGCGTTCGGCGCGGAACTTATGTTCGCCGGTGGGAAGCGTCTTCTTGGCGACGACGCTCCAGCTTCCGTCGCGATCGGCCTGCACGGTCGCGATCAACTCTTCGCCCGAATAGACCTTGATCGTCGCGCCGGGATCGCTCGTGCCCGTGATCGACACGCTGCCGGCGGATGTCCCCTTGTCCTGATAGTCCACCGTCTTGAACACGAGTTTCGGCGCGGCCGGCACGGACTTCGTTTCTTCGCCCGGAGAGACCGTGCGCGCGACGGCGCGAGGCTCGGCCGATGCCAAATCGGGCGCCTCTGCCTGCGCGGCCTTTTGCTCTGCCGCGGGCAGCGCTGCCGAAGTTTCAACTTGGGATGCGGCCGGGCTCGCCGGAGCTTGAGACGGCGCCGGACCCGCCGCGGCTTGAGGGGGTGCTGTCGTGGCCTTCGCCGCATCGCCCACTGCGACGCGCACCCGCTCCTGCGAGGTGAGCGCGCGTGTCCCGTCGGGCGAGGTGATTGTCAGCGACAACGCGTGCTCGCCCGCGGCAAGCGGCTTGTCCAAGACCGCGCTCCACTCGCCCTGTTCGTCTGACGTGGCCGCGGCGACTGCCGTGTCGCCGCTCTTGATGCTCACCTGCCAGCCCGGCGCGGCGCGGCCGGCGATGACGCCCTCGCCGCTCGGCTCGATCACCACCACATCGAAGGTCGGCACGGCCGTCGGTTCGGCCGGAGGCGAAGGCTGTGCCGTCTCCTGCTTCGGCGCTGGCGCCGGCGCAGGCTGAGGTTCAGGCGAAGCGGCGGCCTGAGGCGACGCCGTCTGAGGTTGCGGCGGCGCGGCGGGGCTTGCCGGCGTCTCTTTCACGGTCTCGAAGCGCGTCAAAGCGCCTTGGCTGTAGAGGTAGATCACACCCGCGCTGGCCAGGGAGCCAGTGCCGAGAGCGACAATGATGGCGATCGTTCTGCCGATCATCCGTCATTCCTTCGCGAGCTTCGTCCCCGCTTAAGGCGAGGGCGCCGTGGGCGCCGGCGCGGCCGGCGCCGCGTCTCCGGCTGCCGGTTTCGCGCGCTGGATCGTCACCATGGCGCGTGCCGCCAGCATTTCGTTGGCTTGATCGTATTGGTCCGCGCGCAAGGTGTGGCGGCCGTCGCCGAGCGTCAATGCACCCTCATAGCTCCATTTGCCGCCGGCATCCGGCATGACTCTGCCAATCGGCTCGTCGTCCAGAAACAAAACGAGCTCGCTTCCGGGAAGCGCCACGCCGGCAAGCGTCAGCTTGCCGGATCCATCTTCTGCGTCCTGAAAGTCGATCGTGCTCACCCTGAGCGGAGACCGCGGCGGCGGCGATGATGTATCGCTCCCTTCGGCCGCGGACATCGCCCCTTCGGGCGCGCTATCGCCTGCGCCGGCAAACGCCGAGCCAAGCCCAAGCGCCACAAGACCAAGCGCCACAAGCCCGAACACAACCGTCATGATGCGGATACAATTGCACTTCATTTCGTCACGACCTCGCTCGACTGTATGTTACGCGCGCGCCAAGGCAAAAAAACGTCAAACCGCCCCGGATTTGCCGAAACTATCGAATTCGCAGGCGCCCCGCCATCTGAATGACAGGCGTGCGACCCGCCTTTCTTGACGCGCGCTCGGGCCGGATGGCAGATGACACCCATGAATAAGACCAAGAACGAAACCCACCTTCCGTCCGGGCTGCAAAGCGTCTGCGTCTATTGCGGTTCGGGAACCGGCAAAAACCCCGCCTTTGTCGCGGCGGCGCGGACGCTCGGGCGCATGCTCGCTTCCTCCCGCATCGGCCTTGTCTATGGCGGCGGCAGCCTCGGCCTCATGGGCGAGATCGCGCGGGCCGTGCTCGATCACGGCGGTCACGTCACCGGCATCATTCCGGGCTTCCTCAGCGAGCGCGAGCACATGCTCACCGAGGCCCAGGAACTCATCGTCGTCGAGGACATGCATCAGCGCAAACACCTGATGTTTGTGAAGTCCGACGCCTTCGTGGCGCTTCCCGGTGGACTTGGCACGCTCGAGGAATTCGTCGAGCAGCTGACCTGGTCGCAGTTGGGGCGCCACGCGCGGCCGATCGTGCTGGCGAATGTCGAGGGCTTCTGGAACCCCTTGCTCGTCCAGTTCGAGAGCATGCAGTCTGAGGGCTTCATTCGCAAAGGCCTCGAGCTCAACCTGCTCGTGGTCGATCGCGTGGAGGACATCATTCCCGAGATCGAGCGGGCCCTTGAACGTGCCTCACCCCGCGTCGAGGCCGAGGTCTCCACCAAGTTCTGAGACTTAACGGCGCGCTCAGTCGTAGGCGTTCCACTCGGAATGGCCGGCAAAGGCGGCCTTGCCGTCGCGCGCGACGCCGACGCAGAACCGTGTCGTGTGCGAACGCCGGAACACGTCGTCATAGACGATGTAGCCGACGATATAGAACGGCGCCGCGATCTCCGACCGGAACACCGTGGCCGGGGAGAACAGTTTGAACGGCTCGAGGATATCGTTGGTGACGGTTCGCTTCGACTGGTCATAGGCAGGTTTCCGCCCGCGCGGTTCCTGCGCCAGGAACTCGACCAGCCATTCGCGGATCACCGCCGGCGTCTTGCCGTAATTCTGCATGGCGAGCCGCACCGTCGCCTGGTCATGGATCAGAAAGAGATCGGTCGGACCGCCGAAGACATAGGCGCGCTCGACAGCAGGAATGTGCTCGGCGGCGGCCCGCGCGGCATTGGCCAGGCGCCGCGTATAGAACCACAACAGCAGCGTCGAAAGCGCGGTCAGCGCCGTGAGCAGGAGAAGGCCCCGCTCGGCCGACCCGAGCAGAAGCGCCTTCGCCCGGCAGGCATAGTAGCCGGCCGTGCCGGTCGCGCCCTCTCCGCGGACGCATCGCTCGCTCGCGCCGGCCTCGCCCGCCGGCGCGGACCCGCGAGAGTCGAGCGCATGGCCGTCGCCGGCGCTGTCGGAGAGCGCAGAATTGCCGTGATAGGGATTGCCCTCGGTCGCCTGCGGCAACGCGGGCGTACACCACACCATCAGCAGAAGAACGACAGCAAGGCCCCGCATCGCGCAGTCGCGGCTCCCCAAGAGTTCGGCGTGGCATTCTTAATGGCTGAAATCGAATGCGGCAAACGCAAAGCGGCAGGGCGCGGGGCACTGTTCCTTATTGGCACAGAGCCCTTTACGGCGCCGGGGCACCGTCGCGGATGAGCTTGTAGTTGATGGAATCGAGCAGCGCCTCGAAGGAGGCATCGACGATGTTCGGCGACACGCCGACGGTGAACCAGCGGTTTCCGTCGCGGTCGCGGCTCTCGATCAGGACACGGGTGACGGCGTCGGTGCCCCCCGTGAGGATCCGGACCTTGTAATCGACGAGATCGAGGTCCTCGATGAAGCCCTGATAGCGGCCGAGGTCCTTCCTGAGCGCCTTGTCGAGCGCGTTCACCGGGCCGTTCCCCTCCCCCACCGACATCACCGTCTCGCCGTCGATCCGCACCTTCACGGTCGCCTCGGAGACCGTGACGAGTTCGCCGAGCGCATTGTGGCGCCGCTCCACCAAGACGCGGAACGAATCCACCTCGAAGAATTGCGGCACGTTGCCGAGCGTGCGCCGGGCGAGCAGCTCGAACGAGGCCTCGGCCGCCTCGAACGCGTAGCCCTTCGCCTCGCGCTGCTTGACTTCGTCGAGGAGGCGCGCGACCCGCGGGTCGTCCTTGGGGACGACGATGCCGATGCGCTCGAGCTCGGCGAGGATGTTCGAGCGTCCGCCCTGGTCGGAGACGAGCAGCCTGCGCCGGTTGCCGACCGCCTCGGGCGGAATATGCTCGTAGGTGCGCGGGTCTTTCTGCACCGCCGAGACATGGATGCCGCCTTTATGCGCGAAGGCCGACTCCCCCACATAGGGCGCGCGGCGGTTCGGCGCCCGGTTCAGCACTTCGTCGAGAACGCGCGAGGCGTGGGTGAGCGTGCGGAGCTTGTCCGGCGTGACGCCGGTCTCGAACCGCGTCGCATATTCGGGCTTCAGCATCAGCGTCGGGATGATCGAGGTGAGGTTGGCGTTGCCGCAGCGCTCGCCGAGCCCGTTCAGCGTGCCCTGGATCTGCCGCGCGCCGGCGCGCACGGCAGCGAGCGAGTTCGCGACGCCATTGTCCGTGTCGTTATGGACATGGATGCCGAGATGGTGGCCGGGGATATGCTTGACGACTTCGGTCACGATCCTTTCGATTTCCTCGGGCAGCGTGCCGCCATTGGTGTCGCACAGCACGACCCAGCGCGCGCCCGCCTCAAAGGCCGTCTTGGCGCAAGCGAGCGCGTAAGGCGCATTGGCCTTGTAGCCGTCGAAGAAATGCTCGCAGTCGATCAACGCCTCGCGCTTACTTGCGACGATGGCCTCGGTCGACTCTCTGATCGCGGCGAGGTTCTCCTCGAGGCTGATGCCGAGCGCGACCTCGACGTGAAAATCCCAAGCCTTGGCGACGAGGCAGATCGAGGCGACCTTGGCCGCGAGCAGCGCCTGGAAACCGGGATCGTTGGCCAGCGAGCGGCCTGGCCGCTTGGTCATGCCGAAGGCGGTGAGATTGGCATGCGTGAGCGGACGCGCTTCGGCGAAGAGCTTGGTGTCGGTCGGGTTCGCGCCCGGATAGCCCGCCTCGATATAGTCGATCCCGAGCGCGTCGAGCTGCTCGGCGATCAGCCATTTGTCCTCGACCGAGAAATCGACGCCCTGGGTCTGCGCGCCGTCGCGGAGCGTCGTGTCGTACAGCGAAAGCCGTTCACGCGTCATCGCGCCACCTCCCAGGTGGTGACGAGCTCGCCGGTCTTCGGGTCCTTGGCGTCCTTCAAGGTCACGCCCATCGCTTCGAGTTCCTCACGAATGCGGTCGGCCTCCTTGAAGTTCTTGGCAGCCCGCGCGGCGCTGCGCGCGGCGATCCGTTCGCCGACCGCCTCGGCGCTCACGCGAAGCTCCGCCCTACCGGCGGCAGAGGCAGTTCTCCCGATATTCGCCCGGTCGCAGGAGAAGCCGAGAAAGCCGAGCGCGGTGCGCAAGGCCCCCCAATGTCCGGCGCTGTGCAGCTTGTGCAGCTCGGCGATGGCCTTGGGCGTGTTGAGATCGTCAAGCAGCGCATCGAGGACGGGCCCCGAGATGCCGCCGCCCGAAGGCGCCTTGCCCTCGAGATCGCCGTACCACTCCCACAACGTCTTATGCGCCTCGTCGAGACCGACAAACGTCCAGTCGAGCGGCTGGCGGTAATGCGTCTTCAGCATGTTGAAGCGAAGCGCCTCGCCCGGCCACGCATAACCCTGCCAGCCGGTCAGCAGCTCGTGCACGGTGACGAAGTTGCCCAAGGACTTCGCCATCTTCTCCCCCTCGACCTGGAGGAAGCCGTTATGCATCCACACCTGGGCCATGATCGCCGTGCCGTTGGCGCAGCGCGACTGTGCGATCTCGTTCTCGTGGTGCGGGAAGACAAGGTCGATGCCGCCGCCATGAATGTCGAAGGTCTGCCCAAGATGCGCCGCCGCCATGGCCGAGCACTCGATATGCCAGCCGGGCCGGCCCTGAGCCCCGATCCCGCATGGCGATGGCCATGACGGCTCGCCCGGCTTCGACGGCTTCCATAGCACGAAGTCCATCGGGTCCTTCTTGTAAGGCGCGACCTCCACCCGCGCGCCCGCGATCATCTCGTCGAGCGAGCGGCCGGAGAGCTTGCCGTAATCCGGCATCGCGGCAACATGAAACAGAACGTGGTCCTCGGCCACATAGGCTGAGCCGCGCGCCACAAGCGCCTCGATCATCCGCTTCATCTCGGCGATATGCTCGGTCGCCCGCGGCTCGACGCTGGGGTCGAGCGCCCCGAGCGCGGCCATATCTTCATGAAATTGGCGCTCCGTCGTCTCGGTCACGCGCCGGATCGCCTCGTTCAGCGGCAGATCGGGAAAGTCCTGCGCCGCCCGCGCATTGATCTTGTCATCGACGTCGGTGATGTTGCGGACATAGGTGACATGCTCCGCGCCGTAGAGATGGCGCAGCAGCCGGTAGAGCACGTCGAACACGATCACGGGCCGCGCATTGCCGATATGCGCGAAGTCGTAGACCGTCGGCCCGCACACATAGATGCGGACGTTTCCGGCATCGAGCGGCCGGAAATCCTCCTTCTTGCGGCTCAGCGTGTTGTAAAGCCTAAGCACGACCGACAAGCCTTTCGCATCGAGGCTCGCCCGGCGGATCGCGTCACTCTGATTGATGGTAAAGGGAGAACGGCCCGGGCGAGTTGATTTGCTAGCCCAGAATGATGCCGCGGGAAATCATAAGGATGGGTTGCTTTTGCATCATCTTGGGGCGCTTATGGCTCCAATCGGCGGGAGCGTCAAGCAACCTATCTTATTCGTGCCGCATTGACCGCCGAATCTGTCCGGGCATAATGCGAGGGTTGCCCCTCGGGGATAGGGAACATCGTGAGCGTCCGTCGTGATCTGTGGCGCGCTGTTGCGTCATTTGTGCGGCCGGCCGGCGGCTGGCCGCGCTTTGGCGTGCTTGCGCTCGGCTGCGCCGGTCTTGTCGGCGGCGCGGAACTGGGCCTCGCGCAAGGGACGGTGAGCGAGCAGCAAGTCCGCTGCTTGCAGCTCCAGCAGGAGCTTGCCGCGGCCCAAGGCGGCGGCGGCGCGAACCGCGCCGACCTCGGCCGCATCGACCAGCAGATCGCCCAAGCCGACCGCGTGTTCCAGGGCACGCAAGCGGCCATGGAGGACGCGGGCTGCTTCGACAGCTTCTTCATCTTCGGCCGCGGGCTCGTGCGCAGCCCGAAATGCCTCAATATGAATGCCCGGGTCGAAGACGCCAGGCGCCAGCTCGGCCAGCTCCAGCAGCAGCGCCAGGCGCTCGCGGGCGGCGGCGGCAACAAACGGCGGCAGGCGGAGCTTCGCGACGCTCTCGCCCGCAGCGGCTGCGGCGGCCAGGTCCGCCCGGCGAAACGCGGGTTCTTCGACTTTTTCGGCGGCCGCGAGGAAGAGGATCAGCCTCTACCCCAGACGCCGGTCTACCGCAGCATCGACCCGAATGGCCGCTACCGCACCGTCTGCGTGAGACTGTGCGACGGCTTCTTCTATCCGATCCACTACTCGACCTATGGCAGCATGGTCGGGCCCGATGCGGAACAGTGCCAGGCAAGCTGCGCGGCGCCCGCCGAGCTTTACGTCTATCGCAATCCCGGCCAGGAGATCGAGCAGGCGGTGTCGCTGAACGGGTCGGCCTATATGGACCTCCCCGTCGCGCTCCGCTACCGCAAGGAGTTCGTCAAGGGCTGCTCGTGCAAGCAGGCCGAGTACAATCCGACCGACATCATGGCGGCCAACAAGCAGGCGGGAATCGAGACGGCGCCGATGCCGCCCGCGCAGCCGCAGGCAGCGCCCGCCGCAGAGGGTCAGGCCGCGGCCCCACCTGGGCAGCCCGCCCCCGATCAGAGCCTCGACATCACCGGGGCAACCCCGCCGGCCGATCCGGCCGCAGCCGCGCCCGAGCAAGCTGCCATGCCGCCTCCGCCAAATGCTCTGCCGTCTCCCGCCGCGGATGCTCCCCCGCCACCGCCCGCGACGGCCGCGATTGAACAGGCGCCTGCGCCGAAACCGGCGGCCGCTCCTCAGCGGCAAAAACCGCCCGCTCTGCCTAAGGTCGCGGCACCCCCGCCGCCCCCCGCTCCGGATTCAGCCGAAGCGGAATTGCCGGTCGAACCGGCCCCCCCGAAAAAGGCAAAGCCCCCTGCCTCGCCCAAGGCGAGCCCCTTCGGGCAATACTGAAGCATTCCGCGCTCTCAGGGCCTCATCCTGAGGAGCCACCAAAGGCGGCGTCTCGAAGGATGCGTTCCGATCATCGTGCTTCGAGACGCGCTCCTTCGGAGCGCTCCTCAGCATGAGGCAGACCGGGTGACTAGCGCATGCTTCACTTCAAACCTCATCTTCGTGGGATGCGTTGCAGAATCCTGTCGAAGCGCAGCAATGGACTCCCGCTCTCCCCTTGGGGGAGAGCACGCGTCGCTCTTGCGGCGCGGTGAG
>CAYMJW010000061.1:0-14748 GCA_964390455.1 uncultured Methyloceanibacter sp. | reverse complement strand
CGCGTGCTCTCCCCAAGGGGAGAGCGGGAAATTCTGTATGATGAAGCTCGGTCACCATGGGGCAGCCGAGCGTCTTCTCGAAAGCCTCGCGCAGCTCGTCCTCCGTCTCGACGGTGAGATAGAGCCCGCCATTCCGCTCGGCGAGGCATTTGGTTTCCAAGAGGCTCTGCTCGCCCATCCAGGTATAGCCCTTCACCCGGAGCCCGATGACGTGGACGGTGAGCGCAGCCGCTTCGCTGCTGAGCTCCTTGCCGAGAGCGCAAGGAGAGCCGCCGCATGTCTCCTCGCCGTCGGTCAGGAGCACGATCAAGCCGGGCTTGGCGCGGTAATCGAGCACGTCGGCCGCTTGCGCCACGGCCGCCGTGAGAGGGGTCTTGCCGGCGGCGGTCAGGGCATTGATCGCCGCCATGATGCGGTTGGCCGAGTTCGCTTCCGGCGCAACATCGAGACGCACGTTGCATTGATCCCAGACGCCGGGCCCGTAGGTGATGAGACCGACGCGACGATGCCGGGTGACGCCGGGCAGGATCTTGGCAAGCGTGGCGCGCACCTTGTCGATGCGGCTCACTTGGCCCGCGGTTTCGCTGCCATAGCCCCAGCCATTTCCCGCCATCGAGCCCGAAGCGTCGAATACGATCATCGCATCTTCGGTGCAGGGCGCAGGCTTCTCCTCGACGCCCTGGGCCGTACCGCCGCCGAGCACTGCCACCGCGACGAAGATATTTGCCAGGATGAGCCGAAGGGCCTCGCGGACCTTCATTGCGAATGGTCGGCGAGCATAGCGGCGAGGCCTTCGCGATAGGTGGGATAGCGCAGTCTGACGCCGAGCTCGGACTTGATGCGCGTGTTCTTGATGCGCCGGCTCCCCTCGTAGAAGCTCCGCGCCATCGGCGTGAGATCGGCCTCGGCGAAATCGACTTCCGGCGGCGGGGCCATACCCATCAGCTCCGCGGCGTAAGCCACCACGTCGCCCGGGGCCGCCGGCTCGTCGTCGGCGACATTGTAGATCGCGCCGGCTTGCGGCTTGGCGATCGAGGCTTCGAGCACGCTCGCGATGTCCTCGACATGGATGCGGCTGAACACCTGCCCGTCCTTGTTGATCCGCCGCGCCGTGCCGGCTTTGAGCTTTTCGAACACGCTCCGCCCGGGGCCATAGATGCCGGCTAGGCGGAACAATTGCACCGGCACCCCGGTCTCTTGCCCGAATTGGAGCCAGGCCTGCTCGGCCTCGACCCGCGCATCGGTGCGCGTGCTGTTGGGCTTGGGCGGGACGCCCTCATCGACCCAGCCGCCCTCCTGGTCGCCATAGACCCCGACGGTGGAGAGATAGCCGACCCATTCGAGGGAGGGGAGCGCCGCGATCGCTTCGCGATAACCCGCCAGCACCGGATCGCCGTCAGCCCCCGGCGGGATCGAGTGGAGGAGGTGGGTCGTGCCGGCAAGGCGCGTCACCAGCGCCTGGTTGCCCGCCTCGCCGGCAAACTGGACGGCCTCGTAACCCTCGCGCCGGAGCCGTTCGACCTTGCCGTCGTCGCGCGCGGTGCCCGCGATCTGCCAGCCCTTGGCCGACAAGCGCTTTGCAAGCTCAAGCGCCGAGAAGCCGAGGCCGAAGGCGAACAGCCGGTTCATGCCGCTTGCTCCAGCCACTCGCCTCGTACCGCCGGATCAGGCTCGGCCGCACCAAGCGCGTGGCGCAACGCGCCGAAGCGTCGCGGCGCAAGTCGCGCCAGCGCCCACACCGCCATGGCGCGCACGAGCGGCGACACATCGTTAAGCCGCGCCTCGACCAAAGGCACGAGCGCCGCGTCACCGGAATTGCCGGTCGCGATGAGCACGTTGCGCATGAAGCGGTCGCGCCCGGTGCGTTTGATCGGCGTGCCGCGGAAGCGGGCGCGGAACCCGGCATCGTCAAGAACAAGAAGCTCCGCGAGCGGCGGGTTATCGCTTCCCGCGCGCGCGCTCAACTTCGCCTCGCGCGCGGCTTGCGCGAATTTGTTCCACGGACAGATTGCGAGACAGTCGTCGCAGCCGAAGATGCGGTTTCCCATCGCGGCGCGGAAGCGTGGCGCGATGTGTCCCTTATGCTCGATGGTGAGATAGGAGATGCAGGCGCGCGCATCGATTCTGTAGGACGCGGTGAAAGCATGCGTCGGACAGATGTCGAGGCAGCGCCGGCACGCCCCGCAATGATCCTCTTCCGGCGCGTCGGGCGCGATCTCGGCGGTGGTGAAGATCGAGCCGATGAACAGCCACGATCCGAATTCGCGCGAGACGAGATTGGTGTGCTTGCCCTGCCAGCCGAGCCCGGCGCGGGCGGCGAGCGGCTTCTCCATCACCGGCGCGGTATCGACGAAGATCTTCACCTCGCTTTGCGTGAGCTCTTGCACGCGCGCGGCAAGCGGCTTGAGCTTTGCCTTGAGCACATCGTGATAGTCGTCGCCTTGCGCGTAGATCGAGATCGCGCCGCGCGATCGCTCATTCAGGACAGCGAGCGGATCGGCCGTCCGTCCGTAATTCAATCCGAGCACGATGACGCTCCTTGCCTCAGGCCATAGCGCGCGCGGCGCCTTGCGCCGCTCTGAAGTCGTGGCAAGCCAGCCCATGTCGCCGTGTCGTCCTTCAGAGAGGAACGCGTCGAGCGACGCGCCCGCGCCTTGAACCGCGTCGGCCGAGGTGAAGCGCACCGCATCGAAGCCAAGCGCCTTGGCCTCCGCCGCGATCCGGTGTTTCAGCGTCTCTGCCATGTCCAACATGTCGGAGCTGATGACTTAAAAATCGAGGTCCGCGTAAGTGCCGGAGGGCGTGAAGCCCGCGACGCGGTCCTGGAGCAGCGGCCGGAACGAAGGTCTCGACTTCAACAGCGCGTACCAATTCTTGGCCTGCTCATGCTCCTCCCACGGCACCTCGCCGAGATAGTCAAGCGCCGAGAGATGCGCCGCCGCGGCAAGATCGGCAAAGCTCATGGCATCGCCGGCGAGCCAGGCCCGGGTCTCGGCGAGATGGCCGATATAGGAGAGATGATAGCGCAGGTTCTCGTGGCCAGCGCGCATCGCCTCCATGTCGGGCGAGGTGCTCTGCGGCCCGAACCGCCGATAAACCTTCTCATCGACCAGGTAAGAGGTCACCTCGTCATGGAACTTGCGATGGAACCAATCGGTGAGCCGCCGCGCCTCGGCCCTCGCCGTCTCGTCGCCAGGGAACGGGTGGAACAGGCGGCCGTCGCGCTCATCCGCCGTGTCGCCGAGATACTCGGAGATGGCATAGGCGCCCACGACCGGCCCGCGCTCCTCGGTGATGAGCACGGGGAGCGTCCCGGCCGGGTTCAAGGCGACGAACTCGGATCGCCATTCCCAAGGCCGCTCCTCGGCGAGATCGGCCTCGACGCCGCATTCGGCAAGCGCGAGCCGGATCGACCGGGAGAACGGGCAGAGCGGATAATGCAGGAGCGTCGCCATCGACCCGAGCGCCGGTCCGTCGTTACAAAATGAATCGCACGAGACTTAGGCCTCGTATAGAACCTGCACGCGCGGCGAACAAGCGGGGGAGCGGGGGGAACCCATGACGATAGAGCAGATCATCGTCCTTGCCATTGTGCAGGGGGTGACCGAGTTCCTGCCCATTTCCTCTTCCGGGCACCTGATCCTGGTGCCGAAATTGCTGCATTGGCAGGATCAGGGCTTCGTTGTCGATGTCATGGTCCATGTCGGCACGCTGTTCGCCATTCTCATCTATTTCTGGCGCGACGTGGCGCGCATCGTCCGCGGCGCGTTCGAATTGCTCAAGGGCAAGGTCACGGACGATGGGCGACTTGCCATCTACATCGTTCTTGCCACCATCCCCGCCGTTGCCTTCGGCATCTTCCTGAAGCAGCTCGGCTACACCGATCTCGAACGCAATGTCGCGGTCGTGGCCTGGAACACGATCCTCTACGGTCTCTTGATGCTGGTCGCCGATATGGTCGGTTCGCAGAATCGCACCCTCTCGAACATGACGCTCGGCAGCGCGATGATCATCGGCGTGGCGCAAGCCTTGGCGCTCATTCCCGGCACGAGCCGCTCCGGCGTCACCATCACCGCCGGCCGATTTCTCGGTTTCTCACGGCCGGATTGCGCGCGCTTCTCGTTCCTGCTCGGCATTCCGGCGATTGCCGGCGCCGGCGTGTTTACCGTGGGCGATGCGCTCGCGAGCGGCGAGGCCGTCACCATGGACGCGGTTTATTGCGCCGTTCTCACCTTCTTCGCCGGTCTCGCCGCGATCGCCTTCCTCATGGCGCTGGTCAAGCGCGTCAGCCTCTTGCCCTTCGTGCTCTACCGCATGGTGCTGGGCGGTTTTCTCCTGGTGATGCTCTACACCTAAAGGCTCACGGCTTAGGGCGATAGTCGGAGAACTCCCCGCGCGGACGGAATTGCTCGAGATAGCCGGGCACGACCGCGGCAATGGCCACCGGCTCGATGCCGAGGCCTTCGAGCGTCCGGCCGCTCCGCTTCGCGTCTTCACTCACGACATTGTCGGTCTGAAGCAGCCGCACCTGGTCGATGGTGAGCGGTGGATTGGGCAGGAGTTGCAGGAACGCAGCCTGAAGCTTCGCGAGAGCGAAGGGGAGCGGCACGAGAAACCGCTTGCGCATCGAATAGGTCAGCACGCGCTCCATCACCTGCTTCAGCGTGAGCACCTCCGGCCCGCCAAGCTCGTAAGGCGCGCCCGCGCCGGCCTTTCCGGTCAGCCCGGCCAGAACGGCCTTGGCCACATCGCCCACGAACACGGGCTCAAGCCTCGTTCCCCCGCCGCCGATGAGGGGGAGCACAGGCAGAAGCCGGGCGAGGGCGGCAAAGCGGTTGAAGAAATCGTCCTCGGGCCCGAATACGACCGAGGGCCTGAGGATGATGGCGTCGGGAAACACCTCTCTGACGGCAGCCTCGCCTTGCGCCTTGCTCTTTGCGTAGACCGACGGCGCGTTGGGACGAGCGCCGATCGCCGAGACGTGAACCAGCGCCTTCGCGCCCGCCGCCCACGCGGCCTCGGCCACATGCCTGGCGCCTTCGTCCTGCACCGCCTCGAAGGTCTGCTTGCCGGTCGGGAACAGGATGCCGACAAGGTTGATGACGGCGTCGGCGCCGCGCGCCGCCGCAACGAGCGAGTCGGGGTAGCGCACATTGGCCTGGACGGCATTGATCTGGCCGACGCTGCCGAGCGGCTGGAGATGGCCTGCGAGTTCGGGGCGCCTGACGGCCACGCGCATGCGCGCGCCGGTCTTGGCCAGGGCGCCGACCACATGGCGGCCGATGAAGCCCGAGCCCCCGTAAATGGTCACGAGCGCCTTGTTATCGAGGGTGATGGCCACGTGCTGTCCTTGTACCAAGCTGCTAGAGAGCATTTACACGAGGCGGCCGAACCCTGTGAAGCGCCGCCCGTCTTAAGATTTCGCCGGCTTCTCCTCCTAACGGCAGCCTGATTGACTTTCGTAAGCCCCGATCGTACCTCATCAGCCTCAAGCCCAGGTGGCGGAACTGGTAGACGCGCTAGCTTCAGGTGCTAGTGCCCGCAAGGGCGTGGAAGTTCGAGTCTTCTCCTGGGCACCATTCCCGCTTTGTTAAGCGCCGCGCGGTATCAAATCCGCCGCCAAGGAGCGCTTCACGCTTGAGCCAGCACCCGAACGTCGAGCTCTATCAGGGCGATCTACCGCGCGGCCGCCTCGGTGGCCGTGCCATCGCCATCGACACCGAGACGCTCGGTCTCAATCCCTATCGCGACCGGCTGTGCCTGGTTCAGCTTTCCGAGGGCGATGGCCGCGCCACCCTGGTGCAGCTTGCCGGAACCTATGATGCGCCCGAGCTCAAGCGCCTGCTCGCCGATGAGAGCGTGCTCAAGATCTTCCATTTCGGCCGCTTCGACATGGCCGTGCTCAAGCATGCTCTGGGCGTGATGCCGAAGCCGGTCTATTGCACCAAGGTGGCCTCCCGGCTCGCCCGCACCTTCACCGACCGGCATGGGCTCAAGGATTTGTGCAAGGAATTGCTCGGCATCGAGCTGTCCAAGCAGCAGCAATCCTCGGACTGGGGAGCGGCTGAGCTTACCCCTGAGCAGCTCAACTATGCCGCGAGCGATGTGTTGCATCTGCACGCGCTTCGAGAGAAACTCGACGCCATGCTTCGGCGCGAAGGGCGGGAAAGCCTGGCGCGGGCCTGTTTTGAGTTCTTGCCGGTCAGGGCCGAGCTCGATTTGCGGGGCTGGTCCGATATCGACCCCTTCGCCCACTGAGCCGCCGAAAACGGCGCCTCCGGGCGAAACGGGCTCGTGGGTCGCGTCGCAATGTCATCAAAGTCCTGCGGCTAGCTGGCTCCGTACCGCACTTGCCGGTGCCCTGAGATTGAGCGGGGAGAGATGGCGGCTGATGCCAATGTGATTGCCGGCGGCGGGCGGTATCGGGTCCGCACGGCGGAGGAGCGCGTGCGCGCCTTTGCCAGCGCCGAGCGCCACACCAAGCGCGTCAAATTTTTGCGCAAGGCGCTCCCGGCCTTCGCCGTGCTGGTGCTCGCCAGCTATTTCATTTCGACGCGCATTGGCGTCGGCATCAGCATCGGCGACATGAAGGGAAGCATCGAGGGGCTCGAGATCGTCGACGGCAATCTGCGCATGGTCAACCCGAAGCTCGAGGGCGCCGACAAGAAAAGCGGGAAATACGTCATCGGCGCCGACTACGCCGACCAGGACGTCAAGAACCCGAACTTAATCAAGCTCCACGCCATCAAGGCCGATCTCTCTGCTGTCGATGGCGGCTGGTCGCGCATGCGGGCGACGCGGGGGAGGTTCGACAACAAGACCGGGCGCCTCGTGATGCAAGACAAGATCGACATCGCCACGAGCTCCGGCGTCTCCGGCGCGCTGACACACGCCACCCTCGACACCAAGAACCAAATCATCCGCTCGCATCGCCCGGTGTCGTTCGTCTTGCCGAATGGCACCGTCAAGGCGAACGCGCTCACCTTCTACTCGGCCAAGCATACGCTCACTTTTCGCGGCAAGGTCAAAGTCCACATCGTCAGACCCGAGAAGCAGACGAAGCCGGCTAAGGCCGCACCGGGCGCTCCGCAGAATGCGCCCAACCTGCCGAAGACGGGAGAAGCGGCAGAAATGGCGCCGCCGCCGCTACCGGAGGCGGGAGCCGCGGACGAGATGAAGCCGCCGCCGGAGGCAGGAACCGCGGGCGAGGTGACGCTGCCGCCGCTGCCGCCGCTGCCGGGGGAGAGTGGCGCCGGCACCGACGCTGCCGGCAGTGCGGCCCCGGGCAGCCCATGAAACCGGCTCGGCAAATCTTGCTCGTTGCGATGCTCCGCGCCTTTGCCGGATTGGCGGCGCTCAACTTCGCTTTGCTGCTCGCGCCTCCCGCGATGGCGCAGACGCTCACGAACTCGTTCGGCGGGCTTTCCGAAAGCTCAAGCGATCCCATCGACATCGAATCGGACGTGCTCGTGGTGCACGACAAGGAGAAATACGCGACCTTCAGCGGCAATGTGAAAGCGGTGCAGGGCACGACCACGCTCCGCGCAAAAGAGCTCAACGTGCACTATATCGGCGGCGGCAGCCTCGCCTCAGGGGGCAAGAAAGAGGGTGGCGCGGAAACGCCTCCGGCGAAGGTTGCCGACGCGAAGGGCGGCGCCGAGGCGGCGAAAGGCGAGCAAGCCCGGATCTCCAAGATCGAGGCGAAGGGCGAGGTCGTCATCACCAGCGACAAGGATCAGACCACCTCGAGCGATTGGGCCCTCTACGACGTGCCGGGGCAACTCGTCACCGTCGGCGGCAATGTGGTGTTAACGCAAGGCCAGAATGTGCTAAAGGGAGACCGGCTCGTCATCGATCTGAAAACGGGTGAAAGCCGGTTCGAAAATTCGGGAAATGAGGCCGCCGGAGGCCGTATCCGTGCGCTGTTCATGCCGAAGGATGCTGCCAAGGGCGGCGATGCGGGAGGCGCCAAGCCGGGTGGGGCCGAACCTGCGGCCGCTTCGGACAAGAAGAACAAGCCCGACAAGGACAAGAAGGCCGAGCCGGAATTCGGCGCGCCCTCCGATGACGTGCCGTTCCCGCTCAGCCCGGACGGGCAGTGAAGGGGTCCGTTGCAGGAAACTTAACCAGTCGGCGCTTCACTTAGGGAGCGAAAGGGGTCGTGGGTAAATTGCTGTCGTTTCCTGGCCGCCAGGCAGCGGCGCCAACCCAACCCGTCGCTCCGGTTCAGACCCCGAGCGCGAAGGCCAATCCGGAATTTGGCCGCCTCATCGTTCGATCGGTCGTCAAGAGCTTCAAGAAGCGCACCGTCGTTCGCGGCGTCAGTCTCGAGGTTTACCGCGGCGAGGCGGTCGGGCTGCTGGGGCCGAACGGCGCCGGCAAGACGACCGTGTTCTACATGATCACGGGCCTCATTCCCGCCGATGAGGGCACGATCAAGATCGACGGCACGGACGTGACGAAACTGCCGATGTACCGGCGGGCGCGGCTCGGCATCGGCTATCTGCCGCAAGAAGCCTCGATCTTCAGGGGGCTTACGGTCGAGCAGAACATTCTCGCCGTGCTCGAGACCGTCGAGCCCGACAAGCGCGAACGCCAGCGCCAGCTTGACGCGCTGCTGGAGGAGTTCCGCATCACCCGTCTCAGGACCTCGCCCGCGATGCGGCTGTCCGGCGGCGAGCGGCGCCGGGTCGAAATCGCGCGCGCCCTTGCCTCGCGTCCGTCCTTCATGCTGCTCGACGAGCCCTTCGCCGGCATCGATCCGATCGCCGTCAACGACATTCGCGCGCTTGTGCGTCACCTGACCCAGCGCGGGATCGGCGTCCTCATCACCGATCACAACGTCCGCGAAACGCTCGACCTCGTCAGCCGCGCCTATATTATTCACGACGGCATGGTGCTGACGCACGGCACGGCGCAGGAGGTCATCGCCAACGAGGACGTCCGGCGCGTCTATCTCGGCGATCAGTTCAAGATCTGACCAGCCGGCGGACCGGGCGCGACAATGGCGATCACCACGAAGCTCGAACTCCGTCAGGCTCACAGCTTGGTCATGACGCCGCTTTTGCAGCAGGCGATCAAGCTGCTCCAGCTCTCCAGCGTCGAGCTTCAGAGCTTTGTCGAGGCCGAGCTCGAGCGCAATCCGCTGCTCGAACGCGCCGATCCCGACGAAACGGGCAGCGGCGCCGAAACGACCGACGAACCTGCCGCCAAGGACGATGCAGAGGCGCCCGATGGCGCGAACGAAATCGAATCGGGCGACGGCGATGACGGCGAATGGATCGATCTCGAGACGGGCACGAGCCGGACCGAGGACCTCGACGTCGAGCCGCAGGACGTGTTTCCCGACGCCGACGGCGCCTCCGCTGCTTCCTTCAACGCGTCCGGCGCCCCCGCGTTCGGCGCGACCGGCCGCACTGTGGGCGGGGACTCGCCGAACCTCGAATCGTATGTCGCGGGCGAAAGGACGCTGAAGGATCACCTCACCGAGCAGCTCATGCTCGCCTTCACCGATCCCGCGCGCCGCCTCATCGGCCATCACCTCATCGATATGACCGACGATGCGGGCTATCTCTTGGGCGACCTCGCAGGTCTTGCCGAGTTGCTCGGTGCGCCGCCGGAACTCATCGAGGAGACGCTGCGTGTGATGCAGGGCTTCGAGCCTTGCGGCGTGTTCGCCCGCGACTTGCGCGAGTGTCTCATGCTTCAGCTAAAGGAGCAGGACCGCTGCGATCCGGCAATGGCGGCCTTCATCGCCAACATCGATCTTCTCGCCGCCCACGATCTCGGGGCACTCAAGCGCGCGACCAAAGTCTCCGACGAGGACTTGCTGGACATGATCTCCGAGGTCAAGCGGCTCAATCCCAAGCCCGGTCTCGGCTACGGCTCGGCGCCGGCGCAGGTCGTCGTTCCGGACGTGCTCGTGCGTGCGCTTCCCGACGGCGGCTTTCATGTCGAGTTGAACGGCGAGACGCTGCCGCGGCTGCTCGTCAACCGCTCCTACTATGCGACCGTGTCGAAATCGGCGACGCGCAAGGAGGACCGCACCTATCTCGCCGATTGCTTCCAGACGGCGAATTGGCTCGTCAAGAGCCTCGATCAGCGCGCCCGCACCGTCCTCAAAGTGGCACAAGAAATCGTGCGCCAGCAGGATGCCTTCCTCACCCACGGCGTCCGCCATCTCAGGCCCTTGAACCTGAAGACCGTGGCCGACGCGATCGCGATGCATGAATCGACGGTGAGCCGGGTCACGGCCAACAAATACATGGCGACCAATCGCGGCCTGTTCGAGCTGAAATATTTCTTCACCTCGGCGATCGCGGCGACGAGCGAAGGCGATGCCCACTCCTCCGAATCGGTGCGCGACCGCATCCGCGCCATGGTCGAGGCGGAGCAGGCCGGCTCCGTCTTGTCCGACGACAAGATCGTGGAGCGGTTGAAGGACGACGGCATCGACATCGCGCGCCGCACGGTGGCAAAATACCGCGAGGCGCTGCGCATTCCCTCCTCGGCCATGCGCCGGAGGCAGAAGCGGCTCACCCCTTGCGCGCGCGTTTAGGCGTACCTAAATCTCGGTATAACAACGAGAATCCTGTAAAGAGGGCCGGCGCAAATAGTTGGTTTGACACCCCGGGACCTGCGTTCTAGCTTCCCCGCCCGCGGGTGGAGACCGGAGGGAAATCCGTTCCAAAGCGCGCCGGTTTCGCTGATGCAGAGTTCGGTTCCGCGACGTTGAGCGGCAAGCGCCCCTGTAGGGCGTGAGAAAGGCGACAACACAGTCTCCGCCGGCAATGACCATACAAGTAACCGGAAAGAACATGGACGTTGGCGAGGCGTTACGAAGCTACGTCCAGGATCGTATCGCCCATACCGTCGAGAAGTTCACCGGACGCGAGACGGCAGGGCATGTGCGCATCGAGAAGGAGCACGGCGAGTTTCGTACCGGCTGCACCATTCATTTGTGGCAGGGCATGAGTCTCGAGGCGCATGGCACGGCGCCCGACGCCTATCAGAGCGCCGATCGCGCCTGCGAGCGGCTCGAGAAGCGCGTCCGGCGCTACACACGAAGGCTGAAGCGGCACGGCGGCGAGACGCCGCGCAAGGAGACGCAGGCCGCGGACTACATCATTCAAGTCCCGCCTGAGAATCGCGAGGAACGCGATGAGGACAATCCCGTTATCATTGCCGAGGCCGAAATGCCCGTGCATGAAATGGCGGTGAGCGACGCGGTAATGCAGATGGATCTGTCCGATCGCTCGGTTGTCGTGTTTCGCAATGCAAGTCACGGGGAAATCAACGTGGTGTACCGCCGCGACGACGGCAATATCGGCTGGATCGATCCGGCCGGGCCGCTCCGCTCAATCGGCGAAGCGGTCGCGCAGCAACGAACCAAGAAGGCGCGCAAGCGGTCTTAAGCGGAAATCATCCGCTCATGCCCGCGACCGCCCATCGGAGGGAAAGAAAGATGCTGCTGACGAATTTCATCGCGCCCAACTCTGTGGTGCCGCTGCTTCGGGCGAAGAACAAGAAGCAGCTCCTGCAAGAACTGTCCGCGCGCGCCGCCCGCCTCACCGGCCTTTCCGAGCGTGACGTCTTCGACGTGCTGTTGCAGCGCGAGCGCCTCGGCTCGACCGGGCTCGGTCACGGCGTCGCCATTCCCCACGGCAAGCTGAAGGGGCTAAAGCGTATCGCCGGCATTTTCGCCCGTCTCGCCGAGCCGATCGACTTCGACGCGATCGACGGCCAGAAGGTCGATATTGTCGTGCTTCTGCTCGCGCCCGAGGGCGCCGGCGCGGATCATCTCAAGGCGCTCGCGCGCATCTCCCGTCTGTTGCGCGACGGGACCGCGGTGGAGAAGCTCCGCGCCTCGAAGGATGCCGGGGCACTTTACGCGGTCTTGACCGAGGGCGAACCTTCGTCTCACGCGGCTTGAGCCGCGCCTAGACTCACAAATTATCGTGGCGCCGTCAGTGCACGCTCACCGGCACGAGATTGTTCTCGATCGCGTTGGCGATGGCGGCGCTGCGGCTGTCGGTGAGCGCAAGCGGCGTCCCGTCGGCGCCGAGCACGGCATAGAGATCGATGCCCTTCGGCGCGGTTGACAGCGCCGGAAACAGGCGTTCGGCCGAGTCCGCGTCGAGCTGCTTGATATAGGCGACCTCACCGTCGCCAAGCTCGGCGAGTTCGCGCCTTGTCAGCGGCGCATCGACCTCGCGTTTCTCTTCTTTTTCGAACTTGTTCATTTCACGTCTGTTCCTCGTTACGAGGGGATGCCGTAGCTACGGCGCAAGAGAGGCGAAGGCTTCAATCGGCGGCGGCGATTTCGATTTTCATCACGCGCTTCTCCTCGCGCGGCCGGGCGAGTTCGATGACGAGCAGCCCGTTGTCGAGTTCGGCCGTGCGGACCTCCACCCCGCTCGCGAGCTGGAAGCTCCGCTTGAATTGCCGCGCGGCGATGCCGCGGTGCAGAAAGTCGCGCGAGGGTTCCTCACGCTGCATTCCGCGAATGGTCAGTTCGCCGTTCTCGATGTTCACCTCGAGCTGATCGGCGCGGAAGCCCGCGACCGCGAGGGTGAGGCGCAAAGCGCCCGGCTCTCCCGGCAGGAGCTCGACGTTGTACGGGGGGTAGCCCGCGTCGAACTTGCCCCCGACGCGCGGCCCGTTTTGAGCCTGCACGCCGAGCCAAAGACTGCCGTCGAGGAGCGTCACGCGCGTCATCAAGCCTACAAGCCCTTTCGATCGGAGAGCGCGCGGGCCGGGGCTTAAGGCGAGGCCCTGACGGCGCCTCTGACAGACAAGGCCCGGCCCCGCCGCGGGCGCCGAGCCTTTGCTTTTTCGCCTTCGCATATGGGGAACGGCGAGGCCAATTCAAGCTCAGGCGTGCCCGCGATCACCCCTTCGTGTTTGGCCCCTGCCGCAGCCGCGCGGCTTCTAAGCGCTCGCCGGGGCCGGATCGGGCGCCGCGGAAACGGACTTTCGGTCCAGCCGGCTCTTAGCAGCACCGAGCATGAGCGTGCGAAACTCTTTCTCGCCGACGACGCGCGCGATCTCGCGGCACCCAAAGAAGGGAATCAGCGCGATCGCCAAGAGCGCGGTGACGCAGAGGATGGGAACCACGCCGCCGCCGCCGATCTGCGGAAAACTCTCGGCGGCGCTCTTGCCGTGAAACATGCCCACGGCGATTTCCTCGAGAATATAGGCGGCCATCAGCAACACCGCGAATGCCACGGATTTGTGGGCGATGGGGACGATCAGCGGCCGGTCGTGAAACCTCTCCGCGAAGCGCATAGTCTCGGCGATGAGCATGATCTTACCCAGAACCAGGGCGTTGAGAGCCGCAAGCCCGTAGAAACGGAAACCGATATTGTTGTTCGCAAGGACGACCCACTCATGCACGAGAAAGACAAGAAACACGAGCCAGAGATAGGCGAAGATCATCAGGAACTTCTTCAGCTCATCCAGGAGCCGCGCCTTCAGGTTTCGCTTGGGCCCCGGCGCCGAACGCTCGCTCGCTGCGGTGGCCTCGACATTTGCCGCACCGTTCGCAAGCAACATGGCATCGTCAGACGGTGAACCCTGCTTCGCCGCGATCTCCGGCACCGCGCCGAGATCGCAGACCTCGCCGACCTTCTTCCATGACGCGAAGCCCGTCTTCCACAGAAGGTCGTCGGATTTGAGCCCGCCGCGCTCGGCGAGAAGCAGCAATTCGCGGGTCCCGAGCGGACCGAATCTCTTATCGCCGCGCGCCAGATACCACGACGGCGCGCCTTGCGCTTCGGCGCCTGACAACGAAGTCTCTTGCATGACTATTCCCCCGCCAAACGTCCCCTCGGGCAAGGTTATCGTAGCGGCCGCCGATGGTCGATGAAAGTTTATCCCAAAGTGTAGCGTTAATGCTTGATCGGGGTTTTTTGCGGTTCCACGCCATTCGCGGGATGGACTTGGCGCGGCGCCCGGGTTAGAGCGTTTGCGCGGCAATGAACATCGTGGTTAGGGGGTTGACGTGATCAGAGTAACGTTCGCAACTTTGCTTCTAGCGCTCGCTCTCATCTTTGCAAATCAGCCGGCGAAGGCCGAATGGCTCTGCAACGGCGATCGATGCGTGTGGGTGACCTACGACGTCGACGAGCCGGTCTTTGCGCTCTCCTGGGGACCGCCGGTCTACCCGACCTGCTACTGGAGGCGGGGCGTCTTCGGCCGCTGGAAGATGATCTGCCCGGGCTTTTGATCCACCCGCGCTAACGCTCCGTCATGCTTGCGCCCGGGCCGGCGAAGCCGGACCCGGGTGGCCGGGCTTGATCCCCGGATCAAGTCCGGGACAGGCTCCGGCCATCCACGGTCGCCTCTCGCCTCCGCCTTACCCAGAGGAGGCCGCGTCTCGCGGCCGTCTCGAAGGGTGCGTCGGGCGCTGTGCGTGCTTTGAGACGGGCCTTCGGCCCTCCTCAGCATGAGGGGGTCTAGATTATTGCGTCGCTTGGGTCTCTGACGACGGCGGCTCGGCCGCAAGATCGTAGCCGAGGCCGAACTTGGTCACGGCGCCGAGCGTCAAGCCCACCGCCATCGCCAAGGCGACGAGAAATGCGTTCGTTGCACCATTGCCCATGCGCCGAGCTTAGCGACAAAACCTAACAGTTCTTTGAACGCTCGCCGCGTCCGAGGCCTACGGGTCGTCCAAATGTCGGCGGTTATCGCTGGGAATTTGGTGGAGCCAGGCGGGATCGAACCGCCGACCTCGTGAATGCCATTCAC
>CAYMJW010000060.1:0-14929 GCA_964390455.1 uncultured Methyloceanibacter sp. | reverse complement strand
TCGGCCTATCGCATCGAAGACGCGCGCGACCTGAAGCGGCTCGACCGCCTGATCCATTCTTATCAGTTGATCGAGGGGACGGTGCTGAACGTGGGCAAGGGGAGCGGCCGCGTCTATCTGAACTTCGCGCAAGATTGGCGGAGCGATTTCACCATCAGCATCGAGCGGAAGGATGTGGCTGTCTTCACCGCTGCGGGGCTCGATCCGATGGCGCTCGCCGGCAAGCGCCTGCGCGTGCGGGGCTGGCTCGCCTGGCGGAACGGACCCATGATCGAGGCAACCCATCCCGAGCAGATCGAGCTCTTGCCTGCGGCGGGCGGCGGCCAGGGGGACGCGAAACCCCCGCTCGATCGAAGACCTATCCCGCTATAGGCCGCGGTGCCATAGTCCTAAACTGGGGAAACGGGGAGTTTGCATCGAGCGCCATGGAGTCTTTCACACGCATCTTTCCGCTCGACGGGACGACCTTGCGGAACGTCCTGATCGTCGCCGGGATTATTGCGGCAGCGCTCGTCCTGCTTGCTGTCATCTTGGTGCAGTTGCGCAAGCGCCGGGAAAAGCATGCGCGGATGATGGCCGAGACGATTGCCGTCCAGCTCGCCGGCGACATGATGACCCGCGCGCGCGGGGACGGCGACCGCTTCGCCCTGAAAGAGAGCAACAGCATCAAGGCGCTGGTGACGGAAGCGGTTCTTGCCCTTTCCGCCGAAGACCCGCGGATCGCGGGGCGCGCCATCGCCCGGCTCGGCGCCGCCAACGTGACGCCGGCCGCGGAAATTTTCGCGCGTCTCGCGCACGCCAAGCGCGCCGAGATGGCGCGAGCCTCGAGCGATGCCGCCGTGGCGCTCCGCCATCAGGGCGTTCTGACGTTGGCGGCGGACCCGGAGGAGGCGCTCGGCCTCTTCCGCGATGCTGTCGCGCTCGATCCGGCAAGCGCCGACAACCTGCTCGCGCTTGCGCTCGCGCATTTCAGGTCTGACGACCTCGAGAGCCTGGAGAGTTTGAGCGCGGCGGCCGACGCAATGCGCGAGGAGGGGGCGCGTCCCGACGGCGCCGGCGCGCTCGACCTGTTCGCCGGCATCCTCCAGTTCAGGCGCGGGAATCTCCCCAAGGCGATCGAAAAGTTCGGCGCCGCCAAGGCAGGCTTCGAAGCGCAGGACGATCCAAAGGGCCAGGTCGATGCGCTGATCGCGCTCGCGAACGCGGAACTGAAGGCGGGCAATCGCGACAAGGCTCTTCTCAATTTCAACCAGGCCGCGGCGCTCTGTACCGCGAACAAGTATGAGCTCGGCTTTGCCCAGCTCTACGCCGATCTCGGCCTGTTGTTGCAAGGCTTGGGCAAGACCTCGGAGGCCGAGCAGATGATAATCAAGAGCCTGGCCATCGCCGACCGGCTGGGCGAGACGGCGATCGCCGCCATTGCCGCCGGCAATCTCACCTTGCTGTATCGCGAGACCCAAGACCTCGACCGCGCGGAGGCGATGGCGCGTCAGGCGCTACGCCTGGAGGGACGGCTCGAGCGCAAGGACGGGGTGGCCCGGGCCAGTCTCAATCTCGGCACGATCCTGTTCGAGCGCGCCCGCTTCGACGAGGCGGGCGCAAGATTCGCCGAAAGCGTTCGCCTCTACGAAGACCTCGGGCCTCCGGAACGCGCGGCCCAAGCCCTGTTCAATCTCGGCAACGTCCATCGCGCGAAGAAAAGGACCGATGAGGCCGAGACGAGCTATCGCAAGGCCGTGGAGCTGTTCTTGTCCGCGAATGACGCGGCAGGCGTGGCGGGCGCCTCCGGCAATCTCGGCACGCTTTATCTCGAAGCTGGCCGGCTCGCCGAAGCCGAGGACGAGTTCAATACGGCCTTGGATGCCGCGCGCGATGCTGACGACAAGCGTGCCATCGTCATGCAGATGCGGAACCTCGCCGTTCTCGCCCATGCCCGTGGCGAGACGGCAACGGCCTGCCAGGGGCTGCGCCAGTCGCTCGCGCTCTGCGCGGAGATCGATGCTCACACCGAGGCGGTCGAGCTCAAGGTGCTCATGGGCCAGATCGGCTGCGGGCCGGCCTGAAGCGGTCCGCCAAGAAAAAAGCCGAGCAGCGCGATCGCTGCCCGGCTTACCGCCAAAATTTCTGCGACAGGACGTTAGGCCGCCCGGGTGCGTGCCTCGGTCTCGGCTGCGAGCTTGGCGTGCCGCGCCGTCTTGGCCAGGACGTCGTCGATCTTGGCCACGGCACTCGCTTCGTCCAGCCTCTCCACGGCCGCGATCTCGCGCGCCATGCGGTCGAGGGCCGCCTCATAGAGCTGGCGCTCGGAATAGGACTGCTCGGGCTGTGCCTCGGAGCGGTAGAGGTCGCGCACGACCTCGGCGATGGAGACGAGGTCGCCGGAATTGATCTTGGCCTCGTATTCCTGGGCGCGACGGGACCACATGGTGCGCTTGATGCGCGCCTTGCCCTTGAGCGTGCCGAGCGCCTTCTTTACCGTCTTGTCTTCCGAGAGCTTGCGCATGCCGACGGTCGCGAGCTTCGCGGTCGGCACTCTGAGCGTCATCTTGTCCTTCTCGAAGTTGATGACGAACAACTCGAGCTTGGCTCCGGCAATTTCTTGTTCCTCGATACTGACGATCCGGCCCACGCCATGCGCCGGATAGACGATATACTCGTTGGTCCGGAAGCCGTGTCTTTGCTGGGGTTTCTTTCTGTCGGGCATACTCTCGTCTCACTCTCTCAGAATGCTTGGCGCCGGCGTCCGCCGGACAATATGGTCAGGGCCTCAGGCACAAGATGAGCCGCCGATCAGGAGCCTGATCGCGCCACCTCCCCCAATTTGGAAAAAAAAGCGCGCCCAAACAGGGACGCCTCTCTCGGTCCATTTTGCGCCGGCAGTCCGCGCCATTTCGCCGTCACAATAACACAATCTTAGTGAATTCGGAAGCGATCCCGTGTCGCAGCACGGCCGTTTTTGCGCCGCAACATGCGACATTTTGCCCCTAGGGTTAACGTTTAACCCCTTGAAGGACTTAGTCTCCTTCGCCCGGCTCGGACGAGAAGTATTTCTGGAACTTGTCGGGCTCCGACACAAAGGCGTCGGCATCGGCGGGCGCCGGCTTCTTGCTCGTGATATTCGGCCAGGTTTCCGAGAATTTGCGGTTCAGCTCGAGCCAGGGCTCCAACCCCGGCTCCGTGTCGGGCTTGATGGCGTCGACCGGGCATTCCGGCTCGCACACCCCGCAATCGATGCACTCGTCGGGGTGGATCACGAGCATGTTCTCACCCTCGTAGAAACAATCGACCGGGCACACCTCGACGCAGTCGGTGTACTTGCACTTGATGCAAAACTCGTTGACGACGTAGGTCATCCTTCCCACACACTTCCGGGGCCCGCAAACGGCCCAATTCCGGCCCCGTCCGAGGCGCGCGTGATCGCCCGCTGAACCGCCTTGCCTATAACAATCGGGCGGTTGGCACAAGGCGAGCGATAGCGTGCCGCGGAGGCTGTTTCAGCGGTCAGGCATTGCGCAAAGCGTCGATCCGCCTGCGGTCCCGTTTGGTCGGTCTGGCGCCCTTGCGGCGGTCGCCTCGAGGCCCGCCTTCCGGCTCAGGCGCCGCTTGCGGGGTCAAGTCCTCGTAGAGCGACCGCGCCAGGCTCGCCGGGCCGCGCCGCTCTACGCCGGCCAGCACCCGCACGACAAAGAGCCTGCCGCGCGGCGCCGCGGTCAAGACATCCCCCGCCCGCACGAGGCGGCTCGGTTTCAGCGCGCGGGCGCCATTGATGCGGACCTTGCCGTCCTCGATCAGCCGCGCGGCGCCGGTCCGCGTCTTGGCGAGCCTTGCGCAGTAGAGCCACTTGTCGAGCCGCTGTAACGGCATAGGGGGGCGTCAGTTTCCTTCCGGCTGGCGCCTGGTCAGGCGCCCTCTGAGGGCCGCGAGAGCCGCGAACGGCGAATGTTCGAGCTTCTTCCGCTCTGCCTCCACGCGCTGGGGCGACCGCTGCGGCGGACGCTCGGGCCGCTCGCGTCTTGGCGCCCTGGCGCGCTGCTGCCGCCTTGGCTTACGGTCCTCGGCCTTGTCTTGGCGCGACTCTTGGCGCGGCCCTCGCTTCTTGCCTGGACGCCAAATCTCGTCGACGGCGATCGCCTCGGCTGACGCGGCATCCTGAGCTTGCGCGTCAGTCGTCGCCGCGAGCGGCCGCCTCTCGCGCTTGAAGCCGAGCGACTTCAGAATAGAGGCAAATTCCTCGCCCGAGCAGCCGACGAGCGACATCAGCTCAGGCACCACCCGGAAGCCGCCATCGCCGGTCGCGCCGGCAGGGGCGTCTGCCCCTTCGGCCGGGCGGAAAGCGATGCGCGCGCGGATCACGTCGGAGAGCCGTTCCAGCATGTCGATGCGGACGGCGCGCGGGCCCGCGACATGGAAGCCCGCGGCGCGCCAGAAGGGCTCCGGGATCGCGGTTCCCGCCTCGACCGAGGTCAAGCCCTGCTGCGGGCGCGCAGGCAGCGCCTCGATATCGATGCCGTGGTCGCGCCCGGCATGAAGCGCCCATAGCAGCAACACGAGTTCGGCCGCGGCCGGCTTGAGCAGGGCGGGAATATAGACATTGAACGCACCGAAGCGGACGCCGTATTTGCGGAGTTGGGCGCGCGCCTCCTGATCCAGCGCCTTGATGTCGGCGGCGGCCCCTTCGCGGCGGATCACGCCGAGATTCTCCGTCAATTGAAAGGCAAGCCCGCGGGCGAGCCCAGACACGTCCGAAGCCTCGCTGAGCAGCATCAACGGTTTGAGCTTGGTTCCAAGCTCGGAGGCGAGCCACGCTTCGAGGCGCTGCATGAGACGCTCGCGATCGGACGCCGTAAGGTGCTCGTCGGCGATAAGCTGGATGCGGGGCTTGAGCGCGGTTTCGCCCCGCTCCAGACGCGCAATCTCCGCGCCCTGCCAGACGATCCGTGCGTTGGGCGCGAACGCGATCGCAGCGTCAGGCGCGCCGCAGAGCGCATCGGCGCGGGTCGAGAGTTCCCCGCTAAGCACCTTGGCCGCAGCGTGGCGCGCCGCGCGCCCATGAATGTCCTCGCCCGTGCTGTCGGGCGTAAAGCGGAACCCGTCGAGCCGTCCGACAAAATGGTTCTCGACGATGATGTTTCCGTCGGGCGCGATCTCGGCCGCCATCTCTTCCTTGTCGCGCAAGCGGCGCATCAACACGCTGGTCCGCCGGTCGACGAAGCGCTGGGTCAGGCGCTCGTGCAACGCGTCCGACAGCGCGTCCTCGATGGCCTTGGTGCGGCCCTGCCAATGCTCGGGATCGTCCAGCCAGTGTCCATGATGCGACACGAAGGTCCAGGTTCTGATCTGCGCGAGCCGGTTCGAAAGCGTGTCGAGGTCGCCGTCGCTGCGATCGGTCTGCGCCACCTGAGCGGCGAACCAGTCGGCCGGGATCTTGCCCTCATCACTCATGACGAAGCGATAGAGGGTCGCGACGAGCTCGGCATGGCTTGCGGCGGAGATCTTCCGGTAGTCCGGAACCTGGCACATGTCCCACAGGAGCGCGACGGCCGCCGGCCCTTGCGCCATGTCGCGCACGCCCGCATCGTGGCTCACATTCTCGAGCGCGATCACATCGTCAACCATGCGCGAACGCGTCAGGCGCCGATGGTCGGGAGTGTCGCGCAAACTGTCCTTCAGCCGCTCGATCGAGGCGAAATCGAGCTTGCGGTTGCGCCATTGCAGCACGCCGACCTGGTCGAAGCTGTGGTTCTCGAGGCGGTCAACGAGCTCGGGCTCGAAGGGCGCCACCTGGCCGGTCACGCCGAACGTGCCGTCATTCATGTGGCGCCCCGCGCGGCCCGCGATCTGGCCGAACTCTACCGGCGTGAGGTTGCGGTGGCTTTGGCCGTCGAACTTACGGATGCCGGCGAAGGCGACGTGGTCGAGATCGAGATTGAGTCCCATGCCGATCGCGTCGGTCGCCACCAGGAAATCGACGTCGCCGTTCTGGTAAAGGTCGACTTGGGCGTTGCGCGTGCGCGGGCTGAGTGCGCCGAGCACGACGGCCGCGCCGCCCCTCTGGCGCCGTACCAGCTCGGCGATGGCATAGACGTCATTGGCCGAGAAGCCGACGATGGCCGAACGGCGGGGCAGGCGGGTGATCTTCTTGTCGCCGGCATAGGTGAGCTTCGACAGGCGCGGGCGCGACACGAGATTGGCGCCGGGCAGGAGTTCGCGGATGGCGTCGCGCATCGTTGCGGCGCCGAGCAGAAGCGTCTCATTCAGGCCCCGCGCATGGAACAGGCGGTCGGTGAACACGTGCCCGCGCTCGCCGTCGGCCGCGAGCTGGATCTCGTCGACGGCGACGAAGTCGGCCTCGAGTTCGAGCGGCATCGCCTCCACGGTGCAGACATAGAAGCGCGGCGAGGGCGGCTTGATCTTCTCTTCGCCGGTGATGAGCGCGACCTGGGCGGCGCCGGCGCGGGCGACGATCTTGTCGTAGACCTCGCGCGCGAGCAGCCGCAGCGGCAGACCGATGATCCCGACATCGTGGGCGAGCATGCGCTCGATGGCGAGATGGGTCTTGCCGGTATTGGTCGGACCGAGCACGGCGGTGACGCCGCGGCCGCGCTGGAGGCCTGTGGAATTCGTGGAGAACGGCCGGCTCATATTGACTATCTCAGCCTATGACTCGTCGAAAACAAGGAACGGGGCGGGAACGAAACTCGTCCGAATCGGTGACTCTGCCCATTCGGATTTCGTTCCATACGGAAAAGCTGCGCTCGTGCCCTTGGGCTCCTATGCCACCGATGGATCGCAATCGCTGTATCGCGAGCCGCGTTTGCGCAAGCCTAAGTCCCGGAGAAAGCAACGGGAACGGAACACGCACGAATCAGGGGAAGGTTAATCTTCGGCATCTGTTCCATACAACATGTTGGGATTCGGGCTTTGGCTGTTAACCCTTGCCGCGCCGTTATGGCGCGGCGCTCGCCCGGCGTACCCCTGAGACCTGGATCGAGGTCACCATCGCGGTGCCATAGCCCGCCGGCGTCGGCAAAACAATGCGATAGGGGACATACATCTGCGTGCCCTTCACCGGCATGAGCCAGACTTCGATCTCATTCGACTGGGCCATCTGCCGCACGCCAGGATTGTCGGGATGGTAGCCGGCGATGGGGATGAATTTCACTTTGCAGATCACCGCCGGGCCGCCATAGCCCGAAGGTGTGGTCCGCTTGACGCTCACGGTACGCTTCGGCGTGACCACGAGGTCGAAGCGCTGCCTGCCGTCGAACACCGGCAGCGTGTGATTGCAGGCATTAAGGTCGCCGTTGGGGTTGTCCGACTTGGCGCTCAAGAACATCCCGCTCATGGGGTCGAGCACATCTTCGAGCTGTTCCTTGGTCACCGGAATGGTGCGGGGGAGCGGCCGCTTGTTGGGAACGATCGAAACGCCGGTCACGTCGCCGTCGCTGAATGTCAGCCGCAGCCGCTCGCCCATCTTGGCGCTGTCGGAATAGCTGAACGCATACATGGCGGGCTCAGGCCCCGAGCTCGTCACGCGGCCCTTGCCCGCGGTGACGCCGCGCCACGAATAGACGAGACCCTGAAGGACGCTGAAGCGGCCCTCGCCGCGCATCTCATAATCGCCGTCGCGGAAGGTGGTCGTCAGGCGAAAATCGCCGAGATTGAAGCCCGCGAGCTCAACCTGGTAAACGGCGACAATCTTGCTCGGGGTCGAAACGCTGTTCTCGGCGCGGGCGGCGCCGATAGGCGGATGGCCGCCGAGCCCGAACGTCAGGGCGGCGACGGCCAACAGGCTCAAGCAACGGCGCGCTTCCAGCATCGCTCCAACCCCTAGCAAGGCGGGGCGCCCACTAGAACCCCACGGCGAATTTCGTTCTATTCGCGGGTTTCGTCAATTGCGAGCTTGGCGCAGATTTGTGGCGGCGCCTTGACCCCAAACGGTCTCCCCCGTATATCTCCGCCACCGGTGGCATTGCCGCTCACGACAACCCTTAAGCGCCGCACCGGGTTCCGTGCAATTGAAAAGGAAGGAATAAGGATCATGGCCCGTCGTTGCGAGCTCACCGGCAAAGCCGTGCTCACCGGCAACAATGTGAGCCATGCCAAGCGCCGGACCAAGCGCCGTTTCCTGCCGAATCTTTGCAATGTGACGCTGGAGAGCGAGGCGCTGAAAAAGCGCGTGCGGCTCACCATCAGCGCCAATGCCCTGCGCTCGGTCGAGCATCGTGGCGGCCTTGACGCCTTTCTGCTCAAGGCGGGCGACGATGAGCTGTCCTTGCGGGCGCGCCGGCTGAAGCGCGACATCGCCAAGGCGCAAAGCGCGCCGGCCGAGGCCCAAGCCGCAAGCTAGCCGCCCAAGCCCGCGGCCATCGGTTTTCCGTCGGGCAGCGCGAACTGCATGATGAGCGTCCGCTGTAGCGGGCTGAAATTGTCGTCGGACATCAGCGTCAGCACGGTCTCTCCCGACGCCCCACGGTGAGCCGCGATCCCCTCCATATTGTCGATATTGAAGCTATCATTGGCTTCGAGCAGCACCTCGCCGGAAATCACCGCGCCCTTCTTCAGCTCGGAAGCCGCGATACGGCGAATACGCATCTTCACCCCTTCGCTGAAACGGAAGCGCCGCTCGAGCACGACGATGCCGCCGTCGGGCAGGGCGGCGGCGTCGGTCACGTCGAAGCCGCCGATCCGTTTCAGTGTGATGCTTCCGGGGGCGGGGCCTCCGATCAGCCAGGCTTGCAGATTGCCGGCTCCGCTCGCGCTCCCTTCGGCGAAAGCGACGAGCGCGCCTTTCAACTTTCCGGCCCTGATAACCGTGATCGCCTCGATGCCGCGATTGGAGGCGAGCGCCTTGGTAAGTCCGCCCGGAAGCGCCACGGCGCCAGAAGGCGGTCCGAACCTCAGCGTGTCGAAGGGATAACGCGCGATCCTGTGCTTCCGCTCGAAGGAGAGGTAGGCGGTGCCTGATCGCGTGTCGCCGTCGGCGAGCGTCATGCCTTCGGAATCGCGTTGACTGCCGTCGCTGAGCGGCTTCCCGCCCGCGCCTAGGATTGGGCCGAGCACCGCGTCGTCCAGGCCTTTCAGCTTCCGCCCGTCATAGTCGAGCGTGGCCCTGAGCCAACTTCCGGCATCGGTGACGGCTAGCAACGACCGCCCGGAAGGGTCGACGGCGAGCGCCGAGAAGCCGCCGAAATGAGCGGATTTGGCGTAGAGGTTGAAGCCGGCCCGGAAGATGAGCTTGCCGAATTCCTTGCGCGAAGGGTTCTCGCGGTCGAAATCGATGGGCGAGACGGCGATCGTAATGGGCGTCGGGCCGGCGAGCGGCGCAACCGGCTTTTCAGCCTGCGCCGGCGCGACGGCAAAACTTGCCGCAACCGCAAACGCGATCGCGGCCAAGCGAAGCCAAAACCTTGGAACGCGACGCGTCACGTCAATGCAGCTTCCGGCGCATGGCGCGCGCGGCTGACGGCACGGTGCGATGCAGCTGCCGCCAGGCGCGGTCCTCGTCGAACAGCTCGGCAAGCTTCTCGGTCATCACCCCGGCAAGCTCCTCCGCATCGGTCACGGTGACGGCGCGGCGATAGTATCGGGTGACGTCATGGCCGATGCCGATGGCGAGCAACTCGACGGAGGAGCGGGTTTCGATCTCTTCGATCACCTGGCGGAGATGACGCTCCAAATATGACCCGGAGTTGACCGAGAGGGTGGAATCGTCGACCGGGGCGCCGTCCGAAATCATCATCAGGATGCGCCGCTGCTCGGGCCGCGCCAGCAGGCGGGCATGCGCCCAGGCGAGCGCCTCGCCGTCGATGTTTTCCTTCAACAAGCCCTCACGCATCATCAGCCCAAGATTGCGGCGCGCCCGGCGCCACGGCGCGTCGGCGGACTTATAGACGATGTGACGGAGATCGTTGAGCCGTCCGGGAAGCGGTGGCTTCAGCGCGTTCAGCCAGGCCTCGCGCGCATGCCCGCCCTTCCACGCCCGCGTGGTGAAGCCGAGGATCTCGACCTTGACGCCGCAACGCTCGAGCGTGCGCGCAAGGATATCGGCGCAGCACGCCGCGACCATGATCGGGCGCCCGCGCATCGAGCCTGAATTGTCGAGGAGCAGCGTGACCACGGTATCGCGAAACTGCGTCTCGCGCTCCTGCTTGAACGTGAGCGGGTGCATCGGATCGACGATGACGCGGGCAAGCCGCGCGGCATCGATCATGCCTTCGTCGAGATCGAAGTCCCAGCCGCGGTTCTGTTGGGCGAGAAGCCTGCGCTGAAGCCGGTTGGCAAGGCGGGCGACCGCGCCATGAAGCGCGACAAGCTGTTTGTCGAGGAAGGCGCGCAGGCGATCGAGCTCGTCGGTGTCGCACAATTCCTCGGCATTGACGATCTCGTCATGCGCGCGGGTGAACACCTTGTAGCCGAAGGCCTCGGGGTTCTCGAGCACCGAGAGATTGGCGCGCGGCGGCTGCGACCGGCGTGGCAGCTGCGCCTGGTCGGCGCGATCGAGAAGGTCCGCCATACGGTCGTCGCTGTCGTCGAGCGCCTGTTCGCTCGACACCTCCTCTTCGCGCGCTTCGGCGGAAAGCTCCGAGCGCTGCTGGCCCTCCGACTCGTCCTGCTCGTTGCTAGAATCGCTGCCATCGGCCTCGGTCTCTTCGGCGGATTGCTCCGATCCTTGTTCGAGCTGATCGGCGAGATTGAGCGCGGCAAGCAACTCGCGGGTGAGCTTACCGAACGCTTCCTGGTCGAACAGCATGTCGGGCATGCGGTCGAGCACGGTTCGGGCCCGGCCCTCGACCCACTGCCGCCAGAGATTGACGACGGCGCGCGCCTTCGCCGGCGGGATCTCGCCGGTGAGCTTCTCGCGGATGAGAAGCGCGAGAGCATCCGAGAGCGGCGCCTCTGACCGCTCGGTCGCTTGGGCGAGGCGGCTCCGCTCATAGCGCTGCTCCAGGCGAGCGGTCAGATTGGCGGCGACGCCCTGCATGCGTTTGGCGCCGATCGCCTCGACACGGGCCTGCTCGATCGCCTCGAACACCTCGCGCGCCTCTCCGCCTTGAGGCGCGAGCGCCGTGTGCAGCGTCGGATCGTGACAGGCGACGGCAAGGGCGGCGGCGTCGGCATGGCCGCGGATCACCGCGATCTCGGATTTGGTCGGAACGCGCGACGGTTCGGGCAGCCGCGCAATCTTGCCGTTGAGCCCCGGCGGCTCGCTGGTGAACACGACCTCCATCGCGCTGTCGGCGGCGATCGAGCGGGTCGTCAGCGTGACGGCGCGTTTGAACGGATCGAGCGGCGCGTCCTTACGCCGGGTCATGGTCAGCTCAAGGCCACGTTGGCGGTCGATTGCGGCAGGTCCTCGCCGAAGCAGCGCTGATAGAACTCGGCGATCAGCCCGCGTTCGAGCTCGTCGCATTTGTTGAGGAAGGAGAGCGCGAACGCCGTGCCGACATCGCCGAAGATCTCGGCGTTCTCGGCCCAGGTGATGACCGTGCGCGGGCTCATCACCGTCGACAGGTCGCCGTTCATGAACGCGTTGCGGGTGAGCTCCGCCACCCGGACCATGTTGCCGATGACTTTCCGCCCCGCCTCATTGTTCCAGCTCTTGGCCTTGGCGAGCACGATATTCACCTCGTCGTCATGCGGCAGATAGTTGAGGGTGACGACGATCGACCAGCGGTCCATCTGACCCTGATTGATCTGCTGCGTGCCGTGATAGAGCCCGCTCGTGTCGCCGAGCCCGATCGTGTTGGTGGTCGAGAACAAGCGAAACGAGGGGTGAGGCCGGATCACCTTGGATTGGTCGAGCAGGGTGAGCTTGCCCGAGACCTCGAGCACGCGCTGGATCACGAACATCACGTCGGGGCGGCCCGCGTCGTACTCGTCGAAGCAGAGCGCGGTGTTGGACTGGAGCGCGTAGGGAAGGATGCCCTCGCGGAACTCCGTCACCTGCATGCCGTCCCTGATGACGATGGCGTCCTTGCCGACAAGGTCGATCCGGCTCACATGGCTGTCGAGATTGATGCGCATGCAGGGCCAGTTGAGCCGCGCCGCCACCTGCTCGATATGGGTGGACTTGCCGGTGCCGTGATAGCCCTGGATCATCACCCGCCGGTTGTGCTTGAAGCCGGCGAGGATGGCGAGCGTCACGTCCCGGTTGAAGAGATAGTCGGGATCGATATCCGGCACGTGCGCGTCCGGGCGGGAATAGGCCGGGACTTCGAGGTCGGTGTCGATGCCGAAGACCTGACGCACGGAAACCGACATATCCGGCAAGCCGGCGCTAAGGGCAGTGTCTGGGGTCATGATGGGTGGAAGCCTGTTGGTCGCATCTCTTTGGGGCCGGCCTTAGCCAAGCCTCGATCGAAGGGAGAGGGCCGCCGAGCGACATTACGCAAGCCCTGCCTGTCTCAGATAGTTATAGGCTTGGATCACTTCGCGCAACTTGTCCTCGGAGGTCCGGTCGCCTTTGTTGTGGTCGGGGTGGAGCCGCTTCACCAGCTCCTTGAAGCGCGTCTTGATATCGGCCTTGGTGGCGCCGTCCTCGAGATTGAGCTGGCGCAGGCATTTCCGCTCGGCGCGCAAAATCGGCCGCGCGGGCTTCGCCTTCTCGGCCTTGTCGGCCTCGGGGAACAGTCCGAACGGATCGTCGGCGGCAAAGCTGTGGGAAAAGCCGCCCGGGCGCGCGCCGCTGCCGGCCTTCCGGTTGCGCGCCGCGGCATTGACGCCGAGCGACCAGGTCGGACGGTGGCCGATCATGTCGTCCTTCTGGTGCTTGATAACCGCCTCGTCCGGAAGCCCGGAAAAATAGTTATAGGATTTGTTGTATTCGCGGACGTGGTCGAGGCAGAAGCGGTGATATTGCCCCTCCAGCCCCCGTCCCTTGGGTGCCGGGTAGAGGCCGGGTTCCTTGCAGCCGGGCCGGTCGCAGGAGGGATGAGAATCGCGCAAGAGGCGGTTCTGGTCTGGCTTGACCCGCAAACGATCGAAGAATTTTGAGTCGAATTCCATGGAATCGGCATTATGAGAAGCCGCAGCCAGCACAACAAGAATGGCTCGGCTTGGGCAAAGAGGCTAATCTGAAGGGTTGTCGAGGCCGCGCGCGAAGATGTCGGTAGAACGGGATATCAGGGACAAGTTGACGAAGGCCTTCGCCCCGGAGGCGCTCGAGATCGTCAACGATTCCCATCGCCATGCCGGCCACGCCAGTTCGCCCGGCACGGGGATGAGCCATTTCACCGTCAAGGTGGTGTCGGCTTACTTCGCCGGCAAGTCGCGGCTCGAACGTCACCGCATGGTCAATGACGCGCTCGCCGAGGAGCTTGCCGGCAAAATCCACGCCCTTGCCATCCAGGCGCTCGCCCCTGAGGAAGAATCTCTGTCGCGTTAGGCCGAGGCGCGGGCGAGAAAGTCTGTGAGCTGCGGCATGGACACGTCGCGCTCGACGAAGGCCTGGCCGATGCCGCGCGACAGAACCAGCGCGAGCCTGCCACCTTTCACCTTCTTGTCCTGGGCCATCAGCTTGAGCAGCGCTTCGGGCGTGGGGCGAGGTCCGGGGATCTCGGCGATCTCCGTAGGCAACCCAACGGAAGCGAGATGCTGCACGACCCGGGCGGCGTCGCTGTCGGGGCAAAGCCCGCGCTCGGCCGAATAAGCGAAGGCGAGACGTATGCCGATGGCGATGGCCTCGCCGTGCAGAAGCCGGTCGGAATAGCCGGCATAGGCCTCGAGCGCGTGGCCGAAAGTGTGGCCGAGATTGAGCAGCGCGCGCCGTCCGCTCTCCTCGCGCTCGTCCTCGGCCACGATCGCGGCCTTCGCACGGGCGCTCGTTTCCACCGCCTGCCGCCGCGCGGAGCCGGGCGTGGCAAAGATCTCGGCCGCGTTCGCCTCGATCCAGGCGAAGAACGGCGCATCGCCGATCAGCCCATACTTCACCACTTCGGCGTAGCCCGCGCGGAACTCGCGCGCGCTGAGCGTCGTAAGCACGGAGACATCGGCAAGCACCAGGCTCGGCTGATGGAACGTGCCGATCAGGTTCTTGCCCTGCCGCGTGTCGATGCCGGTCTTGCCGCCGATGGCGGAATCGACTTGCGCGAGCAGCGTCGTCGGCATCTGCACCACGCGAACGCCGCGCCGCAGGATGCTGGCGGCGAAGCCGGCGAGATCGCCCACGACGCCGCCGCCGAAAGCCACGACGCAGTCGCCGCGCTCGACACCGAGCTCAAGCAGGCGCTCGCACAACGTGGCGAGAACGGGAAAGCTCTTGCTCGCTTCGCCGGGGCGCACCACCGCTTCGCCGAGAGAGAGTCCGTGCTCGACCAGGCTCGCTTTCAGAGAAGCGAGATGTAGCGCCGCGACATTGTCGTCGCTGACGACGGCGCACCGGGCCCCGGGGAGGGCATTAGCGATCCATTGCCCGGCTGCGGCGAGCAATCCCTCGCCGATAACCACAGGATAGGAGCGGGCGCCGAGCGAGACGTCGATGACGGTCTCGCGCCGCGCCGATGCTGCCGCGCGGTCCTCCATCACTGCGACTTCTTGCGGCGCCTGGCCGGCTTCGCGCTATAGCCGAGCTTTGCGGCAAGGGAATCGATCACGGTCCCGACCATCACGTCATGGGGCAGGTCGCGGCTTTCAACGGTCACGTCGGCCTCGGCATAGATGGGGTAGCGCTTGTCCATGAGCCGCTTCATCACCTCAGCCGGATCGCCCGTGGCGAGCAGCGGGCGGTTGTCGCGCCGTGCGACGCGCTTGAGCAGAACCTTGATATCGGCCTTGAGCCAAACCGAAACGCCGCGCGCTTTGATGTTGGCCCGCGTCTCGGCGTCCATGTACGCGCCGCCGCCGGTGGCGAGCACCTGCGGCCCGCTGTCAAGCAGCCGCGCGATGACCTTGCGCTCGCCCTGGCGGAAATAGGCCTCGCCGTGCTCGG